>NZ_JBFAQY010000007.1:0-318686 GCF_040678965.1 Streptosporangium sp. NPDC049248
AGCGGGTTCCGCGCCCCCGCCCGACCGCGCCTCCGTTCATCCCGGCCTGTCACAGGCCGGGGCTCCTCGCCTTCTCGTCGGGCCCGGTCAGCGCACGATCTTGGTCTTGACCTTCTTCACGAAGTACCAGCCCTTGGTGCCCAGACGCTCCAGCTCGTCCCGGGAGAGGTTCTCTGCGCCGGTCTGGAGGTCGTAGGTGTCCACGCCCAGGATGGCCTCGGCGGTCCGCCCCGACTTCTTGCCGAGCTTCACCGTGATCGTGATGACCTGGAAGTCATCGATATCAAGGGCGTAGGGGGTGAAGCACCAGAAACCGTCTTCGTAGTTGCCGCATTCCGTGCCCTTGGGCGCGGAGACCGCGGTGGCCTTGGAACCCTTGGGCAGCAGGCCGCCCATGTAGAAGGCGTCGGCCTCGTAGGGACCCTTGTTGACGGCCTTGATCCGGTAAGTGATCTTTCCGCCGGCCTTCGCCTTCTTCGGCGCGGAAACCGTGACCGCGAAGGAGGAGAACGGTTCGGCCGCGGACTTGACCGTCGCCGCGGGCGCCTGCGTGGAGGCGGCCGAGGCGGGAGCGGCGAGCAGCATGCCACCGGCCAGCGGGGCGACCAGAGCAAGGGCGACGATCCTGGAGATCGGGTGGCGCATCAAACGTCTCCCAGCTGAAGGGTTGGGGGACGCCTGGAACGTCCCATAAAGTTCCAGCGTTTTATCACACATATAGATGTGAGGAGAAATCAATATTCAATTATGTATTTAGTGGAACGCCTGGCGTGATGTCGGGTTGAGCGGGGCACGAAGCGCGTGGTGACCGCGCCTCCCGGCCCGCCTGGCGGGAGCCGGGCCCGGGTACGACCTGAGCCCGGGAAGGACCGGGACCCCGCGCCGGGTGGAGATCCGGGTTCCGTGCGGAACCCGAATCGCGAAGAAGTCCCTTTTCTGGAAATCCAGAAAAGGGACTTCAGGGTATAAAACGGGTCGAATCCATCCGCGCGTGCCGCGTCCTTGACCTCAGGGGACGGTGACACGCGCGGAACGATCGGCCGGCTAGCGGAGCACCCGGGTCTTCACCCGCACGTACTTGACGTCGCTGCCGACGTCGATGCCGTGGATGTCGAAGGTGCCGAGCCCACCCGCGGGGACGTCGATCGAGGCCGAGCCGAAATTGGCGGTCGCGGTGCCCCTGGCGCTGTTCCTCAACCAGACCCTGACCTTGATGGTGGCCGTCTTCCCGGGGTTCAGGGTGTCGAGCAGGCAGCCCACCTCGCGGCCGGAGATCTCGCAGTACGACCCGGCGGGCTTGCGGATGATGCGGACCTTGGAGACCTGCGAGGGAAGGTAGCCGCCGATGTAGGCGATGTCGGTGTACCACTTGCCCACGTTCTTGGTCGTGAGCGTGTAGACGTACGAGTCACCCGCCCAGGCCCTGCGAGGGTAGGTGACGGTCAGCTTCAGCGGCGCGAGCGGCTTGTCGGCCTGGACCGCCCCCTGCGGGGCGGTGATCCGGGGAGCCGCGGCGTTAGCGGTTCCAGGGGTGAGCAGCATGCCTCCCGCCAGGGCGATGGCGGCGAAGGCGGTCAGGTGCCGGCGCATTTCTTTACTCCACTCGGAATTCGGTGATCCCCCGTTGGGTACTGCGATCAGCATGCGGGAGCCCACTTGTGGATTCCTTGTGACTGACTGGCCGACCGAACGGTGAGCGGTCGGACGACGCCTCGGGGTCTCCGCCGAGGCCCGGTCCTCGCCTCTCTCACCCGGTCCCGCGGCGCCGCGTCCTCGACGGGACGGCCGGTTCGGAACCGTTGAGCAGTTCGGTCAGCGCGGGATTGTCGATGTCCGCGCCGAGCAGCCGAGCGGACGCCGGTTGCAGCGGAGTGCCGCTTCACCTTGATGACCGGCATTGGTCCCCTCCGTTCGTATGGTGTGCCGGCCCGCCCGGCGTGTCCATGCCCTGAACCATCCGGTACGTGGGTGTGAGCGAGCGTGTGACGGATCGAGCCGTGCCCGCTCCCTCGCACGCCGCCGCCGAACGGTGGCTCCGAGCTCTCATCGGGCCGGGTCTAGAGTCGTTCCGTGAGTTCCGAGAGTTCCGAGAGTGAGGACCTGGACGCCGTGCTGCACGCGGTGAGCTCGGCCGTCCTCGCGGTGACCAGGCATCTGTCGGTCCGGGAGGTGCTCGGCGTCATCGTGCGGTCGGCGGGGCGGCTGCTGGACGCCCGCTACGCCGCGCTGGGGGTGCCCGACGACCAGGGGGCGTTCGCCGAGTTCGTCGCCGAGGGCATCTCCGACGAGGAGTGGGACGCGATCGGGCCCACGCCCCGCCAGCACGGCATGCTCGGCGCCATGCTGCGCGAGGGCGTGTCGGTCAGGCTTCCCGACATCCGCAGGGACCCCCGGTTCGAATCCTGGCCCCGTGCCCACCCGGTGCTCAAGGACTTCCTCGGCGTGCCGATCCTCGACGGGGACGAGGTGCTCGGCATCATCTTCCTGTCCAACAAGCGGGCCCCGGGCGGCTTCACCGAGGCCGACCAGCGGCTGCTCACCATGTTCGCCGCGCACGCCGCGCTCGCCCTCACCAACGCCCGCCTGTACGAGCGGAGCCGGGAGCTCACGCTGGTGGAGGAGCGCACCCGGATGGCCAGGGAACTGCACGACGCGGTGACCCAGAAGCTGTTCTCGCTGCGCCTCACCGCGCGGGCCGCGGCGTCGCTGGTCGCCGGCGACCCCGTACGGGCGGTGCGGGAGCTCGACCGGGTGGAACGGCTGGCGGGAGAGGCGCTGGCCGAACTGCGGGCGGTGATCGTCGAGCTCCGGCCGGCCGAACTCGACCGGCACGGCCTGGCCGAGACGCTCCGCAAGCACGTCCGCCTGCTCGACCGGCTCCACCCGGCCTCGTTCTCGTTCGAGGAGGCTCCGGTGTGCGACCTCGAACCCGAGATCGAGGCGGTCGTGCTGCGGGTGGCCCAGGAGGCGCTGCACAACGCCTCCAGGCATTCGAAGGCGCGTGCCGTCGGCGTACGGCTGGGTTGCGAGGGCGGGCGCGTGTTTCTGGAGGTGAGCGACGACGGGACGGGATTCGAGGTGGCCGCCGCCGTGGGACGGGGGCTGGGCATCGCCTCGATGGGCGATCGGGCGGAGGCCGTCGGCGGCAACGTGCAGGTGAGGTCGGAGCCGGGGTGCGGCACGCTCGTCCGGATGGAGGTGCCGGCGTGATCCGCGTCCTGATCGCCGACGACCATCCGGTCGTCCGGCAGGGGCTGCGTACCTTCCTGGACCTCCAGGGGGACCTCGACGTGGTCGGCGAGGCCGCCGACGGCGCCGAGGCGGTCGCCCTGGTGGAGACCCTCGCCCCGGACGTGCTGCTGCTCGACCTGAAGATGCCGGTCCTCGACGGGCTCGGCGCGCTGCTCCTGCTGGGGGAGCGCGGACTGTCGCCGCGGGTGCTCGTGCTGACCTCGGTCAGCGACCGGGAGGACGTGGCCCCGGCGATCCGGGCGGGCGCGGCGGGCTTTCTGTACAAGGACATCGAACCGGCGGCGCTCGTGCACGCGATCCGGGCGGTGCACGGCGGCCAGGTGCTGCTCGCCCCCGAGGCCGCGGAGGCGATGCTCTCCCTCTCCGGGCCCTTTCCGGCCACGCCGGAGGACAGGCGGGTGGCGTCGTTGACCGAACGGGAGCGCGAGGTGCTCGCGCTGATCGCGTCGGGCCGTTCCAACCGGGAGATCGCCAGACGGCTCACCGTGGCGGAGAAGACCGTGAAGACCCACGTCTCCAACGTGCTGATGAAGCTGGGCGTGCAGGACAGGACCCAGGCCGCCCTCTACGCGGTGCGGAACGGCCTGGCCTGACCGGCTGCGAGGTCAGGTGTCCTTCTTCTCCTCACGCCGTCCCGGCGGCGGGGGCGGTGGCGGGGGAGGCGGCGGCGGTGGCGGTGTGTACTTTCCGCCCCCACTGCGCTTGGGTTTGGGCGGTGTGGGGTGGACGATCTTGGTTTTCACCGTCTTGAGGTAGTACCAGTGGGGGAAGGCCAGCCGCTTCCACTCGTCGCGGCTGAGGTCCGCGCCTCCGGTCGGGACGTTCCAGGTGTCGGCGCCGAGCTTGGCGACCGCGGTGCCCCTGGTCCGCTTGTTGAGCTTGACCCAGATGCGCACTGTCTCCGAGTCGCCCTTGCCGAGGATCCACGGCGTCACGCACCAGAAGCCGTCGGTGTAGAAGTCGCAGTCGGTGCCTTTCGGGCCCTTGTAGTAGACGGTCTTGCTGATGCCTTTCGGCAGGAGGGTCCCGCCTACGTAGAAGTAGTCGGCCTTCTGCGGTCCCCGATTGGTGATTTTGATCGTATACATGAACTCTTGGCCGCTTCTGACCCGTTTTGGGGCTTTAATCGAGACCTTGAAAGCGGACCAGGGCCTGTCCAGACTCGCCGCCGACGGGGCCGCGGCCGAGACGTCCGTCCAGGTCGCCGCCAGGGCCCTGGGGGAAGCCGGGAACTGCGTGTTCGCGGTGGCGGCCGAGGCGCTGGGGGCGATCGCGAGCGGAGTGATGAGGCTGAGACCTAGGAGCGTGCCGAAGCTTCGGCGCATGGGCGTCTCCGCACGAGCTAGGGGTGACCGTGGTCACCATTTGTTTCGAAGATTATGACTTAAGAAGGACACGCCGGAAGCGTGAATGATCTACCTGAAAATTAGTTATTTGCGTATCTTTGGTGACTCGGGGGTGGCGGCGGTTCTCAGGCTGGACGGCGGGGAGGCTCAGGTGCCGGATACGAACCCGTTGCGCAGGGAGGACCCGGAGTCACTGGGCGACTACCGGCTGCTCGGCCGCCTCGGCGAGGGGGCGCAGGGGGTGGTCTACGCGGGCCGGGGGCCCGACGGGGGGATGGTGGCGATCAAGCTGCTCCACCCCAGGCTGAGTGACACCGGCATGGACGGCGACCGGTTCCTCCGCGAGGTCTCCGCCGCCCGCCGGGTGGCGCCGTTCTGCACCGCCCAGGTGCTGGGCGCCCACATGGACGGTGACCGCCCCTACATCGTGAGCGAGCTGGTGGAGGGGGTCTCCCTGCAGCGGGTCGTGCAGGCCGAGGGCCCCCGCGGCGGCAACGTGCTCCACCGGCTCGCGGTCGGCACCGTGACCGCGCTGGCCGCCATCCACCGGGCGGGCATCGTGCACCGCGATTTCAAGCCCAGCAACGTGCTGCTCGGTCCCGACGGACCCCGCGTGATCGACTTCGGCATCGCCAGGGCCCTCGACTCGGCGATGACCGTGACGAGCGGAGTGGTCGGCACCCCCGCCTACATGTCGCCGGAACAGGTGTCCGGGCACCGGGTCGAGCCCTCCTCCGACATGTTCAGCTGGGCGTTGACGATGGTGTTCGCCGCGACCGGGCGGCCCGCGTTCGGCCAGGACAGCGTGCCCGCGGTCATCTACAGGGTGATGAACGAGGACCCCGACCTGTCCGAACTCCCCGACACCCTGCGGCCGATCGTCACCTCGTGCCTCAGCAAGCAGGCCGAGGAACGGCCCAGCGCCTCCGAGGTGCTGTTCGCGCTTCTGGACACCCAGTCGGAGGAGGCATCCGCTCCCGAGCCTCCACAACCTCCACCCGCCGCCTCGCCCGCGCCTTCGCCGCCCGCTCCCGAGACGTTGTGGGTGCGGCCGTCAGGGGCGGATCAGGGGGAGTCCGGCGCGGCCCGCGGCCACGCTCCGGGCGGCAGGGCGGGCACCTCCCCGGCCGCTCCTCCGCCCGCGGCCGTCCCCTTCGCCTCCCCGGCGGGACCCGCGCGCTACCCGGGCAACCTGACGCCCGTCGGCCGGCAGGCCGCGTCCCCGCAGGGGGCGTACCCCCCGCCACCGCCGCGGCACCCGGACCTTTTCGGTGAACCGGTACCCGCAGCGCCCGGCGAGCACGGGACGCGGCGCAGACGGGCCGCCCTCGTCGCCGGGGTGCTCGTGGGAGCCCTGGCCCTGGCCACCGCCGTGCTGGTGGCGGTGCCGAGCATGCGGAGCGACACCACGGCGAGCTCCCCGGGTCCCGATGACGGCACGCGGAGGCCGTCGCCCTCGACTCCCGCCACGCCGCCCTCCACGGCCGCCTCGCAGGCCCTGCCCCCGGGCCCCGCGGAGAGCCTCACGACGGCGCCGGCCTCCGAGCCGTCCGAGCCGTCCGAGCCGCTCGCCATGCCGCCCGCCGCGGTGCTCTTCGACGGTCAGGACGGCAAGGCGCTCAAGGGGCACAGCAAGGCCGTACAGTCCCTCGCCAAGGTCGAGGTCAAGGGCAGGCCCACGGTGGTCTCGGGCAGCCAGGACGGTTCGCTCGGGATCTGGGACCCCGCCGAGCACAAGAGGCTCCACCGGCTCCGCGGCCATCGGGGCGAGGTCTACGCGGTCGCCACCGTCACCTTCGGCGGCACGCCGTACGCGGTGACCGGCGGCTACGACCACTCCGTCCGCCTGTGGAACCTGAAGACCCGCAAGAGCAGGGTTCTCGGGCATCACCCCATCGCGGTCTTCTCCGCCGCGGCGGGCGTGGTGAACGGCTCACCGGTCGCCATCACCGGGGACGGTGACGGCACGCTCCGCTTCTGGAACCTGAAGAGCCGCAGATTGCTCAGAGTCGTCTCCGCGCACCGCGACGACGTCAACTGGCTCGCCTTCGGCAAGATCGGAAAGCGCTCCGTCGTCGTGTCCGCCAGTGCCGACAGGACGCTGAGGATCTGGGACCTCGTCACCAGGAAGCGGTACGGCAAGGTCTACCGGGGGCACAGCGGGCGGGTCTTCTCGGTGGCCTTCGGCAAGCTGGGCGACCGCACCGTGATCGCCTCGGGCGGCAAGGACAAGAAGATCAGGATCTGGGACCCGAAGACCTCCAAGACCATCGGCAAGCCGCTCAAGGGTCACGGAGGCAACGTCTACTCCCTGGCGTTCGGCACGGTGGACGGGCGCACCGTGCTGGTGTCGGGCAGCACGGACGGGACCGTCCGGCTCTGGGACCCGGCCGAGGGCAAACCCCTGGGCAAGGCGATCAAGGCACACAAGGGCGGGGTCTACTCGGTCGCCGTCATGACCGTCGACGACCGCATGGTGGCCGTCTCGGCGGGCAAGGATCGCACCGTCAAGCTCTGGAAGCTGACCTCCGGCCGGTGACCCGTCCCGTGACAGGCCCTCGGAGCAGGTCCTCAGACCAGCTCGGTGATGGCGTGGTGGGCGACCACCCGGGCCCGGCGCACCGCGCGATCGAGCTCACGCAGGGCCTCGGCGCGTACGGCGAGCTGGCCCGAGGTGAGCCCCCGCTCGTCGGCTATGCGGAGCACCGCGGAGAGACGGGCGGCCAGGGCGGCGACCCGATGGGCGCGGGCGGGGTAGCCGGGAGCCAGGCCGTCATCGACGACTCTCAGCTGCCGGTGGCCCTGGGCCGGACCCTCCACGCCGAGCAGGGCGTCGGTGGCCACGCGCATCGCGCGGGTCAGCTCGTGCTCCGCCTCGGCGAGAGAGGGCAGATCAGGTGCCACGGCCCGGGCCTCCAGCACGCTCCAGCGAACCCCGGCGTACGATGACCCGCGGTGGTCCTTTACCGGGACCAGGCCAAGGCATCTGTCACCGAGCACGGCTGTCGCCGCCTGTCCGGCCTCGATGGCCGCGGAGTTGAAGGGGGGCGGTCCGGTGAGTCCGAGCGGGTCGCCCGGGACGGGCAGGGCCAGTCGCAGCGACTTCATACCCTCGATCCGCAGGTCGGCGAGGAACCCGCGGAGGGGAAGGTCGCCGCTTTCCGCGGCGACGAGTTGGGGGCCGGCCTGTCGTTCCACGCGGTCGGCGGCCTCGTCGAGGCCGACCTGTCCGGCAAGCCAGGCGTTGCCCCAGCAGACCAGGGTGGCCGAGATCGGTGAATCAGGGTGCACCGATCCACGATATGCGCTCACCCTGCAATAGGTTTTGTTCCAGCGATTCACAAGGAGGCGTAGGGGATGGGCGGTCAGGTGCTTCGGCTACAGGACGTCACCGTCCGCAGGGACGGGGCGGCCCTGCTGCGGGAGATCGACTGGACCGTTCACGAGGACGAGCGGTGGGTCGTCATCGGTCCCAACGGCGCGGGGAAGACGACGTTGCTGCAGGTGGTCGGGGCGATGCTGTTCCCCACCGAGGGCATCGTGGAGATTCTGGGCGAGCGGCTCGGCCAGAGCGACGTCTTCGAACTGCGGCCCCGCATCGGGCTCGCGAGCGCCTCGCTGGCGGAGAAGGTGCCGCCGGAGGAGAAGGTCATCGACCTGGTGCTCACGGCCTCGTACGCCATCCTCGGCCGCTGGACGGAGGAGTACGACTCCCACGACGTCACGCGTGCCGTCGAGCTGATCGACCAGTTCGGATGCGCCCACCTGATCCGGCGCCGGTTCAACACGTTGTCCGAGGGAGAGCGCAAGCGGGTCCAGATCGCCCGCGCGCTCATGCCGAACCCGGAGCTGCTGCTGCTGGACGAGCCCGCCGCCGGCCTGGACCTGGGCGGGCGTGAGGACCTGGTCCGCCGCCTGGCGACGTTCGCGCACGATCCGAAGGCGCCGACCATGGTGCTGGTCACCCACCACGTGGAGGAGGTGCCCAGCGGGTTCACCCACGCGCTGCTGCTCCGGCACGGCTCCGTGGTGGCCCAGGGGCCGATCGAGCAGGTGATGACGGCGGAGAACCTGTCGCACACCTTCAGCGTCCCGCTCAGCCTGGATCAGGGGCGGGACGGCCGGTGGTACGCGCGGGCGCACCAGTTCTGAACCTATTTCGGTTGTCCAAAAACCGGTAAAGCATACCCCTGCTGCGAGACGGCTGCCGGGCTCCTCCTAGCATCCGGTAAGTGCCGTGCACCTCGTCATGGGCGCGAGCCTCACCAGCGAAGGGGAGTTCATGACACCGTGGGAGGCGGCCGCGATCTTCGTGGCCGGTATCGGAGCCGGAGGCATCAACGCCGTTGTCGGCTCCGGATCTCTGATCACGTTTCCGACCATGGTCGCGCTGGGGATGCCGCCGGTCGTCGCCAACGTCTGCAACAGTGTCGGCCTGGTCCCGGGCTCGCTGACCGGCGCGCTCGGCTACCGGGCGGAGTTGAAGGGGCAGCGCCAGCGGCTGATCCGGCTGGGAATTCCGACGATCGTCAGTGCGGTGATCGGCGGGGTGCTCCTGCTCTATCTCCCCGCGGAGACGTTCAACATCGTGGTACCCGTCCTGATCGGCGTGGCGTGCGTGCTGGTGATCGCCCAGCCGAGACTCAACAGGTGGTTGAGCGCCCGGCGGGAGCACGCCCAGCCGCACGGTGGCCCCTGGCTCTGGGTCGGTGTCTTCGCCTGCGGCATCTACGGCGGCTACTTCGGCGCCGCGCAGGGCGTGCTGCTCATCGGGTTGCTCGGCAGTTTCCTCGACGACGGCCTGCAACGGATCAACGCGGCCAAGAACGTGCTCTCGCTGCTGATCAACATGTCCGCCGCGGCGCTGTTCATCCTGATCGCGGAGATCGACTGGCTGGCGGTGCTGATGGTCGCGCTGGGCGCCGCGATCGGCGGTTTCCTCGGGGCGAAGATCGGCAGGAAGCTGCCCGCTCCGGTGTTGCGCTGGTTCATCGTCTGCATCGGTGTGGTGGCGATAGTCAAACTGGTGTACGGGTGAACCTGCCTACTAGTGGGTACCAATTAGGTATGAAAGGTGACAAGGTCGAGGTTGTCATCGACGCAGGAGACAGTTCCCGTACCTACGAGGTCAGCGCCACCAGAGCAGGACGCCGGGTTGAGGTGGCCAACGCACGCGGCGGTGTCGTCGAGGTGAGCGAGGTCACCCGGAGCGGAACGGCCGTGCGCACCGCCCGGTTCATGTCCAGCCGGATCCTCGCCCTGGTGGAACACCCCGCCGACGGCAAGTCCGCTTAATCCGAACAGGCCGGCGTCGCGCCCGGGTGAGGTGGTCCGTCATACCTGGGCGGGACGGACCTGGAGCACGCCGTCGCGGCGGATCCGGGTCTCGAAGGACGGCTGGGGGGCGGTGGCCGGGCCGTGTACGACGGCACCGTCGGAAAGTCTGAAGGTGCTTCCGTGCCACGGGCAGACCACGCAGGCGGTGCCCTCCTCGGAGATCAGGCGCCCCTGGTGGAGCGGCCCGGCCAGGTGGGCGCACTGGTCGGCGAGGACCGTGACGCTGCCCCCGACCCGGAGCACGAACAGGTCGATGTAGCCGAGCCGCCGCGTCACCGGACGTCCGTCGGGCAGATCGCCGATCTCGCACAGGTCGTGCCAGCCCAGCGGGACCAGGTGGGCGACGGACTCGGCGTGGTTGGACCCGGCCGCCTGCCGGTAGGCGAGGTGGCCGCCGAGGTAGCCGCCCATGCTCGCGGCACCCAGCCCGACGAACGACAGCAGCCGACCGGTCCGGTCGCGCCCGGTCATCCGGAACACCAGCGATCCGGCGTAGAGCCCGAGGGAGGCCAGGTTGGCGATCGCGTGCACGAACCCCACCCGCTGCTGCTCGCGGTGGAGCGCGGACCAGTCGACGATGCCCGCGGCCACCGCCGGGGTGGCGGTGGCGAGTCCGCCCGCGACCAGCAGTTGCGACGCGCGTGGATCCGAGCGGGTCACGTCGAGCACCGCGGTCGCCGCCCAGAGGCCCAGGCTGAGGTTGGCGAGCGGTGGATGGAGCGGTTTGCCGAGCGGTACCCCGTGCAGCAGGTCACGGAGCAGGCCGGGGCCGATCCTTCGGCGTACGGCCTTGGCGAGTATGCGGATCGGCCGATCGGCCCTGGGCGACCGCTCGATCCGCTCGGTGAACTCGACCCCGGGCACCAGACGCTTAAAAGTTCGGCGCCCTGTTTTGACGCTTTCCTTCACTATCGCCCCCCTCTCGACCCATAGGGACCTACCCGGGAACGGGGTTATGCACGCGCCAAATGTCCTCGGCTGACAGAGAGAGCGATGATCTCGGTGGCGTAGGCGCCCAGCGTCGCCGACCCCTCCTCGATGATTTTCACCTTCTCCAGCACCTGTTCCGCCGTCACCTTGTAGAGCGACCAGGTACCGCCCTCATTGTGGTGATTGGCCATGATGGGCGCGATCCGGTCGAGGGCCTTGGCGAACTTGGCCTCGGGAGTCCTGCGCTCCTCGAACTCGTCCCAGAGGTCGCGCAACCGCGCGGCCTGGTCGTCCGGGAGCAGCCCGAAGATCCGGTCGGCGGCCTTGCGCTCGATGCCCAACTGGGCCTCGACGGCGGAGGCGTCGTAGATGAAGGTGTCTCCCGCGTCGATCTCGACGATGTCGTGGACGAGCAGCATCGCGACGACCCTGTCGAGGTCGGTGCCCGGTGGCGCGTGTTCGGCCAAGACCATCGCCAGCATGCCCACGTACCAGGAATGCTCGGCGTCGTTCTCCCGCCGCGACCCGTCCATGAGGGTGTTGCGGCGGACGATGCGTCTGAGCTTGTCGATCTCCATGGCGAAGGTGAGCTGAGCGTGTAGACGGTCCTGTGCTAAAGGGGTGGTCACGCGCGCAAGCCTAATGCGCGTCGATCCCCCTTTTCCGAGCGATCATGGGATCATGCCCGACCGAGTGTGACGGGAACCCCGTTGAACACGGCGTTTCCCGAGGGTACGTCCACGATGGAATCGTCTGTCAGCGCGTTCACGTTGACCCCCGCGTGCTTGGCGGCCACCAGCTGCGAGGTGCCCGCGTGTCCCCATCCGTGGGGCAGGCTCACCACCCCCGGCATGATCGTGTCGGTCGGCTCCAGCGGTACGACCAGCTCGCCGGCCGCCGAACGGACCACCGCGTGCTCGCCCAGCCCGAACCTGCTCACGTCGTCCGGATTGATCTGCAGGGTGCACCGGTTGGTCCCGCCGACCAGCGGGCCCACGTTGTGCAGCCAGCTGTTGTTGGAGCGCAGGTGGCGCCGGCCGATCAGCACGATCTCCGCGGGGGGCACGGTCAGCCGCCCGCGCAGCCGCGCGACGTCCTCGACCAGCCGCGGCGGGGCCAGCTCCACCCGCCCGGAGGCGGTACGGACGATCTCCGTCAGCCGAGGTTCCAGCGCGCCCAGGTCGATGCCGTGCGGATTCGCCAGGAGCGTGGCCAGGGAGAGCCCGTAGGGGCCGAGCCTGAGCATGGCGTCCAGCCGCATCTCGGCTCCGCTGCCGCCGTCCAGCGAGGCACGCAGCTCGGCCGGGTCCCCGCCCTCCATCGGTGAGCCGGGCGTCTCGACCGCCTTGCGGAGCATCTGGTCGAGGATCAGCTCGTCGAGCAGGGCCGGGTCGGCGCCCGCCCCCTGCCCAGAGGCGATCATCGTCAGCCGTGCCATGATCTCGGCCTCGGAGGGACGTCCCGGCTCCAGCGGCAGGACCGGCGGGGAGAACCTCGCGTAGTTGCGGACCGCGACGAACAGCAGCGACAGGTCGTAGTGCGGCGACTGCATCACCCGGGGCGGCGGCAGGATGACGTTCGCGTGCCTGGTGGTCTCGTTCAGGTACGGGTCCACGCAGACCATGAACTCCAGGTCGCGGAAGGCCGCGTCCAGCCGGGGACCGCCCGGCGCCGACAGCACCGGGTTGCCGGCCACCATGACCAGCCCCCTGACCTGCCCCTCGCCCGGTGTCTCGATCTCGTCCGCGAGGGTGGCCACCGGGAGCTCACCGTTCGCCTCCGGCAGCCCGCGGACGCGGCTGTGCCAGCGTCCCGTGGTGTACGGCTTGCTCCTGCGGCCGTTCTCCACTGCGGTTTTCGCGAACATGACCCCGCCGGGGCGGTCGAAGTTGCCGGTCAGGATGTTGACGACGTCGACCAGCCACTGCGTGACGGTGCCGAACTCGACGGTGCAGGTGCCGATCCGGGCGTAGACGGCGGCGGTCGGGGCCGCGGCCAGCTCGCGCGCCAGCCGTACGATCTCCGCGGCGGGCACCCCGCAGATCGGGGCCACGGTCTCCGGGGTGAAGTCCTCCGCCAGCCGCCTGACCTCGTCCAGCCCGTTGACCTCGACGCCCACCGAGGTCAGATCCTCGGCGAAGAGGGTGCGGACGATGCCGAACAGCAGGTAGGCGTCGGTGCCCGGCCGCACGAACAGGTGCTCGTCGGCCAGAGCGGCGGTGCGGGTGCGGCGCGGGTCGACGACCACGAGCCTGCCCCCGCGCCCGCGCAGCGCCTTGAGACGGCCGGGGAAGTCGGGGGCGGTGCAGAGCGAGCCGTTGGACTCCAGCGGGTTGGCGCCGAGCATCAGCAGGTAGTCGGTGCGGTCCAGGTCGGGCACCGCGATGGCCAGCGGGTCGCCGAGCATCAGGCCGCAGGAGACGTGCTTGGGCATCTGGTCCGCGGTGCTCGCGGAGAAGACGTTGCGGGTGCCGAGGGCGCGGATCAGAGGGGTGCCGTACAGGGCGCCCGCCATGGAGTGGGCGGACGGGTTGCCGACGTAGACGGCCAGAGACCGGCGGCCGTGTGCGTCGATCACGCCCTTCAGGCCCTCCTCGACCGTGCGGAACGCCTCGTCCCAGGAGGCCTCGCGCCACGCCTCGCCCGTCCGGATCATCGGGACGCCCAGCCGGTCCGGGTCCTCGTCGAGGCGGCCCAGGCTCGCCCCCTTGGGGCAGATGAACCCCCTGGAGAACGGGTCGTCCGGGTCGCCCTTGACCGAGGTGACGTGCCCGGTGTCGTCGAGGGTGAGCCGGAGGCCGCAGACGGCCTCGCAGAGGGGACAGGTCCGGTGCGCTGTTCTCATCGGCACTCCTGAGTTCGGCAAGTGAACTCATCATGGCCGTAGGGCGGGGCGAGGGGAAGCCCCCGAGGGCGAACTCGGGGGCTTCGGTGCCGCCAGGAGGACGGGACGGCCGGTGGAACCCAGGTGGCCCGCTACGGACCGCTACGGCCCGTTGTAGCCCGTTGTGTCCCGCGGTCCGCTTCCGGTGGACCGGAGGATCACGCGGCCCGTTGCCGATGGTCGGCGGGTTCGTGCGGTCCGGGAGGCAGGTCGGCGGCGGAGCGGGTACCGGACTCCTCCAGCACGGCCCGGTGGACCCGTGGGTCGACCCAGTCCGTCCACCCGTACAACCGGTCGAGGCCCGGCGGCGGGCCGGTGAACTCGTCCCTGCGGATGATCTCGACGGTCAGCAGGTGCGCCCATCTGCGGTGCCGAAGGACCACGGTGTCGCGGGCGTAGCACGCCGCCGCGATCTCGGCCGAGAACGCATCGAAGTCCTCGGCACAGATCCCGGCCCTGGCGAGGATCAGCGCCCTCTCCCCGGCGGCGGAAGGAGTGATCCACAGCACCAGCGGGAGCCGTCCCGAGCGGGTGTGTATCCCGATCTCCACGCATGTCCTCTGCAGGCGGTGCCGGGAGATCAGGCACCACGCGTGCGTCCGCACCCACCTGCGCCCGGAGCGGGAGGCGGCGGGGACGCCGGAGGTGCAGGCCAGCAGGGCGGATGGCCACCAGTGGCCCTGCCTGAAGGAGAGAGCCGCCGCGGCCAGGACGGTCGAGACGGCGGCGAGCAGGACGATCTCCGTCCGCCAGCGCCACAGCCGGACGAGGAGGCTCGTCCGGCCTGGGGGCCGGCCGTCGGGACGACCGTAGCGGTTGTCGCGGAGGTTACGCCGCGACATCGCCGTCCGCCCTCTTGTCGGGGACGGGCGCCAGGGCGAGGGCGGGAGCGGCGGTCCGCTCGGCCTTGAGGAGGTCGAACCGGGGCTCGCGGTAGTGCCTGCTCACGAAACCGGTTCTGGTCACGGTCCAGCCGAGCCGGTGGGCCCACTCGTCCTGGTCCATGCAGAGCTCCCGGTCGGTGATGTAGATCAGATCGAGGAGGAGGGTCTTGATTCCGCAGAGTCCCTTGGTACGGTGGAAGGACATAGGAGACTCCCTTCGTGGTTTCAACGTGGAGTTCTTGTGCCAACCGGGTCGGTGGCCGCCGGCCCGGTGCTTTTTTGCGCCCGATCGGGCGCCCTCTGACGCGTGCGACTCTGGGCCGTCGCCGGCCGATCTCCTCCGCTTCCCCTGCTGGCCTCCCCGGTTCAACTCCGTCGTGCTGGAGACGGCGCCGTCGCCGATCAGGTGCGCGCCCGTTTCGCCCCGCGCGCGATTCACGGAGGCCCTCGAAGACACCCCCGGATGATCACCGGTGGATTCCCCGATCTTCCGGGAACCTTCCTGTTCTGATAGTCGCTCAGCAGAGATTTCCCTGCAAGACTTGCCGTAAGGAAAAAAGCAATAAACTTCTCCGAATACACTGCAAACTACAGTGTAATTTGCACTACCATTCGTCTGGTTCCTGTTGAGGCCATGACGTCCACCCGCCCGTCATGGCGAGGAGGTCGTGATGCCGGAACGTGGTAGTCCAGCGCTCCGCCGGCGTCGGCTGGGCATGGAGCTTCGTCGGCTCCGTGAAGGCCTGAACATGACCGGTGACGAGGTGTCCGACCGTCTTGGCTGGTCGACCGCCAAGGTCAGTCGCATCGAGACCGCCAAGACACTGGCCAAGGAGGAGGACGTCGAGGCGCTCTGCGGGCTCTACGGGGTCGACGGGCACCTGCGGGAGGCTCTGGTCGCGTTGCGACACGACGCCGCCCGGAAGGGGTGGTGGGAGCGATATCGAAGTTCCGTCCCCGAGGACTACATCACGCTCATCGGGATGGAGGCGGAGGCCACCATGACGCGAGACTGGGAACCCCAGGTCGTGCCCGGACTTCTCCAGACGAAGGAGTACGCCCGGGAGCTCCTCGCGGCGGGTCAACACGCCAGCCAGCTACCGTCGAGCTGGTTTCAGGATCGCGCGGAGATCCGGATGATGCGCCAGCACACCCTGCTGCACGCGCCGCGACCGCTGACGCACATAAGCGTCTTCCACGAGTCCGTGCTGAAGAACCAGTACGGCGACGCCCGGGTCATGCGAGACCAGCTCCTGCATCTGATCGAGATCTCCCGGTTGCCGCACGTGGAGATACGGATCCTGCCCCAGGACGTTCCGCCGCCGGTGTCCACGGGCACCTTCGTGCACCTGACGTTCTCCGACTTCCCCGATGTCGTCTACCTGGAGTCCTTGTTCGGTGGACGGTTCATAGAGGACGCGGAAATGGTCTACGGGTACGAACGGGCCTTCGGCCACCTGATGGAAAGGGCTCTGGACGAGACGGCGTCACAGGAACTGATGAGAAACACAACGGAGTACTGGAAAAGATAGCGGCAGGCCGCTATGCACATATTGGAAGACAAATGAACAAGAAACATATCGGCGCCGCCGAGTGGAAGAAAAGCTCGCTGAGTTCCGTGAACGGGAACTGTGTCGAGGTGGCGGTGCTGGACGGAGGCCGCACGGGGGTCCGGGACAGCAAGGAACGGTCAGGGCCGGTCCTGGTCTTCACCCGCGAGGAGTGGGGAATCTTCATCGGCGCGATCAAGAAAGACGGATTGCGTCTCTGAGGATCGAAGACGGCTCGCCGGTCGCGGGCCGTCTCCCCGGGCGCCTTTCGCCGCGAGAGCGGAGATGGGCGCCCTTCGTTTCGATCGGCCGCGTCGTCGGCGGAGTCCGCCGTCCCGGCGTGTCGCCGGCCGACACGGACATGAGGGAAGGCTCTCATCGACACGGGTGACGTGTCGGTCGGTCGATCAAGACCGCTGCGAAGCGTGCTCGTGTTCCTGACGGCGGGGAGAACCGTGGGCTCCGCCGTCGCCGGTCCCCCGGTATGGGACCTGACCCGATAAACCCGCCGGTTAGCCGACTATTCCAGATAAGGGTCTTGTCTTTCCCGGTCTTCTCGGTGAAATTCTGGCATTGGTGCTGTCAGGTGAGAGGACGGGCATGGAATCGGGTGATGCGTTGATCTGGAAGAAGAGCAGCCACAGTTCCCTCAACGGTAACTGTGTGGAGGTGGCACGGCTCTCCGGACGCGAAGTGGGTGTGCGCGACAGCAAGGACCGGGAAGGACCGGTGCTCGTTTTCGGCCATGCCGGATGGGCCGCGTTCGTCGGTGGGGTGAAAGGTGGGAAGTTCGACTTCTGAACGGTTCCGCACCTCGGACGGGGGCTTGTCCAACGGCGGTCAGGCCCCTTTCGCGTGTCTCTCCGGGAGGGCCGGGGAAAAGCCGTACGGGGAGAGGGGCGACTGCGACGCCCAGGCCCTGGACGACGCCCCGCGGGGAGACCTGGGCGATCCGGCCGCGCACGCCGTGACAGACGGCGTCCACGTCGAGGTGGTCGCCCTCCCGTACGCTCTGCATGATCGCCGGCCGGGCCGCGGTCACCCGAAGGCCCGCCTGCCGAATCCGGTCCGCATCCTCCATGGACGAGGCGGTACGTTCTAAACTTGAATTATTCAAATAAGCAACTTAGTCAAGTTTTGTGGAATCGAATCCCGTAGGGCGAGTTGTGCCACACATCGCGGGCGAGATGGCATCCTCGGATACCGATGGACACGTACAGCACCGCCCGACGTCTTGCCCTGGCCGCCACGATCACCGCCTCAGCCGTGCTCCTCGCGGCCTGTTCCACGGCCGAGTCGGTCACCCCCGGCGCACTCGCCGACGTCGAGGAGAAGCCGACCCCCCAGACGGAGCCCACCCCTACCCCCGAACGCAAGCCGTACACCATCTCCTTTGGTGGCGACGTGCACTTCGAGGGCGTGTTGCGGACCCGTCTGAACGCCAATCCGAAGACCGCGCTCGGCCCGATCGCCAAGGTGCTCAGTCGCTCCGACCTGGCGATGGTCAACCTGGAGACCGCGATCACCACCGGTGGCACCCCCGCACCGGGCAAGCAGTACACCTTCCGTGCTCCGGCGGCCGCGCTGACCGCGCTGAAGGCGTCAGGGGTGGACGTGGCGTCCCTGGCGAACAACCACGGCATGGACTACATGCAGAGCGGATTGACCGACTCCCTCGCCGCCATAAAACGCGCCAAGTTCCCCGTTGTGGGCGTGGGCAGGAACGAGGCCGAGGCCTATCGGCCGTGGCGGACCACCGTGAACGGCAACCGCGTCGCCATCATCGGCGCCACCCAGGTGCTGGACGCGGAGTTCGTCGGGGCGTGGACCGCCTCCGGCGACAAGGCCGGCCTCGCCTCGGCCAAGAACGAGGCGCGGTTGATCCAGGAGGTGCGCAGGGCCCGCAAGAACTCCGACACCGTGATCGTCCACCTGCACTGGGGCACCGAACTGCAGAAGTGCCCCAACGAGGCGCAGCGGGGCCTGGCGCCCAAGCTGGTCGCGGCCGGGGCGGATGTCATCGTGGGCGGCCACGCGCACATCCTGCTCGGCGGCGGCTACCTGAAGAACAGCTACGTCAACTACGGCATGGGTAACTTCGTCTTCTACAACTGGGGCCCGGAGACCGGCAGGACCGGTGTGCTCACCCTGACGATCAACGGCCGCAGGGTGCTCAAGGACCAGTGGACCCCGGCCAGCATCCAGGGCGGGGTGCCGGTCCCGATCACCGGGCTCGGAAGGCAGCAGGCCATCGCGAACTGGAAGGCGCTGCGCGACTGCACCGGACTGGCCGCCAGACCCGGTCAGTCCGGCTGACCTGGCCGGCCCTGCCCTCCCCGCGCCGCGTCGCCTTCGGCGATCGTCCTTGGTCGCGCGCGGCCGGCCGCGGGAAACGGCCTGGCAGGGTCCCGTTCTGTTCGACTACTGTCTTGGACAATCTGTCCAACCGGAGGTCGTGGTGCGGTGGGTCGAGTCCGGCGACGTGCGGCTGGCACTGTTCGAGCAGGGTGACCCCGCCGCCCCCACGGTCCTGCTGGTCCATGGCTACCCGGACACCCACCGGGTCTGGGACGAGGTCGCCTCGCTGCTGGAGGACCGCTTCCACGTGGTCCGCTACGACGTCCGCGGTGCCGGGCTCTCCGGCGCCCCGCGTGCCACCGAGGGCTACGACTACGACCACCTGGCCGCCGACATGACCGCGGTCCTGGACACGGTGGGCAAGCCGGGAGTGCACCTCGTCGGGCACGACTGGGGTTCCATCCAGGGCTGGAGGCTGATCGGCAGGCCGGGAATCGAGGAGCGGATCCTCTCCTTCACCTCCGTCGGCGGCCCACACCTGGACCAGGCGGCCCACTTCGTACGGCACGGCCGTCCGCGCGAGGTCGCCGGGCAGCTCCTGCGCTCCTGGTACATCGGCGCCTTCCAGATTCCCGTCATCCCCGAACTCGTCCTGCGCGCCGTGCTGCCGCGCGTGATGAGAAGGTCCGTGCGGGCGGCCGGACGCCCGGGACACCCCGCGGACACGCTCGTCAGGGACGGACTGAACGGCCTCGGCCTCTACCGGGCCAACATGCTGACCCGCCGGGGGACGCCCGCCGAGCCCGTCTCCCGGACACCCGTCCAGCTCATCGAGACCACGAGGGATCCGTTCGTCTCCTCCGCGCTGCTCGCCTCGACGCGCCTGTGGGTGCCAAAACTGTGGCACCGCCGCATACCCGCGGGTCACTGGGCGCAGCGCAGCCATCCCCGGGTGCTCGCCCGCATGATCGCCGAGTTCGCCGAGCACGTCGAGGGGGCACCGCCCTCCAGGGAACTGCGCGGGGACCGGCCCGGCAGACGTGGGCCCTACGACGACCGGCTGGTGGTCGTCACCGGTGCGGGCAGCGGGATCGGGCGGGCCACGGCCCGCGCCTTCGCCGCGCACGGCGCCGAGGTGATCTGCGCGGACATCGATCTCGGCGCGGCCGACCGCACCGTGCGGGGCATCGTCGCGGGTGGGGGCACGGCGCACGCCCAGCAGGTGGACGTCGCGGACGCCACCGGGATGGAGGAGTTCGCGCGGACGGTCAGAGACCGGTACGGCGTGCCCGACATCGTGGTCAACAACGCGGGAATCGCGGTGGCCGGCCCGTTCCTCGCCCACTCGGTCGACGACTGGCGGCGGACCCTGGACGTGAACCTGTGGGGCGTCATCCACGGCTGCCGCCTGTTCGCCGCCCAGATGGCCGAGCGCGGCCAGGGCGGTCACATCGTGAACGTGGCCTCGCTCGCCGCCTTCCTGCCCAGCCGGCTGCTGCCCGCGTACTCGACGTCGAAGGCGGCGGTGAAGATGCTCAGCGACTGCCTGCGCGCGGAGCTCGCCGGGCAGGGGATCGGGGTCACCGCGATCTGTCCCGGGTTCGTCTCCACCGCGATCGCGCGGAACGCCACGTACGTCGGCGAGCTCGCCGAGGGCACCGGCAAGCCCGCGGGGAGGGCGCTGGCCGCGCGCGGGTACCCGCCCGAGCGGGTGGCCGCGCACATCCTGCGCGCGGTCCACCGTGACCTGCCCGTCGTCGCCGTGAACGCGGAGGGCAAAATCGGTTACGCGCTCTCGCGGATCTCCCCGGCGGCCGTGCGCCGGCTGGCACGGCTGGCCGGCGGCGAAATCTCGCGATTGGCGAATAAGCACTGACCTGACGGCGTTCGGCGGGCAAGATGGTGGGGTGTCCATCGTGCCTGCCGAGGATCCCTGCGAAGCCCAGCTGCGGCGTCAGCCCACCCAGCGACGGAGCGCACGGCGCGTGGAGCGAATGCTCGACGCGTGCGCCGACCTGCTGGACGAGATCGGCTACGACGCGCTTTCCACCACGCGGATCGCCGAGCGCGCGGGGGTCGCGATCGGCTCGGTCTACCAGTTCTTTCCCGACAAGCGGGCCATCGCCCAGGCGGTGACCCGGCGCCACATCGAAGGGTTCGTCTCCCGGATCGGGAGACGCTTCCTGTCGGAGGACTACGCGGGCTGGTGGGACGCGGTCGACGCGATCATCGATGAGTACGTGGAGATGCACAGGACCGTGCCGGGTTTCCGGTCCCTGCACTTCGGCGACGTGGTCGACCTCAACCTGCTCGACGCCGGTTCTGAGAACAACACGGTGATCGCCGGACGGCTGCGCGGCCTCCTCCTGCAGGAGTACGGCCTGGCCGACAGCGAGGAGTTCGACCTGGCCATCCTGGTCGCGGTGGAGGCCGGAGACGCGGTGCTCAAGCTGGCGTTCCGTCGTGATCCGAACGGCGCCCCGGAGATCGTGGCCGAGGCCAAGCGCCTGATCCGTGGCTATCTGAACCGTCAGTTCGCCCGGGTCTCGGTCTGAGAGGGCTGGGGGAGAAGGTTCTCTTCGAAAGGCTCGCCGGTGCCCTCACGCGGATTCCCGCCGCCGATCGAGTCCGGCGTGGCGGACACGGGCCCCGCGTCGGTGAGTCGTTCCCGATACTGCCGGGCCCTCCCCCGGCGTTCGAGCTGGGACCACCGCTCCTGCGCGAAGGTCCCGCCGGCCATGCCTGCCGCCCCGGCCGTCCCGGTCTCAACGCGTCTCTGTGCCGTCGGTCTCCGCGCTTCCGGCCCCTGTGGGTTCTGCCAGGCTGTTCCCGGTCTCTGGGGGCTCTGCCGCTGCACATCCTGCCGTTGCGCGCGCGGCCGGCTCTCGCGTGACCACTCCGCGCCCGGCTCGATCGGCACCGCTACGACCGTGCCGGGTCCGGGCGGCAGCGTCCCGGACTCGACGCGGGAACTCCGGACGGGCTCGGGGGGCTCGCGGCCAGAGGGGGTGACCGGTTGGAGACGCCGTGCCCGATGGACCCGCTCCATCCTCTTGATCCGGGCGGCGAGCTTCTCATGACGGAGCCTGCTCTCGAGGGTGAGCAGCTCCTGGTGGGCCTGGTCGATCGCCTCCATCTTGACCGACAGATATCCGGCGGATCCCGGAACGATCACAGAGAAGGCCAGGAGAAGCATCAGGGTGAAGGCCGTCTGCCTGGACATGCCCATCGCAGCTCCTCCCGATGATGTGCTCCCCTAGCAGGAGTCGTCGCTCATATGCCCGTTTTACTGGAGAAACACGCGCACCGTAGTCGTTCGTTTACTCAAGGTCATATGGCCAATACCTGCCGTTGGCCGTACGCGGTCGAGCGTCGCTCGGTACTCTCGCGATGTGGCGCATGTGACACGTGAGCAACTTGATCGATTGCTTGAGCAGGCACTTCTGGCCGACGATCACGAAGCCCTGGCCCGGCGACTCGAAGCCCTGGTCGAGGCGTACGCGTCCGGCGACATGTCGCGGGCGGCGATCCTCGTGCTCGCCGCCGAGGAGTGGCGGCAGGCCGGACAGCCCGCTCGGGCCCTCGACTGCTTCCAGCGAGCGGTGGACGACGGTGGCGAGGTGAGCGTCGATCCCCGGGCCGGGATCGCCGACACTCTTTTCGAGCTCGAACAGCCGGACGAGGCGAGAGAGGTGATCGCGGCGATCCACGCGGTCGGTGGGGTCACCGCGGCCACCGCTCTCACGGTCGCCGAGACGCTCGTCGCCTACGGAGACCTCGGGGAGGCCCATCGGTGGGCCACCGAGGGGGCGCACCAGGCGGTGGAGGGCGGTGGCGAACACATCGCCCTGCTCAGAACCCGCTACCGGATCCGCGTCGACCTCGGGCTCCCCGAAGACGAGCTCGACGCCCTCCTCGACGCTTCCTGCTGACGGCGGGCCGCCCTGAAACCAGGAAAGGGCCGTGCCCGTTGGGACACGACCCTTCCTCCGTGGTGGTTCGCGATCCGGTGGTTACCCCACATTGAGGCCCGGGATCGCCCTCTCCAAGGCGGGGAGGACGGAAGGCTCCGCGCCGCCCTCCGCCGTGGCGGCCTCGCCCGCGGAGGTGTCCGGCGCCGCGGAAGTCTCCGGCGCCGCGGGGGCCTCCGGGCGTGCGGCGGCCGGAGGCTCCACCACCGGCGTTTCGGCCGACGGCAGGCCCTCGGTGACGGCGTCCGCCTGGGCCGGCTGGGGTAGCGGCGCGTCGTCCGGCGTGACCGCCGCTTCGGCGGGTCGCTCGGGCGCCGGCGGCACCGGGGCTCGCAGCCAGCTGATGCCGTCGCTGGGAGCACCCGGCGCCCCCGGCAGGCCGGGCAGGTCCGGTGCGTCGGCCACGATGCTCACCCAGGAGTTCGTCCACTCGTGACCGGGAAGGCTCGACTGCCCGAAGGGCAGCGCGTGGAAGCCGGTGCCCGCGGCGACGCCTCCGGCATCGGCGAAGCTGACCAGCGCTGAGGCCTGGGAGAGATCCGGCAGGTCGGTGACGTGTGCGAGCCGCTCCGCGGTCACCGGCACCTCGCCGGTGCCGGCGGTCACCGATGCCTCGGCGCCGTCCGTCGCGACCGGCGTCCCGCCGATGTTCGCGGTCACCGGCGTCTCGCCGGTGTTCGCGGTCATCGACGCCCCGGAACCGTCTGCGATCGCCGGTGTTCCGGCGTCGCCGGCCTCCTCGCAGCCGGCCGCCATGGCCCCGGGCGCCTGCTGCGCCCCCGCGGCCTCGCGCTCCTGGCAGGGCGCGACCTCCGCCGAGGCCGGAGAGACCATGGTCCAGCCGGCGCCTGCGGTGAGCAGCGCCACCGCGAGGATTCCCCTGATGTTCCGTGATGAGTTCGACATGCACATCCCCCTGTTGCGTTCGGTAATCCGATGACTGCCGAACGTAACAGGGGGGTCTTGCCCAGGGGCGCGCTTAGCCCAATGGTGGTCGAGCCATTACCGGGGCCCATCCGGTGATGGTCAAGCCCTTACCGGGCCGATGTTCAAGGAGTCGCTCGCCTCGTCGAGGTCGACCAGCACCTCGTCGCCGTCCTGGACCTCGCCGGAGAGCACCTCCTTGGCCAGCTTGTCGCCGATCGCGGACTGGACGAGGCGGCGGAGCGGACGCGCGCCGTACAGCGGGTCGTAGCCGGTCAGCGCCAGCCAGTCGCGTGCCGCCGGGGTCACCGTCAGCGTGAGCCGCCGGTCCGCCAGGCGCCTGCCCAGGTGGGTCACCTGCAGGTCCACGATCCGGGAGAGCTCCTCGGTGCCGAGCGCGTCGAACTGGATCACGTCGTCGAGCCGGTTGAGGAACTCGGGTTTGAACGAGCCCCTGACCGCGGCCATCACGGCGGTCCGCTGAGCCTCCTTCGTCATGCTCGGGTCCACGAGGAACTGCGAGCCGATGTTCGAGGTGAGAATCAGGATCACGTTGCGGAAGTCGACGGTCCGGCCCTGGCCGTCGGTGAGCCGCCCGTCGTCGAGCACCTGGAGCAGGATGTCGAAGACCTCGGGGTGCGCCTTCTCGACCTCGTCCAGCAGCACCACGGTGTACGGCCTGCGCCGCACGGCCTCGGTGAGCTGGCCGCCCTCCTCGTAGCCCACGTAACCGGGCGGGGCGCCCACCAGCCGCGAGACGCTGTGCTTCTCGCCGTACTCGCTCATGTCGATGCGGACCATCGCCCGCTCGTCGTCGAACAGGAAGTCCGCCAGCGCCTTGGCCAGCTCCGTCTTGCCGACGCCCGTCGGGCCGAGGAACAGGAAACTGCCGGTCGGCCGGTCCGGGTCGGAGATGCCGGCCCGCGCTCGCCGTACGGCGTCGGAGACCGCTTCGACCGCCTGCCGCTGGCCGATCAGCCGCCTGCCGAGCTCCTCCTCCATGCGGAGCAGCTTGCCGGTCTCGCCTTCGAGCAGCCGGCCCGCGGGGATGCCGGTCCACGAGGAGATGACCTGGGCGATGTCGTCGGCGCCGACCTCCTCCTTGACCATCGGGTTCTCGGGCTGGGCGGCCTTGCTGGCCTCGGCGAGCTTGGCCTCCAGGCTGGGCACCTCGGCGTACATCAGCCGCGAGGCGGCCTCGAAGTCGCCGTCGCGCTGCGCGCGCTCGGCGGCGCTTCGCACCTCGTCGATCTGCTTCTTCAGGTCACCGACCCGGTTGAGCCCGGCCTTCTCCTGCTCCCACCGGCCGACCAGGGCGTTGAGCTCCTCCTGGCGGTCGGCGAGTTCCCCGCGGAGCCGCTCCAGCCGCTGCAGGCTGCTCTCGTCGGTCTCCTTGGCGAGCGCCAGCTCCTCCATCTTCATCCGGTCCACGTTCCGCTGGAGCTGGTCGATCTCGACGGGACGGGAGTCGATCTCCATGCGGAGCCGGGAGGCGGCCTCGTCGACGAGGTCGATCGCCTTGTCGGGCAGGAAGCGGGAGGTGATGTAGCGGTCGGAGAGTGCGGCGGCGGCCACCAGCGCGCCGTCGGCGATCTGGACCTGGTGGTGTGCCTCGTAGCGCCCCTTGAGGCCGCGCAGGATGGCGATCGTGTCCTCGACGGTGGGCTCGCCCACGTAGACCTGCTGGAACCGCCGCTCCAGCGCGGGGTCCTTCTCGATGCGCTCGCGGTATTCGTCCAGCGTGGTGGCGCCGATCATCCTCAGCTCGCCGCGGGCCAGCATGGGCTTGAGCATGTTGCCCGCGTCCATCGCGCCCTCGCCGGCGCCCGCGCCGACCATGGTGTGCAGCTCGTCGATGAAGGTGACAACCTGGCCGTCACTCTCCTTGATCTCCCCGAGCACCGCCTTGAGGCGCTCCTCGAACTCGCCGCGGTACTTGGCGCCGGCGACCATCGCGCCCAGGTCGAGCGCGATCAGACGCTTGTCGCGCAGGCTGGAGGGCACGTCACCCGCGACGATCCGCTGGGCCAGCCCCTCCACCACGGCGGTCTTTCCGACGCCGGGCTCGCCGATGAGCACCGGGTTGTTCTTGGTGCGGCGGCTGAGCACCTGGACGACGCGCCGGATCTCCGAGTCGCGGCCGATCACCGGGTCGAGCTTGCCCGCCCGGGCCCGCTCGGTCAGGTCGATCCCGTACTTCTCCAGCGCCTGGTAGGTGTCCTCGGGCGTCTCGCTGGTCACCCTGGCGTGCCCGCGTACCTTCTCGAAGGCGTCGAGCAGCGTGTTCGGGCTCGCGCCGCGCGATTTGAGCAGTTCGGCGATGGGGCCGCCGTCCGTGGCGAGACCGACCAGCAGGTGCTCGGTCGAGACGTAGTCGTCCTCAAGGCCACGGGCCCGCTGGGCCGCCGTGTTCATCACGGTGAGCAGCTGCCGGGAGCTCGACGGGGCGCTGACCGTGGCGCCCTGTGCCTTCGGCAGGGCCGCGAGCTGCTTCTCGGCCTCGATCCGCAGTTGCTTCCAGTCGGCGCCCACCGCTTCGAGCAGGGGCACCGCGGTGCCGCCGGTCTGGGCGAGCAGTGAGGTGAACAGATGAGCGGGGGCGACCTCGGGGTTGCCCTCCGCGGCTGCCCGCCGGATGGCGGAGGAGACCGCCGCCTGACTCTTCTGGGTGAGCTTGTAGTCCATTGACTTCCCTCGTGTGGTTCAGGAGGTGCTGCCGGCGACGCCGGCGCGTCGCGGTTCGGCCACTGGGTCCGGTGACTTCCCCCGTCACCGGCGCGGTCTCACGGGCCATTGGCGACGTCGGCGCGTCGCGGTTCGGTCGCTGGGGCCCGGTTCCTTCCCTCGTCGGTCCAGTCACCGGCGCGACCTCACGAGTCACCGGCGACGCTGGCGCGTCGCGGTTCGGTCGCTGGGGTCCGGTTCCTTCCCTTGTCGGTCGGGGTCGTTCGTTCCTCACGGCCCCGACTTCCTCGGTCCAGTCACCGGCGCGACCTCACGGGCGGGAGTTCTCAGGCGGGGGGCAGCTGGTACTGGATGAGGGCGCGGATCATGTTCATCTCCGAGCGGAGACGGTGGTTCTCGTCACGCAGGCGCAGGGCCTCCGTCTCGAGGACCAGGATTCGCTTGATGCCCGCGAGGTTGATGCCCTCCTCCTGGGAGAGCCGCTGGACCTCGCGGAGCATCATGATGTCGCGGGTGGAGTACAGGCGTCCGCGTCCCGCCGTACGGCCTGGGCTTACCAGGCCGAGACGGTCGTACTGGCGAAGGGTCTGCGGGTGCAGACCTGACAGCTGGGCGGCCACCGAGATCACATAGACGGGTGTGTCATCCGACAGATCGAAGTAGTTGGCTTCCATGGCTACTCGCTTCTGGCCTGTTCGATGAGGTCCGCCCGTGGGTCACCACCCGAGGTGGCGTCGCGGAACTCCTCAAGGGCCCCTCTCGCCTTGTCCTCCAGCTGCTGTGGCACCAGAACCTCGATCGTGGCGAGCAGATCGCCCTTGGTGCCGTCCTTGCGTGCCACACCCCTGCCGCGCACCCGGAAGGTGCGGCCGTTCGGGGTGCCCTCGGGGATGCGCAGCGTGACCGGCATTCCCTTGAGAATCGGCACCTTGATCTCGGCCCCCAGCGCCGCCTCGGTGAAGGTGACCGGGACGGTGACCGTCAGGTTCTCACCCGTCCTGCCGAACACGGAGTGCGGCTTGACGTGGATCTGGACGTAGAGGTCACCGGCGGGGCCGCCGTTCTCCCCGGGGGCGCCCTTCGCCTTGATCTTGATGCGCTGGCCGTCGCCGACCCCCGCCGGGATGCGGGCCTGGATCGTGCGGGTGCTCTTGCCCCGCCCGCTCCCCTCACACACCTGGCACGGGTCGTCCACCAGCAGGCCGCGGCCCTTGCAGTCGCGGCACGGCTCGGAGAAGGCGAAGTTTCCGAGGTTGCGGCTGGCCGCCCCGGTGCCCTCGCAGGTCGGGCAGACCCGCGGGGTGGTGCCGGCCTTGGCGCCGGTTCCCCCGCACGCGGTGCACGCGGAGGAACTGGTCAGGCGGAGCGAGACCGTGGTGCCCTCCACCGCCTCGGAGAAGGAGAGCGAGACCTCGGACTCGATGTCCTGGCCGCGCCGTGCCCTGGTCGACGTTCCGCCGGGGCGGCTCGCGCCACCCCGGTTGAAGAGGCCGCCGAAGATGTCGCCGATGCGCTCCCCGGCACCGCTCTGCTGGTTGGTGCCCCCGAAGAGGTCTCCCAGGTCGAACGGGAACCCACCCGCGCCGGTACGCGGAGCCCCCCCGGCCCCGGCGTAGCCGCCCAGACCCGATCCGAACAGCGTCCGCGCCTCGTCGTACTCCTTGCGGCGCTTGGTGTCGGACAGGATGTCGTAGGCCTCGGAGACCTCCTTGAACTTGGCGGTGCTCTCGGAGGTCTCCGAGCTTCCGGGGTTGGCGTCAGGGTGATACTTCCTGGCCAACTTCCGGTACGCCTTCTTGATCTCATCGGCCGTGGCGGTCTTGGGCACACCAAGGACGGCGTAGTAGTCCTTCTCCAAGTAGTCCTTGGTGCTCATCCACGTTCCTTCTCAGAGATTGGATCTTGGGGGGTCAGTTGTCGTCCGCGGCGGGCTCTTCGGGCTCGGCCACCGCGACTCGCGCGGGGCGGAGCACTCGCTCGCCGATCCGGTAACCGGGCTGCAGGATCTCCACGCAGGTCGGCTCTGTGACGTCGGGGGAGTAACTGTGCATCAGGGCCTCGTGCACCGTCGGGTCGAACGGTTCGCCCTTGGTGCCGAAGGCGCTCAGCCCCAGCTTCCCCGTGGCCGCCTCCAGCGACTCGCTCACCTTGGCGAAACCGCCGGTCAGCTCGCCGTGGTCGCGGGCCCGGCCGATGTCGTCGAGGACAGGAAGCAGTTCGGTCAGCGCGCCGGCCACCGCCTGCTCCTTGACCACGGCCCGGTCCCGCTCGACCCGCTTGCGATAGTTGGAATACTCGGCCTGAAGACGCTGTAGGTCCGCGGTGCGCTCGGCGAGTTGGGTGGCCAGCTCGATCGAGGCGAGGTCCGATGCCAGGGAGGACGAGGACGACCTGTCGGCCTGTTCCTTGTCGTCCTGACCCGTGGCCTCCGCCGGGGCCGTCTCGCGAACCTGTCCCGTCTCCGGGTCTATCTTCCGGTTGTCGCGGATCACCGGCTCCTCCTCGGAACCGTTCTCGCGCGTGCTCACGCTGCTGCTCCCCTCGACTTTCCGGCCGTCACTTGGTGCCGCTGTCGCGCTTCGGCTCGTCGTCCACGATCTCGGCCTCGACCACGTCGTCGTCCGCCTTCTGCCCGGCGGTGGCGTCCGCCCCGGGGGCGCCGGTCGGGGCCTCGGAGGCCTGCGACTGAGCGTAGATGGCGGAGCCCATCTTCTGGCTGACCGTGGCGAGCTTCTCCGCGGAGGCGCGGATCTCGGACGAGTCGGTGCCCTCCAGAGCCTTCTTGAGCTCGGAGACGGCCTCGTTGACCTCGTTCTTGATGTCGTCCGGGACCTTCTCGGCGTTCTCGCCGAGGAACTTCTCGGTCTGGTAGACGAGCGAGTCGGCGTTGTTGCGCGTCTCGGCCTCTTCGCGGCGCTTCTTGTCCTCGTCGGCGTAGGACTCGGCCTCGCGCATCATGCGCTCGATGTCGTCCTTCGGCAGCGCGGAGCCGCCGGTGATCGTCATCGTCTGCTCCTTGCCGGTGCCGAGGTCCTTGGCGGAGACGTTGACGATGCCGTTGGCGTCGATGTCGAAGGTGACCTCGATCTGCGGGATCCCGCGCGGCGCCGGGGCGATGCCGGTCAGCTCGAAGGTGGCCAGCTTCTTGTTGTACGCCGCGATCTCGCGCTCGCCCTGGTAGACCTGGATCTGCACCGACGGCTGGTTGTCCTCGGCCGTGGTGAAGACCTCGGAGCGCTTGGTCGGGATCGTGGTGTTACGCTCGATGATCTTGGTGAAGATCCCGCCCTTGGTCTCGATGCCCAGGCTCAGCGGGGTCACGTCGAGCAGCAGGACGTCCTTGACCTCGCCCTTGAGCACACCGGCCTGGAGGGCGGCGCCGATGGCCACGACCTCGTCCGGGTTGACGCCCTTGTTGGGCTCCTTGCCGCCGGTCAGCTCCTTGACGAGGTCGGCGACGGCGGGCATGCGGGTCGAGCCGCCGACGAGCACCACGTGGGCGATGTCGGAGACCTTGATGCCGGCGTCCTTGACGACCTGGTTGAACGGGCCCTTGCACCGCTCGAGCAGGTCGGCGGTGAGCCGCTGGAACTCGGCGCGGGTGAGCTTCTCCTCCAGGTGGAGGGGGCCCTCGGCCGAGGCGGTGATGTAGGGCAGGTTGATGGAGGTCTCCGACTGGCTGGAGAGCTCGATCTTGGCCTTCTCCGCGGCCTCACGCAGGCGCTGGAGGGCCATCTTGTCCTTGGTCAGGTCGACGCCGTGGGCGTTCTTGAACCGGGTGGCGAGCTCGTCGACGACGCGCTGGTCCCAGTCGTCACCACCGAGGTGGTTGTCGCCGCTGGTGGCCTTGACCTCGACGAAGCCGTGGCCGTCCTCCTGGCCGACGTCGAGCAGGGACACGTCGAAGGTGCCGCCGCCGAGGTCGAAGACGAGGATGGTCTCGTCCTTGTCCTTGTCCAGGCCGTAGGCGAGCGCCGCGGCGGTGGGCTCGTTGATGATGCGCAGCACATTGAGGCCGGCGATGGTGCCGGCTTCCTGGGTGGCCTGACGCTGAGCGTCGTTGAAGTAGGCGGGAACGGTGATCACCGCGTCGGTGATCTTCTCGCCCAGGTAGGCTTCGGCGTCCTGCTTGAGCTTCTGCAGGACGAAGGCGCTGATCTGCTGCGGGGAGAACTTCTTGCCGTCGATCTCGACGGTCCAGTTGGTGCCCATCTCGCGCTTGACCGAGCGAATCGTCCGGTCGACGTTGGTGACGGCCTGCCGCTTGGCGACCTCCCCGACGAGGACCTCGCCGTTCTTCGCGAAGGCGACCACGGACGGCGTGGTCCGCGAACCCTGGGCGTTGGCGATGACGGTGGGCTCACCGCCCTCAAGAATCGAGACGACGGAGTTGGTCGTCCCCAGGTCGATACCTACCGCACGTGCCATGAGTACGTCCTTGTAGTCAAAGTTGAGTCGATGCCACTCATAGTGGAACCTCGCGTGAGGTTTGTCAAACGACTTGAGCCTATTGGACTCAACCTTCGACCGCGCGGAAGCATTCCCGATTTCCGGGCAACGGGCGGGATCCTTCATCCCCTCCGACGAGGGAACGCGCGTGGTCGTTCCCGGCGATGACCGGAGGTCCCCCGGTCACCGCCCGCGGGGGTCCGCTCAGGACGCGCGAACCCCGGAGAGTGCCACGTCAGCGGGCGCCGTCGACCACCTTGCGGGCGCCGAGCGGCTTCTTGAGCTTGACCGTCGTCACCTTCTGGATGGCGATCTCGATGCAGGCGACGTTCTGGGCCTTGCTGCTCGGGCCCTCCCAGAGGGTGACGGTCACCCGCTTGGCGGTCTCTCGTACGGTGACCCGGTCGAGCACGTTGCACGGCTCCACCCCGGACCACCAGGTGATCCGCAGGCTCCGGCCGTCCTTCGACGGAGTCGCCTTCAGCCACCTGACCTTGCGGGGATTCTCGGTGTGGCCCTCTGGTCTCGTCGGTCTGGGGCCGCCGCCGGTGGGCTCGTCCCGGGGGGCCACGGTGTGGCTCGCCGGCTCCGAGGGGCCGCCGGGAAGGGCGGTGCTCCGGCTCACCGGCTGCGAGGGTGCGGTGGCGCTGGGTTCGGTGCCGCAGCCCAGGGCCAACAGGAGGCTTCCGGCCAGGATGGGGGTCACGATCATACGCATACCCCTAAGACGGATCCGGGCCCTGGGAGGTTCAGGACACCCTGATGTCGCGCCGTACCTCGGCCGTGACCGCCGAAAACGTGACGAGGTCATTGTGGGCGGGCGGTGCGGTCGGCCCGTGGTGCACGGCGGTTCATGTCGATGGCGTACGTCCACATACATCGCCACTACCCGGCGCCGCTGGATGATTTCCCGGGAAGGGGGGCCGATAGGCTGCGGGGAGTTTCGATCCCCGATTTCGAGGTGCTCACATGATCGCGATTCTTGGAACCGGCAAGATGGGGGAGGCCCTGCTGTCCGGGCTGCTCAGAGCCGGGTTCAAGCCGGGCGACGTGATGGCGACGGCACGACGTGCCGAGCGGGGCGAGGCCCTCACGAAGCAGTACGGCATACGGGTGGTGTCCAACGCCGAGGCCGCCAAGAGCGCCGACACGATCATCCTCGCGGTCAAGCCGCAGGACATGGGGTCCCTGCTCGCCGAGATCGCGGCGCACCTGCCGGCCGACCGGCTGGTCATCTCGGCGGCGGCGGGGATCACGACCTCGTTCGTCGAGTCGCGGCTCGGCGCCGAGATCCCGGTGGTCCGGGTCATGTCCAACACGCCGGTGCTGGTCGACGAGGCGATGAGCGTGATCTCGGCGGGAGCGCACGCCTCCGAGGAGCACCTCAGGCGCGCCGAGGACCTGTTCAGCCCGGTCGGCAAGGTGCTGCGCATCCCCGAGGCGCAGCAGGACGCGGCCACGGCCCTGTCGGGCAGCGGTCCCGCCTACTTCTTCTATCTCGTCGAGGCCATGGTCGACGCCGGAATCCTGCTCGGCATGCCCCGTGCTGCCGCCCTCGACATGGTCACCCAGTCGATCGTCGGCGCGGCGATCATGCTCCGTGACTCGGGCGAGCACCCGGTGATACTGCGCGAGGCGGTCACCTCGCCGGGGGGCACCACCATCGCCGCCATCGCCGAACTGGAGCGGCACAGCGTCCGAGCCGCCTTCCTGGCCGCCATCGAGGCCGCCAGGGACAGGGGACGCCAACTCGCCGAGGGCTGACCTAGCCCCTTTGTTAGGAAATTTTCCTATATAAGGCATCATTTCCTGCGGAACTCCGGGGAAGTGAGGCGATCGTGGGGCAGGCCGTATCGGCTGATGATCGGCGGGAGCCTGGCGGGGCCTCCGTCTGGACGCGGAGCTTCCTGCTCTTCTTCACCGCCAGATCGATCTCCATGCTCGGCGCGTCGATGGTCCCGTTCGCGACGGCGGTGGGGGTGGGCGGGCTCGGTTACGGTCCCACCGGGGTGGGGCTGGCGCTGGCCGCCTGGATGGCGCCCTTCGCGGTGCTGATCCTGTTCGGCGGGGTGTTCGCCGACAGGTTCACGCCGCGCCGCATGATGATCGGCGCCGACACGGTCCGGATGGTGACCCAGGGGATCAGCGCGGCGCTCTTCATCTCCGGCAGGCCGGACCTCTGGCAGATCCTCGTCATCTCCGCGATCAACGGTGTCGCCGCCGCGATGTACCAGCCGGGGGTCTCCAGTACGGTCCCGCGGGTGGCGAGGGACGTGCAGAGGGCCAACGCCACCCTGCGCGTCTCCGAGTCGATCATGATGTTGGCCGGACCGGGGGTCGCCGGTGCCATCGTCGGCTTCCGGGGGGTCGGCGTCGTCTTCGCGATCGAGGCCGTGGGGTTCGCCGTCAGCGCGGTCTGCCTGCTCCTCCTGCGCCTGCCCGCGGTCGCCCTCCCGACCGTGGCGCGGTCGATCTGGCGCGACCTGCGCGGCGGCTGGCGGGAGTTCCGGTCCAGGACCTGGATGTGGTCGGTGATCCTGGTCTGGGCGGTCTTCGGCGTCACCCTGTTCGGCCCGATGCTCCCGCTCGGTTCGGTGCTGATCACCGAGCGGTTCGGCGAGACCGCCTACGGCCTGGTCATGTCCGCCTCGGGCGCGGGCACGGTCGTCGGTGGCCTGATCGCCATGCGGGTCCGCCCGGGGCGGCCGTTGATGGCGGGTGCGATCGGTCTGTTCGGCTTCGCCCTGGAGCCGCTCTCCATCGCTCTGGCGTCGCCGCCGGGGATCCTCATGGCCGCGCATGTGATCGGCGGCGCGGGATGGGCGTTCTGGTCGGTCATGTGGGCCACCAGCGTCCAGACCCAGGTGCCCGCGGAGGCGCTCAACCGGGTCACCGCCTACGAGGTCGCCGGCTCGACCCTCTTCATTCCGATCGGACAGGTGCTCGCCGGTCCGGTGGCCGGGGTGACGGGTGCGCCGCAGTTGCTGACCGTGTCCTCGATCGTGGCGGTCGCCGGGTGCGTCTCGCTTCTCCTGGTTCCCGCTGTCCGGGGACTGCGCCGGGTGCATCCCACCTGACCACGCCGTCCCCGCCTCCGGCCAGGTGGGAGGGTGCTCGGGGCGGTGTTCCGGGCAGCGGTGTCGTGTCCCGGCCTCCGGGACTGTTAATAGCAATAAATTAGGATATTTCGCTCAGATGAAAACCGTCCCGTCCTCCAAGACGCGTGCGTAAACCGCATTCCGTACACGTGCGGTAACGTCGAGCCGGGAGTAGGAAGATCGGGCCGTGGCGCGCGGCGTCGCGACCAGACAGGGAGTGCGCATGAGCCGGTCCGTGCGGGTTGTCTGGGACGATGCGCTCATCTCCTACGATTTCGGCCCGGAGCACCCGCTCGCGCCCGTGCGGGTCGAGCTGACCATGGCGCTGGCCAGGGAACTGGGCGTGCTGGACCTGGTGGAGATGAGCGGATGCGCGCCCGCCACCGACGACGAGCTGGCACTCGTTCACAAGCGTGACTACATCGAGGCCGTCAAACGGGTCTCGGCCACCGGGCGACGCGACCTGGCCTGCGGGCTCGGCACCGTGGACAATCCCGCCTTCGTCGGGGTCCACGAGGCGTCCGCGCTGATCACCGGGGCCAGCCTGGCCGCGGCCCGCGCGGTGTGGACCGGCGAGGTCGAGCACGCGGTCAACGTCGCGGGTGGCCTGCACCACGCGATGCCCGCCCTGGCGAGTGGGTTCTGCGTCTACAACGACCCGGGTGTGGCGATCGCGTGGCTGCTGGCCCAGGGCGCGTCCAGGGTCGCCTACGTGGACGTGGACGTGCACCACGGCGACGGCGTGCAGGCGATGTTCTACGACGATCCCAGGGTTCTCACCATCAGCCTGCACGAGAGCCCTCGCACGCTCTTCCCAGGCACGGGCTTCCCCAATGAGAGCGGCGCGGAGGGCACCGCGGTCAACGTGGCGCTACCCGCCGGATGCGGCGACGGCGACTGGCTTCGGGCCTTCCACGCGGTGGTCCCGCCGCTGCTGCGGGAGTTCGCCCCCGAGATCCTGGTCACCCAGCACGGCTGCGACAGTCACGCCCTCGACCCGCTGGCCAACCTGATGCTCAGCCTGGACGGCCAGCGCGCGGCGTACGCGGCGCTGCACGAACTGGCCCACGAGACCGCGGGCGGGCGATGGGTCGTGACCGGTGGCGGAGGGTACGAGCTGGTGCAGGTCGTACCCCGGGCGTGGACCCATCTGATCGCGGAGGTGGCGGGCCACCCGCTCGACCCGAGGACCGCCACTCCCGAGGCATGGCGCACGTTCGTCAAGGAACGGACCAACCAGTCGGCACCCCTGACGCTGACCGATGGTCGGAATCCGGAATTTCGTGATTTCTCCGCAGGTTATGACCCAGCAGATCCGGTCGATCGGGCCATCATGGCGACAAGGAAAGCCGTCTTCCCCTTCCACGGCCTGGACCCCCTCCCGTAAGCACGAGGCCGTTGGCGACCCCCCGAGGGTGCGCCGACGAATGGATCCGAAGGCCACAAGGGACGAGACAAGTGATCCGCCTTGAGGGACTACCCGTGAGGCCGCGCCGGGGACTGGACTGAGGAACGAAGGAGCGAAGCGGATGAGTGACGAGGGAAGGAGCCGGGTAAGAGCGGCCGAGCCGCGACGCGAAGCGTCGCCGATGACCCGTGCCGAGCTTCGTGAGCACCTGGTCCGGACTCGGATCGCCGGTGATGTGGCGACCAGCCGGGAGAACAACCTGGACCACTACCGGTCGCTGGCCAACCGTGACCCGCACTACATGTTCGGGCTGACCGTGGACGGCGCCTGGTCCTATCGGGACGTGCTGGAGTTGATGGCCAAGTCCGCCGGGGTGGTGGCCGATCCGCTGCACCGGGAGGGCCAGGACACCATCGACCCCGACCGTACGATCGAGGCGGTCGAGAAGATGGGCGACGCGATCGCGGGAGTGCTCGGCAGGGAGAATCCGAGGATCCTGATCGCCACCGGGCACCCCACCGGCCTGCTCACCGTTCACCTGGCCCTGGCCCGGATGCTCAGGGCGCGCGGGGCGACCCTGATGAGCCCGGCCGAGGGTTGGTCGTACTGGGGCAGCGGGTTCGGCCGCAGGCGCAAGGTCCGTTATCTGGACGACGTCGCGATGCTCGACGACAAGGGCGCCTTCGTGCACACCCACGACCCCGCCCCGATGCGGGCCATGATCGCCGAGCTTGGCGCGGACCGTCCCGATCTGGTGATCGCCGACCACGGCTGGGCCGGAGCGGCGGGCGAGGCGGGCATCCTCACCGTCGGATTCGCCGACAGCAACGACCCCGCGCTCTTCGTCGGGGAGGCCGAGGGCAAGATCGCGGTGACCGTCCCGCTCGATGACAACGTGCTACCGAGGTATTACGAGCCGCTGACACACCACCTGGTCGAGAGGGTCGCGCGAGCCCTCTGAGACGGGGGATGCGCAAATCGGGCCGTCCCTATACAGGTATTTCGCGCCTGCATTCCATGGAGCTCGCCGACCGTTTGCCAACTTTTTGATGATTGTGGGCGACTCTAATAGGAGACAGTTGGTCCGTTCCAAGATCGAAGATAGGGGCACGGTCCGGCTGCTGGCCAGCGATTTTGTCGGTTTCACTGACGTGAGGCTCAGAGGGCTGAGAAAATAGGGGGTTTGCGTGCCCGGCCTCTCGACTTACGCTGACGGCAGTACACGTGCGTGAGCAATGGCACCAGTGGGGATAACCCGGATACACGTGCGGAAGAGGCGTCCGATGGGTGCAGGCGAAAGACCTCTCAGCGAGGTGAAGTTCCTGACGGTGGCAGAAGTGGCCACTGTCATGAGGGTGTCCAAGATGACTGTGTACCGACTCGTGCATTCGGGCGAGCTGCCGGCCATCCGGGTCGGTCGATCCTTCCGGGTGCCTGAGCAGGCGGTGCACGATTATCTCAGGGATGCCTACATCGAGGCAGGTTGAGACAGGGGGCTCGGCGCGCCGAGCCGAACGGCCGGTGGAGGCATCCGGCCGTGAGGTGGGCGAGGCGCGCTGACGGCTCGTGACTCTGTCCCTTCCGGTCGTGTCGGAGCACGATTTCCGGTGCGACCTGTGTGTGACAGGTCTCCGTCTCGTCGGGGTAGCGACGTGTGCGCCACGTCGTGAGTTGATGTGCCCGGGGTCCCCCCAGGGGCGATCCACCGTGGATCGCCGGTAGTCTGTTGTGCCGGTGTGCTATCGCACGCCGGTTTGACATTCTCGGCTACCAGCTACCTGGGGGTCCCGTGGGCTCTGTGATCAAGAAGCGCCGTAAGCGCATGGCGAAGAAGAAGCACCGCAAGCTTCTGAAGAAGACCCGCATCCAGCGGCGTAACAAGAAGTAACAGCGCGGATCTGCGAGGCGCCGATGACCCACACCGTGCTTGTCACCGGGGTCTCGCGCCACATCGGCGCCCGAGTGGCGAGCGTTCTCGCGGATGACCCGGACATCGACCGGGTCATCGGAGTGGATACGGTGCCGCCGCCCTCGCTCTCACGTGATGGCGGCGTACCTCTCGGCCGGACGGAGTTCGTCCGCGTCGATCTGCGCAGCCCCGACATCGCGCAGGTGATCGCGGCCGCCGACATCGACACCGTCGTTCACATGAGCCTGGTGAGCGCTCCTCCCCGGAGCGGTGGCCGGGCACTCATGAAGGAGCACAACGTCATCGGCACCATGCAGTTGCTCGGTGCCTGTCAGCGGTCCGCGACGGTCCGCCGTGTCGTCGTGCGCTCCACCACCGCCGTCTACGGTTCCTCCCCGCACGACCCCGCCGTCTTCACCGAGAACGCCGATCCGGCCGAGCCGCCGAGCCACGGCTATGCCAAGGACGCCTCCGAGGTGGAGGGCTACGTCCGGGGCTTCGCCAGGCGGCGCCGCGACGTGGTCGTGTCGACGCTCAGGTTCGCCAACTTCATGGGTCCCGGCGTCGACTCCCCGCTGACGCGCTACTTCACCCAGCCCGTCCTGCCGACCGTGCTCGGGTTCGACCCCCGGTTACAGTTCGTTCACGAGGACGACGCGGTCGAGGTGCTGCGGCGGATGGCGATGGACGACCACCCCGGCACGTTCAACGTGGCCGGGGACGGTGTGCTGCTCCTGTCGCAGTGCGCGCGCCGGGTGGGCCTGCTCTCGCTCCCGATGCCCTCTCCCGTCTTCGGTCTCATCGGCGACCTCGCCCGAGGCGCGGGGCTGGTCGACTTCTCTCCCGAGCAACTCCGTCTGATGTGTCACGGCCGTGTGGTCGACACCACCCTGCTGTCCGAGGCTCTCGGCTGGAAGCCGAAGTTCTCCACCGCCACCGCCTTCGCGGATTTCGTCCGCGCGCGCGAGCCGGCCGGTGGCCTTCCGGCCGCCATGATGGACATGCTGTCCCGGGCGGTGACGGAGTGACCGAGACGGCGGGGGAGGGCGGGGAGGCCGAGGTGATCCCCATCACCCGCGCCCGCACCTTTGGCGAGCCCGTCTCCTCAGAGACGCCGGACGAGTCTTTCCCCGGGCCGCCGGCGGGCGGAGGCGACGATCAGAGGCTGGCCGAACTGCTCGCCTTCCTGCGGCGCCGGGTGACCGGAGAGTACGAGGTCGACGAGTTCGGCTTCGATCCCGAGCTCACCGACAGGGTGCTGCTGGAGCTGGTCCGTCCGCTGTACCGCCACTGGTTCCGCACCGAGACCGTCGGTCTGCGCAATGTGCCCGACGACTCCGGCGCCCTGGTCGTGGCCAATCATTCGGGCACCCTCCCGCTTGACGGGCTCATGTTGCAGGTGGCCCTGCACGACGAACATCCCGCGCGCCGCGCGCTCCGCCTGCTGGGGGCCGACCTGGTCTACCGGCTCCCGGTGCTCGGCCACCTGTCCCGCAAGACCGGCCACACCCTCGCCTGCCGCGAGGACGCCGACCGGCTGCTCCGCAAGGGTGAACTCGTCGGTGTCTTTCCCGAGGGGTTCAAGGGGGTCGGCAAGCCGTTCTCCGATCGCTACCGGTTGCAGCGCTTCGGGCGGGGCGGTTTCGTCGCCTCCGCCATCCGCGCGGGCGTGCCGATCGTTCCCTGCGCCATCGTGGGCGCCGAGGAGATCTATCCCAAGATCGGTGACCTGCGTTTCCTGGCCAGGGCGTTCGGTCTTCCCTACCTGCCGGTCACGCCGCTGTTCCCCTGGTTCGGGCTCCTCGGGCTGGTCCCGCTCCCCTCCAAGTGGATGATCAGCTTCGGTGAGCCGATTCGTACCGACGAGTTCGACCCGGCCGACGCCGATGATCCGATGCTGGTCTTCAACCTCACGGACCAGGTCAGGGAGACCATCCAGCAGCAGCTGGACGAGCTCCGGCTCCACCGCGGACACGCGTTCCCGCCCTTCTTCTGAGGCTCTCCGGCATCTCGCCGATCCGTATGGAGACCTGTCGTGCCAGCGCGCGCCCAGCGGACAGACGGGGGCGGTTTTTATTAGTCACGACGTCTAACAACGGGTGCTTTCTGTCGGTATGGTGTGCTCAACATCGGTCTTCCGGATCAAGGGAGTGATCATGGGCGCAGGCCGGAGCGCGACAGGGGCCGCCATCGCCGGACTGGCCGTGGGGGCGGCGCTGGGAGTCGCCGCGCGGCGGCGCAGGGCGTACGCGGGCACGGCGCTCGGCGGGCACCGCGGTCGGCCGGTCACCGTCACCACCGGCGACGGCGTGCGGCTCGCGGTCGACATCGAGGAGGCCGGGGCGCCCGAGCCGGCCGTGATCTTCATACACGGCTGGGTGATGAACAGGCACTGCTGGCACTTCCAGCGCGAGGCGCTCGCCGGCAGGGCCACCCTGGTCTTCTACGACCAGCGCGGGCACGGCGCCTCCTCGGCAGGTGCCCTCGACGCCTGCACCGTCGACCAGCTCGGTGACGACCTCGCCGCGGTGATCGAGGCCACCGTGCCCGAGGGGTCGCCGGTGGTCCTCGTAGGCCACTCCATGGGCGGTATGACGGTCATGGCGTTCGCCGGGCGGCATCCGGAGACGTTCGCCGCCAGGGTGGCGGGAGTGGCTCTGCTGAGCACGTCGTCCGGGCAGCTGAACGGCAGCACGTTCGGGCTCCCCGGGCCGATCGGGCGGCTCGCCCCGCGCGTCACGCCCCTCATGTTCGAACACATGCTGGCCAGAGGGGCGCTCATCGACCGCAGCGTGGCCCTCAAATCTCGCACCAACCTGCCGGTGACCCGGTACGTCGCCTTCGGGCCCCGCGCCCCGCGCGAGCATGTGCGCTTCGTCAGCGACATGGCCTCGGCCACCCCGACGGAGATCATGGTCGGTTTCTTCCGTGACTTCCTCATCCACGACAAACTGGCCGCGCTGGCCGCGTTCGGCGGGGTTGAGACGCTTGTCATGGTCGGGGACCGTGACCGTCTCACTCCACCGGCGCACAGCAGGCGCATCGCCGAGGCTCTGCCGGGCGCCAGACTGGTCGTGTTCCCCGAGGCCGGCCACATGATCGGCCTGGAACGCCCGGAGGCCGTCAACCGGGAACTGTCCGCACTGCTGGACCGGGTCACGGCCGCCGGTACGACAGGCTGACCGGAGCCGCACCAGGCCGTCCGGCGGGCGCCGGAGCGGTGGGGTGGGTCAGCCGCCGGAACGGTAGTGGCGGCGCAGGGCGATGGCGGCGGCGATGCTCCCCGCGAGGGCCCCGGCGCCCGCCGCGATGGGCAGGCCGATCAAGGTCGCCTTACGCCCCGTGCGGAAGTCCTTTATCTCCCAGCCGTTCTCCCTGGCGAAGTCGCGCAACTCGGCGTCGGGGTTGATCGCGGTGGCGTGGCCGACCAGGGAGAGCAGCGGCAGATCGTTCGCCGAGTCGCTGTAGGCGGAGCAGCGGGTCAGGTCGAGCCCCTCCCTGCGGGCCAGAGCCCTGACGGCCTCCGCCTTGGCCGGGCCGTGGAGCAGGTCGCCGACCAGGCGGCCGGTGTAGACGCCGTTCTCGGTCTCGGCGACCGTGCCGAGGGCACCGGTCAGGCCGAGGCGCTGGGCGATCACGCGGGCCAGCTCCACCGGGGTCGCGGTGACCAGCCAGACTCGCTGGCCGGCGTCGAGGTGTGCCTGCGCGATGGCGCGGGTGCCCGCCCAGATGCGGTCGGCCATCACCTCGTCGTAGATCTCCTCACCGAGCCGGATGATCTCCTCGACCTTGCTGCCCGCCACGAACGCCAGCGCGGTCTCCCTGGCCTCTGCGATGTGGACCGGGTTCTCGTCGCCGCGGACCCGGAAGACCGCCTGGCCGAGCGCGAACCTGATCAGGTCCTTGCTGGTGAACAGGCCCCGGGAGGCGAGGCCCCGGGCGAAGTGGTAGATGGACGCGCCGCGCATCATGGTGTTGTCGACGTCGAAGAAGGCGGCGGCCACCGGGTCGGGTTCGGCCATCGGCATCGCCACGGCGGCCGCGGCCGCGACCTCCCCGGCCGCCTGCTCCCCGACCGTCGCCGTTTCGCCCCGTCGTCGTAGTAGCCGCCTCATAGCACCTCAGCTTAACCGGGACACGGGGGGAGATCGGTGTTAGTCAAATGCGACGTCTCGGTGTCATACGACATGGCGCGACCCGGACGGAACAGGCTAATCGGGTGGAGCCAGGCCGTCGATGTAGTTGAGGTAGACGTGGGCCTTGAGCTGATCCTCGGCGTCCATCTTGGGGATCATTCCGCTGATCTGGGTGCGCTGTTTCTGGACGAAGCGCCTGAGCTCCCTGGCGTTCGCGGCGTCACGGCGCCGGACCTGCCGCAGAGAGGTCACCGCGGAGCGGGTGGTGTCCTCCATCGCCTGGAGGGTCTCCCCGATCATGTCCTCGTGCTCGCCGGAGCCCAGGAGTTCCTCGACCTCGCGGGCGCGGGTCTCCGCGTAGCCGAAGGAGCGGTCGGCCCGCTCGGCCTCGTCGGTGCTCAGGTGGAACAGCGTCCTCTCGGCGGCGCGCTTGAGCGGGTAGAAGGTGTCACCGGGCATCGACCGGTAGGTCCATATACCGGAGGCGACCATCGCGGCCACCAGGGCGACGCTCAGCAGTTGCGTGAACAGCCCGGTACGAGGTCTGCGCCGGGAGTGGCGCGGGCCGGTCGGCGGCCGCTCCGACAGGTCCTCTCCGGGAGGGGTCTGGGTGAGCTGCTCGCGGAGCCTGGCGTGGAACTCGGGACGGGGGGTGGCCGCCATGCGGTTACCGAGGCGCGACACACGGTTTTGGATGTGAGCCTGCGATCTCCGTGAGATTCCGGGCAGCCACTTCCCCATGAACGCTCCCTGCCGCCCCCAGCTCATGATCCATCGGTGTCACTTGCCTAACGACGACTCCGCACGCCAGGTTACGCGCCGCACCGGCATCGGCATGGTGAACAATCCTCCGCTGCCCGGCCGGACGCGTGATTCTCCCCGCGGGCTCCTCCTGGTGGGGCCTCCCGGGGCGGGGTAAGGGGGGCGGAGGCGGCGTCAGCCCAGGTCCGAGGGGAGCGCGCGGGCCAGGGAGCGGATCGCGCGGAACTGCAGCGCCTTGATCGCGCCGCTCTTCTTGCCCATGATGAGCGCGGTCTCCGCCAGCGACATGCCGTGCAGGAAGCGCAGCACCACGCACTCCTGCTGCTCGGGGCCCAGGTCGCGAACGGCGCTGAGCACCCGGTCGCTGATCATCGAGATGACGACGGCGTTCTCCGGGATGTGCGGGCCGTCGAGCGGGATGTCGATCACCTCGGCCGTTGTGACCTCAAGACGGTACCTGCCGGACTTGAAGTGATCGGTGATCAGGTTCCTCGCGATGGTCACGAGCCAGGCCCCGAAATCACGCCCTTGCCACGTGAAGTCAGTGATCCGGCGGAGTGCGCGGAGAAAGGTCTCGCTCGTGAGATCCTCGGCCAGCGGGTGTGAGCCGACCCGGAAATAGACATAGCGGTAGACCAGGGTGAGGTAGCGATCATAGAGCGTGCCAAAAGCATCCGTGTCTCCGGTTTTGGCACGCAAAACGAGCCTCCGGAGTTCGTCGGAGGCGTCCTCACGCAGAGTGAGGTCATTGCTGCGGACGGGCTGGGCCATCCCGACGGTCGTGGGGAGGTGCCCGGCGAGCGGCCACGTTTCAGGCATCCGGTATCCCTGAGGGGAAGGGGGTACGGCGTGCCTGATCACTCTAGGAAACCAAGCGGTAATTCCACAATCCACTTCGAAGCGCCGTGACTGGGGGTAATCGCCAGATACGGTGTGGGGTCGGTTGTTTCGTGCCGACTCCGGTAGCCGACCGAGGGTTCGGCTACCGGTTAGGGGGTAATGTCCGGCAGCATTGGAGACACCATGGAAGTCCTCGTCGCTGTCATCGCCTTCGCCGGTGCATTGCTCGCCGTCATCGCCACCGGTGCTCTCATCAGCCGCCTTCGCAGTGAACCCAAGGGCTGGCTGATCGCCTGGAGCATCACGACGGCGTCTCTCTCCGTTTCACTCGGAGTAATCGCCATCGGCTACTTAACCGGGTTCGGGGCAGGAACATTTCGTGTTTATCAACTGACCGGATCCATGCTGGCGCCCCTGTGGCTGGCCGTCGGAGCCATCCAGTTGCTGGCCCGTAAGGGCACTGCCAGGTTCGCCTCATGGCTCCTGGGGATCGCACTCACCGTCATCGCGACGGTGATCCTGGCGGTCGACCCGGTCCTGCAGGACAAGGACTTCGCCAAGGTCCTCCCGCTGGGTGGTCACCACTGGGACCTGCCGTCGAAATACCTGCTGCTCATCGTCCACGTGATCGTCGCGATCGTGCTGCTGGCCGGGCTGCTGCTCGCGGTCGTGCGCTGGCGCGGCGGCGACGACTACGACGCCGACAACATGCACGCGCTCCTGGTGCTCGGCCCCACCGGTCTCGCCCTGGTGGGAGCCGTCAGTTTCGCGGTGCCCGGAATGTTCACCGCGCTGCTGCTCTTCGTCACCGCCGCCGCCGTCTGGTACGCCATGCTCCGCCCGCTCGCGCCCTACGAGGACGACGACGAGGAGGCCGCGGACGACGACTGGGAGAACCGCCTCCCGACACTCCGGCCCCCCGAGTACCAGCCCCGCGACGTGCAGGTCGCCGGACGCAGGATGTCCCAGGAGGCCCCTGGCGGCCGGGCCCTGGCCGAGGAGCCCCCCCGCCGTTCCGGACTCGGCGACCTCGTCGCCGAGTACCGTGCGGGCGACCGGGACGTCGACTACGCGGCGCGCATGGGGCAGCAGCCTCCGCCGAGCGACGACAGGTTCGGCGGACCCGCCACCGGGATGTTCATGGCGGGTGAGTACGGCATGCCCTCCCCCGACCAGCCGTTCGGCGGCGACCCCGGCAGACGGGGTGGCGCCCCCGGGGGGCAGCCGCCGGTCACCGGTCAATTCGGCATGCCGTCCGGGGGGCCGGCCGGCATGCCGTCCGGGGGGCCGGCGACCGGCGAGTACGACATCCCGGCCCACGAGTTCGGCAGGCACGGGGCCTCCGGTCCCGGCAGGCAGTCCGGTCCGGGCACCGGTGAGTTCGGCCGGCCCGGGGGGCCAGGGGGGGCTGCCGGGCCCGCCACCGGTGAGTTCGGCAGGCCGGGCAGTCTCCAGCCCATGCCCGCCGACCAGGCGTTCGGCGGCGCGCCCTCCCCGGGCATGGACCAGGGGAGAGGCGGTTTTCACGGCTATGACCAGGCGTTCGGCGCCGCCCTCCCGAGCGGTGCCAGGTACCCGGACAGCCCGGGTGGCCCGGGTGGCCCGGGCGACCTGCCGGGCGGCTCAGGCCGTCCCTCGCCGAACATCTTCGGCATGCTGACCGTCTTCACCCTCCTCGACGGCACCGGCGAGAGGTTCGACCGGCTCGCCGAGGAGACCGTCGAGGCGGTACGCCGATCCGAGCCGGACACGCTCATCTACGCCTGTCACTCGGTGAAGTCGGCGCCGCTCCAGCGCATCGTCTACGAGATCTACCGTGACGAGGTCGCCTACAGCGACCATCAACGCCAGCCGCACACGGAGCGCTTCGTCACCGAACGCCAGCCGATGGTGCTCGCCACCAACGTCATCGAACTCACCATGAACGCCGCGAAGGTGATGCCGCTCCCGACGGCCTTCAGGCCGTGAACGCGGCGCGCGGACGGTGATCGTCCGCGCGCCGGGTCGGGTGGGACGTGTCAGGCGCCGAGGGCGGCGCGGAGGCGGTTCTCGTCGACGCGCCAGAAGTCGTGCTGCACGCCGTCGACGAGGGTGACCGGGATCATCTCCCAGTACCGTTCCTGATCCTCCGCTGAGGCCGTGATGTCGCGTTCCTCCCATGGGACGCCGAGTTCGGCGGCGACCCGTTCGATCACCGCCCGCGCGTCGTCGCACAGGTGGCAACCGGGCTTGCCGAGCAGGGTGATGCGATGGTCTCGGGGTGACATGACCGCCACGGTAGCCGAGTCAGGGCGCACGCCGGACTGCCCGCCGGACTGCGCGGCGGGCGGTGGGCAGGCCGGTGACGGCCGCCGGGGGAGCTGCCGGAGGCGCAGGTCAGGGCCCTGATGAGGGGGTCGGACCACGAACCGGCGGAGGGGGTGGCCAAGATTGTGAACACTCACTTTGTGCACCGGTTCACAAAAGGACTAACCTGAATGACAGTGGCCTCACCTCGTCATCCGTCGCGTCCGGGCCGCGCCGGTCGCCTGTCCCCCTGGAGCTCCGGCACGTGATCCGCCGTCTGTCCCAAGCCCGCGAACGCGGCATACCCGAGGCGACCGTCGCCCGGCTGCCGCTCTATCTGCGAGCGCTGAACGGCATGGCCGAGCGTGGCCTGGCGACCGTGAGCTCGGAGGACCTGGCCGTCGCGGCCGGCGTCAACTCCGCCAAGCTTCGCAAGGACCTCTCCCACCTCGGGTCGTACGGCACCCGAGGGGTCGGCTACGACGTCGAATATCTGATCTACCAGATCTCCCGTGAGCTGGGCCTCACCCAGGACTGGGCCGTTGCCATCGTCGGAGTGGGTAACCTCGGTCGTGCGCTCGCCAACTACGGCGGGTTCGTCTCCCGAGGATTCAGGGTCGCGGCGCTGCTCGACGCGGACCCCGAAGTGGTGGGCGACCACATCGCGGGATTGAATGTGGAGCACATCGACGAGCTGGAAGCCGTGATACGACGGCGAGGAGTGTCGATCGTGGTGCTTGCGACACCGGCCCTGGCGGCTCAGCAGGTGGCCGACCGGGTCGTTGCCGCGGGGGTCACCAGCATTCTGAACTTTGCCCCCGTTGTACTTTCTGTTCCAGAAGGTGTTGACATCCGTAAGGTCGACCTATCGATTGAACTACAGATCCTTGCGTTCCACGAGCAACGTAAGACGGATCGGATGACTGGAGGGCCCGCGATGGCCGAGGAGTGGCCCGAGGCGGTGGACTTGTGAGGAAGCACCACGCACGAACTGACGGGCACCCACTCTTCAGGCCCTCCCGGGCGACCACGATGAGCACGATCACTACGACGGGGGCGGACCGCGCCCTCCCGGGGAAGGCGGTGGAGGGTCGATGAGTGTTCTCGTCGTCGGCCTGAGCCACCGTACGGCCCCGGTGGCCCTGCTGGAACGGGTCTCCGTCTCCGGCGACTCGCTGGTGAAGCTGCTCCAGGACGTCCACCGGGATGCCCACGTCGTCGAGGCCATGATCGTCTCGACCTGCAACCGGGTCGAGGTCTACGTCGAGGTCGACCGGTTCCACGCCGCGGTGACGTCGATCTCCTGGCTGCTCAGCACCCATTCCGGCGTCTCCATGGACGAGCTGGCCGCCCACCTCTACGTGCACTACGAGGATCGCGCGATCGAGCACCTGTTCTCGGTCGGCTCGGGTCTTGACTCGATGGTCCTGGGTGAGGGGCAGATCCTCGGCCAGGTGCGTTCGGCGCTCAGGCTGGCCCAGCAGCAGGGCACGCTCGGCCCGACGCTCAACGAGCTCGTCCAGCAGGCACTCCGGGTGGGCAAGCGCTCGCACACCGAGACCGGCATCGACCGGGCCGGTGCCTCCCTCGTCGGGGTCGGGCTCACGCTCGCCGAGCGGGCCCTCGGCCCTCTTGAGGGGATGCGGGCCCTGGTGGTCGGCGCGGGATCGATGAGCGCCCTGTCGGCCGCGACCCTGCAGCGGGCGGGCCTCACCGACATCGTGGTGGTCAACCGGACCCACGAGCGCGCGGTACGGCTGGCGCAGACGGTCGGCGGCCGGGCCGCCGAGTTCGACGACCTGGAGAGGGAGCTGGCGAGGGCCGACCTGGTCATCTCCTGCACCGGCGCCACCGACGTGGTCATCACCGCCGACATGGTGACTCCCCACCGGATGTTCATACTGGACCTGGCCCTGCCGCACGACGTCGACCTCGCCGTACGGCGGCTGCCCGGCGTGACGCTGGTCGACCTGGAGTCCATGCAGGAGAGCGGGGCCGACGCGAGCACCGACGACGGCGGCCGGGCCGAGGCCGTCAGCTCCGTGCGCGGCATCGTCGCCGAGGAGGTCGCCGCCTACCTGTCGGCCGAGCGCGCCGCGCGCGTCACGCCGACCGTGGTGGCGCTGCGGAGCAAGGCGGCGCAGGTGGTCGAGACGGAGCTGGAGCGGTTCGCCGCGCGGCTTCCCGAACTCGACGGGCGCGTCAGGGCCGAGGTCACCCAGACCGTCAGGCGGGTGGTCGACAAGCTACTTCACGAGCCCACAGTGCGTGTCAAGCAGCTGGCGGAGTCTCCGGCGGGCGATCATTATGCGGAAGCACTCCGCGAGCTGTTCAATCTTGACCCGAAGGTGCCCGAAGCGGTGCGGCGTATCGAGACGATCGATGTCGAGCAGGGTAGGAACACCGAGCCGAGCAAGAAGGAGGCAGGCTTGTGAGCAGCATTTCTCCTCCGCTCCGGCTGGGAACGAGGCGGAGCGTCATGGCGACCACGCAGTCGGGCCTGGTCGCCGACCGCCTCACCGAGCTGACCGGAAGGGCCGTCGAGCTCGTCGGCGTCGTCACCTTCGGTGACGTGACCAAGGGCGACCTCACGCAGCTCGGCGGTACGGGCGTCTTCGTCAGCGCGCTCCGTGACGAGCTGATCGAGGGCTCGATCGACTTCGCGGTGCACTCGCTGAAGGACCTGCCCACCACGCCCGACCCGCGCGTGGTCATCGCGGCGATCCCGCCGCGCGACGACCCCAGGGACGCCCTGGTGGGCGTCGCCAAGCTGGCCGACCTGCCGTCCGGAGCGAAGATCGGCACGGGCTCCCCGCGCAGGATCGCCCAGCTCCGGATGATCCGTCCTGATCTCGACTACGTTCCCATCCGGGGCAACGCCGACACTCGGATCGGCAAGGTGACCTCGGGCGAGCTGCAGGGGGTCGTGCTCGCCGCCGCCGGGCTCGGCAGGCTGGGGCGCGAGGCCGAGATCTCCCAGATCTTCGAGGTCGAGGAGATACTCCCCGCCCCCGGTCAGGGAGCGCTGGCCGTGGAGTGCCGCTCCGACAGAGCCGACATGATCGAGCTGCTGAGCGTGCTCGACGACGCGCGCACCCGCGCCGAGGTCACCGCCGAGCGCGCGGTGCTCAACGCGCTGGAGGCGGGGTGTGCCGCCCCGCTGGGCACGTACGCGGCCGAGCACGGGCACGATCTGGTTTTGACCGCCGCTGCCGTCGCCGTCGACGGCAGGCGGGCGGTGCGCAAGTCCGCCGCCGGGAGCTCTTCTGCGCCCATGGATCTCGGTCGCGACCTCGCGGCCGAGATGATCGCCGAAGGGGCCGGCACGTTGATAGGGGAGCAAGCACATTGAGCTCCGGAAGTACCACCTTCGAGCATCCGTCCGGGTTCGTCGCCTTTGTCGGTGCAGGGCCCGGCGATGAGGGGTTGCTCACGCTACGCGGTGCCGATCTGCTCTCCAGAGCGGACATCGTCATCCTCGATCAGGAGGCGTACGGCTCGTTGCTACGTCACTGCCGCGAGGGCGTTGAGATCATCGGCGCGGCAGAGGAGGGCGCCGTCTCGCTGAAGGCCGTCAAGGCAGCCAAGGGCGGCAGCTGCGTCGTGCGGCTGTGCGCGGGCGACCCGATGTTCTTCTCCTCGATCACCGAGGAGGTCGCGGCCTGCGCCAAGGCGGAGGTGGACTTCGAGATCGTGCCCGGTGTACCCCCGGCCACGGCGGTGCTCACCTATGCCGGGATCCCGGCCGCGGTGTCGGTGCCCGAGTTCCGGGTGGTGGACGCGACCCAGATCAAGGACTGGGCCGCCTACGCCGCGGGAGCGGGCACTCTGGTGATCTACAACGGCGTCGCCGAGGCCGTTCCGATCGGCAAGGCGCTGATCGCGGCGGGCCGTCCCGACTCGACGCCGGTGGCGATCAGCAGCGCCGGAACCACGACCGAGCAGCACACCGTGGTGACCACGCTGGGCCGGATCGGGCCCGATCTCAAGCACGCCGGGATGGTCGAGCCCGCGCTGATCGTGATCGGGGAGGCCGTCGGCATGCGCGACCGGCTGTCCTGGTTCGAGACCAAGCCGCTGTTCGGCTGGCGGGTGCTGGTGCCCAGGACCAAGGAGCAGTCGGCCGGCCTGGTCGACCAGCTGCGTTCGTACGGCGCGGTGCCCGAGGAGGTCCCCACGATCTCCGTCGAGCCGCCGCGCACCCCGCAGCAGATGGATCGGGCGATCAAGGGCCTGGTCACGGGACGCTACGAATGGGTGGCCTTCACCAGCGCGAACGCGGTCAAGGCGGTGCGCGAGAAGTTCGAGGAGTACGGCCTGGACGCCCGCGCGTTCGCCGGGCTCAAGGTCGCGGCCGTGGGTGAGAGCACCGCGCGGGCCCTGGTGGAGTTCGGCGTCAGGCCCGATCTGATGCCGTCCGGCGAGCAGTCTTCGGAGGGCCTGCTGGTCGAGTGGCCGCCGTACGACTCGATGCTCGACCCGATCAACCGGGTGCTGCTGCCGCGTGCCGACATCGCGACCGAGACGCTGGTGGCCGGGCTGATCGAGCTCGGCTGGGAGTGCGACGACGTGACGGCCTACCGGACCGTCCGCGCGGCGCCGCCGCCCGCCCCCACCCGCGAGGCGATCAAGGGCGGTGGGTTCGACGCGGTGCTGTTCACCTCGTCGAGCACCGTCCGCAACCTGGTCGGCATCGCGGGCAAACCGCACAACGTCACGGTCATCGCCGTGATCGGTCCGCAGACCGCCAAGACCGCGGAGGAATTCGGGCTCAGGGTCGACGTCATGGCCGACAAACCTTCGACTTCCGCTCTCGCGGCGGCGCTGGCGGAGTACGGTGCCAAGCAGCGGCAGGCCGCGGTCATGGCGGGGGACGTCCCCCGCAGGCCCTCGCAGACCCGGAGAGGGGCCCGGCGCCGCGCCAAGTAACCTTGAACAAGGCGGCTGCGCACGCGAAAAGGGCGGGTAGGCCGTGCTCGACGGTCCCGCGCGAGCGCGCCGGGCCGTGATCGGCGGCGCCCCGGCAGGCGGTGCGTCGCCACAGGTGGTGGGCGTGGCGACCGGAGTGCCGCGGCACGCGGTGCGTGATGTGCGGTGCCGGGCGGCGCGCCATGAGACAGCGGCGCGTCGCGGTGAGCGGTGGGCCGGCACACACATCGAGCTTTTCCGGCCCGCAGTCCCTCACCGGCCGGGAGGAGGGGGAGACACCATGACGGCCCAGTTCCCTGTCGCACGCCCGCGAAGGCTCCGCCGCACGGCACCGATGCGCCGGATGGTGTCCGGCACCCGGCTGCACCCGGCGGAACTGGTGCTGCCGATGTTCGTGAAGGAGGACATCGACCGGCCGAACCCGATCGGCTCGATGCCCGGGGTGTTCCAGCACACTCGCGACTCGCTGCGCAAGGCCGCCCACGAGGCGGCCGAGGCAGGGGTGGGCGGGCTGATCCTGTTCGGTATCCCCGCGGTGAAGGACGGCAGGGGGTCGGCGGCCGACGATCCGGAGGGGATCGTCCAGCGGGCCGTCGCCGATCTGGTCTCCGACGTGGGTGACACGATGGTCGTGATGACCGACACCTGCCTGGACGAGTTCACCGACCACGGCCACTGCGGCATCCTGACCGCTGAGGGGGAGGTCGACAACGACGCCACCCTGGAGCGCTACGCGGCCGCGGCGGTGGCCCAGGCGCGGGCCGGATCGCAGGTGATCGCACCGAGCGGCATGATGGACGGCCAGGTGGCGGCGATCAGGGCGGCCCTGGACGGCGACGGCTTCGAGCAGGTCCCGATCCTCGCGTACTCGGCCAAGTACGCCTCGGCGTTCTACGGCCCGTTCCGCGAGGCGGCCGAGTGCGCTCCGCAGTTCGGCGACCGCAACGCCTACCAGCAGGACGCGGCGGGACCGGTCGGGGAGGCGCTGCGCGAGGTGCGGCTGGACCTCGACGAGGGCGCCGACGCCGTCATGGTCAAGCCGGCCCTGGCCTACCTCGACATCCTGCGTCAGGTGCGCGACACCGTGGACGTGCCGGTGGCGGCGTACCAGGTCAGCGGCGAGTACGCCATGGTCGAGGCCGCCGCCGCGAACGGCTGGATCGACCGGGATCGAGTGATCATGGAGTCGCTGGTCGCGATCCGCAGGGCGGGGGCCGACATGGTCCTCACCTACTGGGCGACCGAGGTCGCCGCGAAGCTGAGATGAGATCGGCGGCACGTACCGAGAACTGGAGGTTCGTCGCTTGCTGGAGATACGTGTGCGTTAGAGTGCGATAACCGGTGCGGATGTGTCCCAGGTGGCGTAGACCCTGGGGGGTTTGACGTTCCCACTGACCAGAGTGTGGACAGGTCGTCGCATCCGGGTGGCACGCGGGATGCGCGGACGACGGAGGACACAATGGTCGGGGTACCGATGGTTCGTCGAAACAGACGACATGGCCATCCGAAGCAGATGATCAGTTCTGTGCTGGAGTACGCCGCGCTGGGCTGGGCGAGCTGTCTGGGCGCGCGGCCGCTGAGAGGCGGTTCGCGCTCCTGCTCCTGTGACCGCGTCGGTTGTCCCGACCCGGGAAGCCACCCTCTCTCGGTGGCCTGGCAGATGCAGGCCACCACCGACCCCACCCTGCTGACCAACTGGTGGCGGTACGAACCCGAGGCGAATGTGATTCTCCCCACGGGGCGGGTGTTCGACGTGTTCGACGTACCGCTCGCCGCGGGGCGCACCGCCCTCGCGAACATGGACTCCGCCGGAGCAGCCCAGGGCCCGGTCGCCGTCAACGGCGACCGGGCCCTGTTCTATGTGGCCACTCGTAACGTCTCCGACGACGAGGACGAGTGGTGGTCCTGCGCCCTCGACTTCGGCCCGTCCACCATCGACGAGATGCCCGGCCTGCGCTGGCACTGCCGCGACAGCTACGTCCTCGCCCCGCCCTCGCTCCTGCCCAGTGGCGGGCACTGCTCGTGGCTGCGTCCGCCGGACGGCCGCCCGTTGCCCGATCCGCTCCGCGTCCTGGAGTTCCTCGCCGACGTCTGCGAGTGACTCCGGTACGGAGAGGCCGACCGGTCAGGGAGAGCCCCCCAGGCCGGCCTCGCGGGCGCGGACGATCGCCTGGGCGCGGTCGGCCACCTGGAGCTTCATGAAGATGTTGGAGACGTGGTTGCGCACGGTCTTGCCGGACAGGGAGAGGATCCCGGCGATCTCGCCGTTGCCCCTGCCCTGGGCGACCAGCCCGAGCACCTCCCGTTCCCGCTCGGTGAGCTCGGGGAAGGCGGTGCGTGACGGATCGGGCATGCCGGTGAAGTAGGCCAGGACGCGGCGGGCGATCTCGGGCCCGTAGATGGCCTCGCCGGCGGCGACGGCGTTCACGGCGCGGGCGATCTCCTCGGCGCCGGCCTCCTTGAGCAGGTAGCCGCGGGCCCCGGCGCGCATCGCGGCGAACACCGAGTCGTCGTCGCGGAACATGGTCAGCACCAGCACCCCGATCCGCGGGCTGGTCCTGATGATCGTCCTGGTCGCCTCGATGCCGTTGCCGCCGGGCATCTGCAGGTCCATCACGACCACGTCGGGCTGGAGCTCGGCGGCCAGCGCCACGGCCTCCTGGCCGTCGGCGGCCTCCCCGACGACCTCGATGTCCATGACCCCCAGCAGGCCGCGAAGACCCTGCCGGAAGACCGGGTGGTCGTCCACGATCAGTACTGTGATCACTTGGCCTCCTCCACCGGCAATCTGGCGATCACCTCCGTGCCGCCGTCCGGCCTGCGACCGATCACACATGAGCCTCCCACCTCCGCCGCCCGCTCGCGCATCGAGGTCAATCCCACGCCCGCGACCGGGTTCTCGGGCAGGCCGATCCCGTCGTCGGCGATCTCCACGCGCAGCTCGCCCGGCAGGCGGCGCAGCCGGATGAGGACGGTGGTCGCGCCGGCGTGGCGGCGGGCGTTGGTGAGCGCCTCCTGGGCGATGCGGTAGGCGGCGACCTCGACGGCGGCGGGCAGGTCGTCCAGCGGGCCGTCCACGGTCACCGCGGTCTCTCCGGCCGCTGCCCGCAGCGCGCCCTCCAGGCCCAGGTCGTCCAGCGCGGGCGGGCGCAGGCCGTACACCAGCTCGCGGACCGACGCGATCGTCGCGATCATCTCCTCGCGGATCCGGACCAGCAGCTTCTCGACGGCCCGGGGGTCGGTGTCGAGCCTTCTCCGTGCCTCGTCGAGGGCGAACGTGACGCTGGTCAGCGCCGGGCCGAGCCCGTCGTGCAGCTCCCTGCCCAGCCTGCGGCGCTCCTCGTCGCGGGTGGACCGGATGCGTTCCCGGGAGCGGTGCAGGTCGGCGGTGAGCCGTACGGCGTGCGCCAGCTCGGCGAGGTGCCTGGCGAGCACCTCCATCGGCTCGCGGCCCGGCCGGACCCCCGACACCATCAGGGTTCCGACCCAGTCCGCGTGCCAGAACAGCGGCGTCTCCGTCGCTCCCGGCCGAAGCTCCCCGTCGGTGAACACACGCGTCGCGCCCCGCCCCGTGCGGACCTCGACGCCGACCCCGCCGGCTCCCACCGCCCCGCGGATCAGGGCCACAGCCTCGCCGAGGGCCGCCGCCGGGTCCTGCGCTCCCTGCCCGGTACGACCGAGCAGGCCGACGACCCGGTAGGGGTCGCGCTCGACGGCGAAGACCCGGTCCACCAACCGCTGCAGGCGTAGCCGCGCAGGGTGGAAGAGAGCGCCCACGGCCAGCGCGGAGATCAGCCCGATGCCCTGGCCCAGGTCGCTGGCCAGGGCGCCGGCCAGCCAGATCAGCCCGAAGTAGACGCCTCCGGTGACCGCGACGAGGGAGCCGTAGACCAGCGCCCGGTTGAGCACGACGTCGATGCCGTAGAGGCGGTAGCGCAGCACCGACGCGATGATCGACAGGGGCACTCCGGCCATGAAGAGGGTCTCCATGGCCATCAGCAACCAGGAGCCGGTCGCCACCCGGAGGATCCAGAAGAGCAGGAGCACCGCCAGCGCGCCGACGTACCAGGCGATCTGGCGCCGGAGCTCGGTGTCGCCCGCCCGGTAGCGGAAGATCAGCGAGAGCACGCCGAGCGCGGTGAGCGCCATCATCGGGGCGCCGATGTACGACTCCACGATCGGAGAGATCTCACGCAGCGCCTCGACGCCGAAGGGGTTCGCGATCGGGACCTGGAGCTCGAATTCCGGATCCGGGGCCAGTCCCAGGAACAGCGAGTGCCCGACCATGAGGACCAGGTTGGCGTACAGGACCGGCCGCCAGCGCCGGGAGGGCAGCCGGCCGTCGGGAAAGAGCAGCGGCAGCAGCGAGATGAACACCGGAACGTGCCACAGCCACAGCCACAGCGCCAGCCACCCGAGGTAGGGGGTGATCCCTCCGGGGTCGGTGAGGTAGAACCAGTGGGTGGCGCTGTAGACCAGGTAGTAGACGCCGCCGACCACCCCGCTGGTCCAGAGCAGCCAGGGGACGAGCAGCCGGGGCCGACGCGTGATGAGGAACGCGCCGGCGGCAGGGAACAGGAAGACCGTCGGATCCAGGGTGATGAAGTCCTCGCGCCAGGTCGAGGCGCTCAGCTCGACCAACCGGACCGCCAGGAGGTTGCAGACCGGTGCCAGCACCGCGCCGGTCCAGACGAGAACGGCCAACGCCGCCCGCCGCCGGTTCCCCGTGGCGGCTTCGTCCGCCGGTGAGGTCATGGGGTCTTCGTTCCTGGGGAAGATCGTTCTGGCTCTGTTCCCGGGGGCGGTCACGGGGGCTGCGGTTACGGGGTCTGCGGTCGCGGGGGAGGTCATGCCGACTCCGTTGTCCGTGAATGAGGTCGTGAGGTCTTCGCCGGTGAAGGAGATCACGGTGCTTCCGTTCCGATGGGTAGCCGGGCGACGACCTCGGTGCCGCCGCCCGGACGCGGCCCGATCGTGCACGAGCCGCCCGTCTCCGCCGCCCGCTCGCGCATGGAGAGCAGGCCCACGCCACCGCGGACCTTTTCCGGCAGGCCGATCCCGTCGTCGGCGATCGAGAGTCGCAACTCGCCGCCCGCCGCCGCGGCGTTCGCCCGTACCACTTCGGCCCGTACCAGGGTGGTGGTGGCCTGGGCGTGTCGGCGGACGTTGGTGAGCGCCTCCTGGGCGATCCGGTAGGCGGCCACCTCCACCGCCGGGGGTACGTTGTTCAGCGGACCGGCCAGTGCGATGTCCACCCGCGGTCCCGGCGCGTCGGCCAGCGAGCGTAGCGAGCCGGCCAGGCCGAGGTCCTTCAGCGCGGGTGGGCGCAGACCGTACACCAGGTCCCTGACGTCGATGATCGCGGTGCCCATCTGGTCGCGCACGCGGATCAGCAGCCCCTCCACGGCCTCGGGGTCCCGTTCCAGCCGGATCCTGGCCTCGTCCACGGTCATCGCCAGGCTGGCCAGCGTCGGTCCCAGCCCGTCGTGCAGGTCGCGGCGGAGCCTGCGTCGTTCCTCCTCCCGGGTGGTGAGGATGTGCTCCCTGGACCGCCGGAGGTCCGCGGTGAGCCGTACCGCGTGTGCCAGCTCGGCCAGCTGCTGGGTCAGCGCGTTCAGCAGGTCCGGGGAGGGGGCGGGACCGCTGCTGAGCAGTCGTCCGACCGGTTCCCCGTGCCAGACCAGCGGAGTCTCGACCGGCCGTTCTCCCAGTTCGCCGTCGGTGACGGTGCTCCCGTGGACCTCGACGGCCACGCCGTCGGCGCGCAGCGCCTGGCGGACCAGCACCACGGCGGTGGCCAGCCCCTCGGCTGGGTCGACGGCCTCCTGCAGGGTGCGGCTCAGCCGGTCGGCCACCCGGTAGGGGTCGTGTTCGACGCGGAGCAGCCGGTCCACGGCACGCTGCAGGCGCAGCCGTACCGGGCGGAAGATCGCGCCCACGGTCAGTGCCGCGACGAGCCCGGCCACCGGGTCCTCGCCGCCGGACAGCGTGCCGGTCAGCCAGGTCAGGCCGGAGTAGATCCCGCCGGTGACCAGCGCCAGCGCGCCGTAGACCAGGACGCCGTTGAGCACGGCGTGGACGCCGGATGGTCGGGCAGCGGGGGGCTGTGCGGGGGGCGTCGTGACTGCCATGTGGGCAGGATCTCCCACATGATGTCCCGTTGTCCCGGGGCGAATGTCCCGTTCTGGAATGAATTTTCTGGGTCTCATGGGCCCTGTCTCCAGGGGAGAGGCGGACGTGCGGGCGGCCTTTCTGTGGGGAGCGCCGCGGGCGCTGACTACCCTGGTGGGCGTGAGCCGTACTGAGAACTCCGAGGACCTGTTCGCCCGCGCACGTGAGATCGTCCCGGGAGGTGTCAACTCCCCGGTCCGCGCCTTCGGAGCCGTCGGCGGCACGCCGCGCTTCATGGCTTCGGGTCAGGGGCCCTACATCACCGACGTGGACGGCAACCGTTACGTCGACCTGGTCTGCTCGTGGGGGCCGATGATCCTCGGTCACCGGCATCCCGCCGTGATCGAGGCCCTCCAGGAGGCGCTGCACGACGGCACCTCGTTCGGTACGGCGACGGCCGGCGAGGTCGAGCTCGCCGAGGAGATCGTCGCCCGGGTCGACCCGGTGGAGAAGATCCGCCTGGTCAGCTCCGGCACCGAGGCCACCATGTCCGCGGTACGGCTGGCGCGCGGTTTCACCGGCCGATCCAAGATCATTAAGTTCGCCGGTTGCTACCACGGCCATGTCGACGCCCTGCTCGCCTCGGCCGGTTCCGGCCTGGTGACCTTCGGCCTGCCCGACACCCCCGGCGTGACCGGCGCCTCGGCCGCCGACACCGTGGTGCTGCCCTACAACTCGATCGAGGCGGTCACCGAGGCGTTCCAGGCGTTCGGCGCCGAGATCGCCTGTGTGATCACCGAGGCGTGCCCGGCCAACATGGGCGTCGTCCCGCCGATGGACGGGTTCAACGCCAGGCTGCGGGAGCTGTGCACCGCGCACGGCGCCCTGCTGATCATCGACGAGGTGCTCACCGGCTTCCGGGTCTCGGAGGCGGGCTGGTACGGGCTCGACCCGGTCGACGCCGACCTGATGACCTTCGGCAAGGTCATGGGCGGTGGCCTGCCCGCCGCCGCGTTCGGCGGTCGCGCCGACGTGATGGCCCATCTCGCTCCCGAGGGGCCGGTCTACCAGGCGGGCACCCTGTCCGGAAACCCGCTGGCCTGCGCCGCCGGTCTGGCCACCCTGCGTGCCTGTGACGAGGGCGTCTACGACCGGGTGGACGCCGCGGCCCTGGTCATCGGCCGTGCCGCCGCCGACGCGCTGGCCGCCGCCGGGGTGCCGCACCGCCTGCAGCGTGCCGGGAGCCTGTTCTCCGTCTTCTTCACGGACGAGCGGGTGGTCGACTTCGACACCGCCCAGAGGCAGAACACCGCCGCTTATCGGGCGTTCTTCCATTCGATGCTTGATCAGGGTGTTTACCTGCCGCCGTCGGCGTACGAGGCGTGGTTCCTGTCCGCGGCCCACGACGACGAGGCGCTCTCCCGGATCGCCGAGGCGCTTCCCGCCGCCGCCAAGGCCGCCGCTTCCGCTTCCGTTTAGCGGGGCGGTCTGTTCGGGGTCCGGGCGGTCAGGGTTCTTTTGCGGGGGCGTGTTCTTTTGCGGGGGCGTGTTCGCGCTCCGGTGGGTGGGTGCTCCGGGCGGCCGTCGTTGGTGGCGGGTCTGGGGGGTCAGGCCTCCGGCCTGGCGGGCGCGGTGGTTGCGGATTCTTATAAGCCGCCCGGAGCACCCACCCACCTCCGCGCACCCGCTGTCTCGCCGTACGGCCTGTGGGCCGTAGTCGCTTCCTCGCGGGCAGCCCATCGGGCTCTTGGACGCTGAAGCGATCCGTACGTGGGCGTTCTGGGTCCGTCGCCGTAGCTGAAGCGCCGGTGCGGGAAGGAGCGCAGGGGGCTCGCCGTATTTCGTCGGGCCCGTCGTGACCTGCCGGCCGTTGGTCGGCTTTTCGCGGCTTGCTGCGGCTTGTCGTTGCCGGTCACGACTTGGCTCGGGGGCGAGTGTGATCGCCTGATGGGACACACCGCGACTCGAACCGCGACTGTGACCGGTGGGTGCCTCGCTCCACTCCTCTGCCGTGGTCCAGTCGGACGGGCACACCGCGATCCGGACCGTCACTGTGACCGGAGGGAGGGGTACGCCTCGGGTGAGGGACTTCGGTCAGGTGGTTCAGGTGGGTCAGGTGGAGAGAGGGCCGGGTCCGTCAGGTTCGTCGGTTCTGTTGGCTCCGTTGGCTCGGTCGGTGCTGGTGGTCTCGTTGGTTGGGAGGTGGAACCAGACGGCGGTGCCTGCTTCGGGGTCGTGGTGGGTGCCCCAGGCGGTGGCCATGGTCTCGACCAGGAGCAGGCCGCGTCCGCCGTCGCTGTCGAAGTCGGCCGCGCGGACGAAGGGGAGGCTGGTCGCCGAGCCGTCGTCGATGACCTCGGCGTGGATCATGCCGCCGCCCAGGCCCAGGCAGACCGTGATCGATCCTGCTGTCGTCCGTCCGGAGTCGGAGTGGACGACGGAGTTCGTCACGATCTCGCTGAGCAGCAGCACCACGTCGTCGAGGGCGGAGACGTCGATTCTTCCGGTGAGCAGGTCTCGTGCCCAGGCGCGGACCGTCGCGACCGAGTAGGTGAGAGCCGATGGGGAACCAGCCTGTGGATCTGTCCCATGCGGAGTGGCGCAAGAGTTCGCGCAGTGACGGCAACGGTGGAGCGTGTGTCGAGGTGGCACGCAATCTGACCGGGGTCGTGGCTGTTCGGGACAGCAAAGACACCAACGGGTCGGCGCTTGTCTTCCCCTCTGAGAGGTGGCGGGTCTTTGTCGGTGGGGTCAAGGGTGGGGAGTTCGATGGTCTGGGCTGAGTTGGGTGTCAGCGGGGCAGGTCGTCGAGATCGATGGTGATGGGGAAGGGGACCGGGACGATCAGACGGTCGTGGTGGATACCGGTCAGGCCGTAGGCGCCGGTGGCGGGGTCGAGTTCGTAGACATAGACGACGGGGGAGCCATCGTTGTTCTCCACCCGCCAGAAGTGCGGGATGCCCGCCTCGGCGTAGCGGAACGGTTTGGTCTTGCGGTCACGGTCCTCGGACTCGGGTGAGACCACCTCGACGGCGAGGTGCACCTCGCCGGGGGTGTAGAACGTCCGGTCGTCGTCATCGGCGGCCTCCGCGTCGACGACCACGATGTCGGGGCAGGGACGCATCCGGTGGCCGAGCTTGACGTCCATCCGGTTCACGGCCGCGAGGTGTCCGGGGGTACGGGCTTTCAGGCCGACTGCCAGACCGGCGAGGACGCGCTGGTGGAAGCGTGTCTGGGGAGCGGCGAAGACGAGGGCTCCGTCGATCAGCTCGGCACGCTCGAAGAAACCGGGTTCACCGTTGGGGCCCTCGGACAGACGGTCGAGGTCGTCGGCCTTCCAACCCTCCGGGGGTGGAGCGGGCCAGTGGTCGAGTGCGGCACCCATGCGGGGCACTGTAATTCCGGGCCTGTGGTGACCGGACCGCTTCAGGAAGTTTTCACCTCGGCTCGGATGGTGGAAGGGGGGTGCGGCGGTCGCGCGGGGTGATCCCCTATCGGGAACCTGATCAGTCGACCAGGCAGGCGTACCAGGTCGACTTGCCGTAGATCGAGCAGTTCCAGGCATCTCGGCCCCACCCGGCCGCCGCGAGCCCGGTGACGGTGTCGCCGCCGGAGGCCACAGCGTCGAGCCGGATGACCTGGCCACCGCTCCAAGCAGGCCGGGGTTCACCTCACGTCGTACTACTGCGGATTCCCCAGCAGTTGAGCGGCCTCGTCGTGCCTGCCGACCTTGGCCAGGCAGGCGGCGAGGTGACGGCGCGCATTCAGATAGCCGTCCATGTGATCCGATGGCCGACGGAGGAACAGCTGCTCATGTGCCCAGAGGGCCTCGTTCATCACGAGCACGGCGTCACCGGGCCGGCCCAGCCCGTCGTACGTCAAGCCGAGGTTGGACAGGCAGCGGGCCAGTCCGGGGAGGAAATGCTCTTTGTCTACCTTGATGAGTTCCCGGTGGACGGTGACGGCCTCCTCCTGGACGGACAGGAGATCCGCGGAACGCTCCAGCCGCACGTGGGCCACCTCCAGACGGCCCAGGGCGTTGGCGAGGTCGGGCAGGAAACGCTCCGGAGCGGCCTGGGCCAGTTGCCGGCACAGGTTGACGGCCTCCTGCCCGATGGTCGCGGCGTCGTCGGGCCGCCCCGCGTTCGTGAGCCCCATACCGAAGCCGACCAGGGAGCGGGCGTAGTCCGGCATGAAGCGTCCGGGATCGAGCTCGGCCAGCTCCTGGCGGAGGCGGGCGGCCTCCTGGAGCTGGGGCAGAGCGTCGTCGTGCCGGCCCTGCCCGGAAAACGCGTGGCCGAGGTTGATCAAAGAGCGGGTGTAACCAGGCACGTAGCGTTCGGGGTCGTACCCGACCAGCACCCGGTGGAAGGCGACGGCCAGCTCCAGCGGGGGCACGGCCTCGTCCAGCCGCCCCATGCGGGTCAACGTCAGCCCCAGGTTGGTCAGCGTCGTCGCTTTCCCCTCATGGATGGCGCCGATCTGCGGGCTGTACGGATCGCGCTGGTCGGCCATTACCTTGTCGTAGAAGGCGACGGCCTCCTCGAGCAAAGGCACGGCCTCGTCGAGGCGGCCCACCTCCATGAGCGTCACACCCAGCTCGCCCACGGCGATGGCCAGTTCCAAAGTGGGTCGGCCTGATCCGGCGTCGGCCAGCCGCCGGTGGACGGCGACGAGTTCCTCGATCACGGGCAGTGCCTCGCCGGGCCGGCCCAGGTCCGACAGCACCGTCCTGAGCCCGTCCAGGGCGCGGGCCAGGTCGAGCAGGTGCTCCTCGGGGTCGGTGGCGACCAGTCCGCGCCGGACGTCGGCGGCCTCCCTCAGCGCGGCTACGGCCTCCTCGTACCGGCCCAGACCATTCAGCGCCGACCCCAGCTCGCACAGTGCCGAGCCCAGGGCGTCCGGAATCGGAGACCCGGGATCGTCCCGGTAGTCGGGTACGACAGCCAGTTCCCGGTAGAGATTGACGGCCTCCTCCCACGCCGGTACGGCCTCGTCGGGCCGGCCCAGGGCGGACAGCAACGCGCCCAGGTCGGTCAGGGCGGGGGCGAGCTCAAGGGCGTGCAGGCCGCGGTCCGTGCCGATCAGCCGCCGGAGAGCGGCGACGGCCTCCTCGAAGGAGGGCAGGGCCTCGTCGAACCGCTGCAGCTCTATCAGCGCCCTGCCCAGGTCGGATAGGGAGTGGGCCAGGGGCGGCAGGTGGTTTTCGGGATCGGCCTCGGCCAGCCCCCGGTGGACGGCGACCGCTTCCCGATACCTGCCGAGCTGCTCTTCCAACTTCCGTTCCTCCATAACTCTCCGCGCGGCGGGGGCGGACCGGCCGTCCTCGGGCCACATCGCGTCTTCTCCTCGCGGTCGGGGCTTATTGCACCGGATACGAGGGTTGGTGACGAAGCTAGAGATCGTTACTTGGAAGCGGCTTGTAGATCACTCAAGGAGACTTAGGAGAAGCCGGGCCAAAGGAGTCTTCACAGGTCGGGGGCACCATCGTTGGATTCATGGCCATTACCCGGACGTCCCGCAACCGGGTTCCCGGTTGGTAACCCTTTCGCCACGATGGCGGTGAATCGCATCTTTTGTGCCGTTTCGCAGGCACGCTAAGGTCAAGCAGGAACGGGAGCCGGAAAGCAGGGGCGGGATGGCGTGGGCAGCCCGGGCGGTCGCCGTCGTCCTGGCTGTGCTGTCTCCGGCGCTCGTGGTCGCGGCCATGCTGATCTTCGCGGGACTTCCGGAGGAGTGGCTGCCGCCGGTGACGGTCACGCCGCTGACGGCGGCGGGGGTGACCTTTCCCGTGGTCAGCGCGTTTCTCATCGCGCATCGGCCTCAGCTCAAGCTGGCATGGTTGATGTGCGCGGGCGGGCTCGGCGGTGCCGTCTACGACTTCTGCCAGGCGATGATGCTGGCGTCCGCGGCACGCGGGGATCTCGCGCTGGCGGGGCTCATGAGGTTCCCGGCGCAGGTGGGCTGGGCAGTGTGCGGGCTCGTGCTGGAGATGCTGCTGCCGCTGTACTCCCCGGACGGCAGGTTGCCCTCGCCGCGCTGGCGAGCGGTGGTGCTGCTGGGTGTGGTGTCCATCGGTGCCGAGACCGCGCGCCAGTTCGTGCGGCCGGATCCGCCGCTTGAGGGCTACCTGTTCCCCGCCGTCATCCACAACCCGCTGCAGATCCCCGCTCTGGCGCCGTACCACTCGGCGATAGGGGTGCTGACCTGGACGGGGATCTTGGTGACGCTGCCGTTGGCGGCGCTGTCCCTGCTGCTGCGTCTTCGCCGGGCAGACCCGGTGGGCAGGCGGCAGATCGGCTGGCCGCTGTTGGCGTTCGCCGGGTACATCGTGTTCATGCTCGTGGGCATCGTCGTGCCGGAGCTGTACTGGCTGTCGACCCTGTGGGCGATGCTCGTCCCCGTCGCGATGGTGTTCTCGGTGATGCGCTACCGGCTGTACGGCATCGACACCGTCATCAGCCGGACCTTCGTCGCCGCGGGGCTGCTGGCCGTGGTCGGCGGGGTCTACTTCGGTGTGGCCGCGCTGTCGAGCCTGATGGTGTCCGGGTACGACCAGATCGCCGGGCTCGCCGCCGCCCTGTTCACGGGCGCGTTCTTCCAGCCGTTGCGCCGGATGCTGCAACGTGCCGTCGACCGTCTGCTCTACGGCCCGGTCGGCGATCCACGCGTGCTCGCCGAGCGGCTGGTCCAGGAGATGCGCCGGGGAGATCCGGCGCAAGCGCTGGCGTCGGTGATCGGGGTGCTGCGCGAGGGCCTGGCGGTACAGGGGGTCGCGGTGGAGGTGACCGGCGGCGAGCCGGGGGACCAGGTCAGCGTGGCAAGCATGATGAGCGGGCAGGTCGGCGACTCCCCGCGCGAGGTACCACTGGTCTGGCACGGCGAGCAGGTGGGGCGGCTGCTGGTCGGCCCGCCCACCCCGCGCCGCTTCCCCGCCGCACACGACGAGCGGGTGCTGGAAACGTTGGTCCCGTACGCGGCCGACGTGGCGCACGCGCTGCGGATGGCGGCCGACCTGCAGGGTTCCCGGGAGCGCATCCTGACCGCCCGGGAGGAGGAGCGTCGGCGGCTGCGCCGCGACCTGCACGACGGCCTGGGTCAGACGCTCAGCAGGATGGCCATGACCATCAACATTGCCCGCCTCAGCCTGAAGGCCTCCCCGGAGGCGGCGGACGAACTGCTGCGCGAGTTGCGCTCCGGCATGGACGCGGTCACGGGCGACATCCGGCAGATCGTCTACGGCCTGCGCCCGCCCGTCTTGGACGATCTGGGCCTGGCCGCCGCCGTACAGGCGCTGGCCGGGCCGGCCGACCCCGAAGGCCCCGCCACGGAGGTGAGCGCCGAGGGCGACCTGGCCGGCCTGCCCGCCGCCGTCGAGGTGGCCGTCTACCGGATCGCGCAGGAGGCGCTGACCAACGTCCGGCGGCACGCGCGTGCCACTCGCGTCCGTGTCGAGCTGCGTCGCGAGCCCGAGGCGCTGCGCCTGCTGATCGCCGACGACGGCGTGGGCCTGTCGCCGGAGCGCCGCTCGGGCGTCGGCCTGGCCTCCATGCGCGAGCGCACCGCGGAGCTGGGCGGACTCTGCCTCATCAACGGCGAGCCTGGGGAGGGCACCACGGTGGAGGTGATGTTCCCCGTTCCCGCGACCGACGCGTCGCCGGTACGGCAACACCGGACGGCTTCCGTCGGCAGGCGGTCGGCCCCCTGAGTCCGGAGATCACGAAGATCGCGGGAGTTCCGCACGTGGCGAACCCGAGAACCGCCGTCCTCAAGGACCTGCCCATCTCCTCGTCCGGGCGCGGCGTCCCAATGATCTACAAGTCGCTCTCCACTGCCGGCCTCTAGCCTCATCCGCGGTCCTGCTGAGCCGGAGCGACCCGGCGCGGTGCATGCCCTCGAACGGGACTGCGACAGCGGTCCTTGAACGAGATGAGAAGGAGGCGGTGGTGGCCATGAGCATCGTGCCGTTGTTTGGCATCGTGCCGTTGTTCGGAATCGTGCTCGGAGCGGTGTTCGTCGGGGCCGGCATCCGGGTGATGATTGTCGATCACCGGCTGCGGCGGCACGGGGTGCGGGTGCCGGGCGTCGTCGTGGGACTGCGCAGGTCCAGAGGCGGCAACCGCCTGTACTATCCCACGCTGCGGTTCCAGACGGTGCAGGGCTCCGTGGTGGAGGCCGCGTCGGATCTGGGCTCCAACCCGCCGCAGGCCCGTCCGGGCCAGCAGGTCATGGTGGTCTACGACCCTGAGCGCCCCCAGCGCGCCCGCCTGGACGGGGTGAGCGGCGGCGTGCTCCTCGGCGTGCTGTTCATGACCGTCGGGGCGGTCGTCCTGGTGCTCTCCCTGGTCTTCGCGGTCGGCTTCGGGGTCATCTTCTGGTCGTGAGGGCGGGGGCGGACTCGCGCGGCGGTCGTACGGGCTCGGGTGCTCGCGTAGAGGACGCCGGAGATGATCAGGGCGGCGGCGGCGAGTTTGAGCGGGGAGATGGGCTCGCCGGTGAACAGGGCGGCCGAGGACATGCCGAAGACCGGGACGAGCAGGGCGGAGGGCGCGACCACCGAGGCGTCGTAGCGCTGGAGCAGGAAGCCCCAGATGCCGAAACCGCCGAGGGTGGAGATCAGCGCCACGTAGAGCACGGACAGGCTTCCCTCCACCGAGAACTCCAGCCGGGGAACCCCCTCCACCAGCAGGGACAGGCCCAGCATGGGCAGGGCCGCGACCGCGCTGATCCAGACCATGAAGCGGAACGAGTTGGGCGGCGCGGCGCTCCTGACCGTGATGTTGCCCACGCTCCAGAAGAACGCCGAGCCGACGACCAGCAGGAACGCGCCGAAGGGGCCACCGGTGCCCAGGTCGGCGGCGATCAGCACCAGCCCGGCGAGCGCGACGGCCATGCCGGTGATCCGCCGCGCGGTGAGCCGCTCTCCCAGCAGGGCGACGGCCAGGACGGCGGTGAAGACCGCCTGAACCTGGACGACGAGCGAGGTCAGCCCGGCGGGCATGCCCGCCCGCATGCCGATCAGCAGCAGGGTGTACTGGCCGATGCCGAGGGTGGTGCCGGTGAGGAGCACCTTTCGCCAGGGCACCCCGGGGCCGCCGACGAACAGCAGCGCGGGGAAGGCGGCCAGGATGAAGCGCAGCGCCACGTAGAACAGCGGTGGAAAGTGCCGGAGCCCGACCTCCATGACGACGAAGTTGAAGCCCCAGAGGGCGGCGAGGCCGACGGCGAGGAGGAAGTGCCGGGTATGCATGCATTCATCCTCGTTTTCGACGATATTTCAGCACAAGCGAGAATTTCTGATCCCTGTCGTTTAGTGTTGCTTACATGTTGGATCTCAACCGGCTCAAGGCACTGCACGCGGTCTCCGTCTACGGATCGGTGGGCGCGGCGGCCGAGGCGCTCATGGTCACCCCCTCCGCGGTCTCCCAGCAGCTCGCCAAGCTGGAGCGGGAGACCGGCGCGACCCTGCTGGAGCGCAACGGGCGCGGGGTGCGGCTGACCGACGCGGCAGGGCTGCTCGCCGACCACGCCGGACGCATCCTCGCGCTGGTCGAGACGGCGGAGGCCGACTTCGAGGCACTGCGCGGGCAGGTCGTGGGGCGGCTGGGCATCGGCGCCTTCCCCACGGCGGCCAGGGGACTGATGCCGGCCGCGCTGGCCCTGCTGCGCACCCGCCACCCCGACCTGCGGCTCCAGCTCATGGAACGCGAGCCCTCGCGGCAGATCCGCGAGGTGGCCAGGGGCGAACTCGACCTCGCGGTGATCCAGGACTGGATGAACCGCCCACTGGCCATCTCCGAAGGGCTGTCCCGGGCGACGCTCTTCGACGACATCGCCGACGCGATCCTGCCCGCGGCCCACCCCCTGGCGGGCCGTGCCGAGATCGAGCTGGCCGAGCTGTCCGGGGAGCAGTGGATCAGTTCCTCGCCGGGCACCGTCTGCCACGACTGGCTGGTCTACACGCTGCGCTCGGCCGAGCTGGAGCCGGACATCACCTGCATGGCGGATGAGTACCCCACCCAGATGGCCCTCGTCTCGGCCGGGCAGGGATGCGCGATCATTCCCCGGCTGGGCCGCGACTTCGTCCCCTCCGGGGTGCGGGTCGTCCCGATCAGGTCGCGCCCGACCCGCAGGCTCTACGCGCTCTGGCGCAGTGACGCCGCCCGCCGCCCGGCGATCCGCGCCGCGGTCGAGGCGCTGAAGGCCGTCTCCGCCGATTTCCACATCCCCATCTCCGAGTCCGCCGGATCGGTGCCGTCCACCGTCCTGGCCGGGGGCGTTCGCCCGGTCGAGTGAGGAGGCGCGGCCACCGTGCCAGGTGCGCTCTCCCGTGAGGCCGGGCGCCGCCTCGCGAGGACGGCGACGTGCCGTCCGGGCGACCGCGGCGGGCAGCGGATCGATGGACGTCCGGAGCGCGGGGCTCAGCTGAGAGCGATCGTCACCACACCGCCGACGATGACGCCTGCGGCCAGCAGCCGCCTGGTCAGGTCGCCCTCGGCCAGCAGCCTGCCGCCGAGCAGCACCGCGACGAGCACGCTGACCTCCCGTACCGGGGCCACCGCGCTGATCGGCGAGAAGGCGAACGCGGTCAGCGCCAGCAGGTAGGAGAGCGGCATCAGCACCGCCGCGCCCAGCACCCGCGTCCGGTGCTCGCGCCAGACGGGCAGGACCAGGCCCCGGCGGTGGCCGCCGAGCACCGGTGCGGTCAGTACGAGGGTGCGGCCGAGGTCGCCGAAGTAGTTGAGCAGGATCGGCGCGACCGCGAAGGCGCTCACCACCTGCTTGTCCCAGACGGTGTACGCCGCGATGAACACTCCGGTGGCCAGCCCGAACCCGATGCCGCTCAGATCCTGGCGGCTGGGCCTGCGAGCCATGCTGAGCAGGAAGACGCCCACCCCGATCAGGCCGATCCCCGCGATGCCCGCCAGGCCGGGTCGCTCGCCCAGGAACAGCACGGCGACCAGGCTGGCCAGCAGCGGTCCGGTGCCTCGGGCGATCGGGTAGACCATCGACAGGTCGCCGTGCCGGTAGCCACGCTGGAGGAACATGAAGTAGCCCAGGTGCAGCGTGGTGCTCGCGGTGATCACCCCGAGGTCGGCCCAGGAGAGGCCGGTGCCGCCGAGGAGGAGATAGCCGAGCGCGACCGGGGTCCAGACCGCCGTGGACGCGGCGGCCACCATCCAGACGAAGACGACGCCGTCGGTGTCGGCCGCCTGCTTGCTCAGCAGGTTCCAGCAGGCGTGGGCGACGGCCGAGGTGAGGATGAGGGCGAGGGCGAACAGGCTCACGGGGGACCTTTCCGGACCGCCGGACCGCGGAACCTTGGCCACAAACGCCCCAGACCCTACTCGCCTTCGCCACGCGCTCCCAGTGGTCCACCTGATCGGCTACGGGCCCGTAGCTGTGGGTAGGCTGGCGGAACCATGGCTGAGACCACCGTCGTTCACCTCCTGCGCCACGGTGAGGTGCACAATCCCGCTAACGTCCTGTACGGCAGACTTCCCGACTACCACCTCTCCGAGAACGGCGTCCAGATGGCCGAGACGGTGGCCAAGGCGGTCGCCGGCCGCGACGTCGTCGCGCTGTTCTCCTCCCCGCTGGAGCGCGCCCAGGAGACCGCCGCCCCGCTCGCCGCGACCTTCCACCTGGACGTCACGCTCGACGAGCGGCTGATCGAGGCCGAGAACATCTTCGAGGGCCTCTCCGTCGGCGGAGGCGACGGCGTCTTCCGCAACCCGCGTTTCTACCGCTACCTGTGGAACCCGCTCCGTCCCTCCTGGGGAGAGCGCTACAGCCACCTGGTCAACCGGATGAGCGGCGCGATCAACGCCGCTCGCAGGGCGGCGCGCGGCCATGAGGCGATCATGGTGAGCCACCAGCTCCCGATCTGGATCATCCGGCTCGCCGCCGAGGGCAGGCGCCTGCCGCACGACCCGCGCCGCAGGCAGTGCGCCCTGGCCAGCCTCACCAGCTTCGCCTTCGAGGGGGACCGGCTGATCAGCGTGGGATACAGCGAGCCCGCGGCGGCGCTCGTCAAACGCCCCACTGTGCCGGGCGCCTGACACCGCCGGTACAGTGATTGCTCTACCGGTTGTAGTACAGGGAGCCTCCGTCACCCATGCGCGCACAATCCTTCGCCGCCGTCGCGCTGCTCGTCGTCGTGGCCGGATGCGCCGGAAACCAGGGGGCGCAGCCGCAGACCGGCGACACCCGCTTCATCGCGGGCGATGGCAAGATCACCCTGTTCCAGGCCGCCGACCGCAAGGTCGCGCCGCCGGTCGAGGGGGAGACCCTCGACGGGGGCACCGCGACGCTCGCCGCGCACAAGGGCAAGGTCGTGGTGCTCAACTTCTGGGCCTCCTGGTGCGCGCCCTGCCGGGCCGAGGCGCCGGTGCTCAAGGACATCTCCGCCAAGACGAAAGCGGACGGAGTGGAGTTCCTCGGCATCGACTTCAAGGACCGTAAGGCCGACGCGCTCGCCTTCGAGCGGAGCCACAAGTCCGGCTACCCGAGCATCTTCGACCAGCCGGGCAAGGTCGCGCTCTCCTTCCAGGGCACGGTCCCGCCCGCGGCCATCCCCTCCACGCTGATCATCGACCGCCAGGGCAGGATCGCCGCCAGGGCACTCGGTGCGGTCAAGTACAACGACCTCCTCGACGCCGTGACCAAGGTCGGTAATGAGAGATGAGCTGGGCCCGCGATGAGCGCTGACCTCGCGAGCACCGTCGCGAGCGGTTCGCTGGCGCTGGCGCTGCCGATAGCGGTCGCGGCCGGACTGGTGTCGTTCCTGTCGCCGTGCGTGCTGCCGCTCGTGCCCGGCTACCTGTCGTACGTGACCGGCATGAGCGCCGATCCCAGGCGGGGGCGCATGGTCGCGGGCATCGTGCTGTTCGTCCTCGGGTTCGCCGTCGTGTTCGTGGCCGGAGGGGCGCTCTTCGGCGGGCTCGGCGCGATGCTGTTCGGCAACGCGGGGATCATCACGCGGGTGCTGGGCGCCCTCACGATCGTGCTCGGCCTGGCCTTCATGGGAGTCATCCCCGGCCTGCAGCGTGACTTCCGCATCCACCGGCTTCCGGCCGCGGGCCTGGCGGGGGCGCCCCTGCTCGGCCTGGTGTTCGGCCTGGGCTGGACCCCCTGCATCGGCCCCACCCTCGGGGTCGTGCTCACCCTCGGCCTGAACGAGGGCAGCGCCGGTCGCGGTGCGATACTCGCCTTCGCGTACGCACTCGGCCTCGGCCTGCCGTTCGTGGTGGCCGGGCTGGCGTACAGCAGGGCCCTGAAGACCTTCAAGGCGGTACGCCGCCACTCACAGCTGATCACGCGGGCGGGCGGCGTCATGCTGGTCGTCGTCGGCGTCCTGCTCGTCACCGGGCTCTGGGAGCAGCTCGTCGCGACGATCCAGGGCTGGGTCGGCGGATTCGAGCCGGTGATCTGATGGGGCACATCGACCCTGGGGCGGGAGAGCGAGCGGTGGCCGAGCCGCAGACGAAGACGGTGGCCGCGAGCGGTCCCGAGGCAGGCGGGAAGAACAAGGAACGGCCCGTGGGAATCGGGTTCGTGGGCTGGGCGCGCTGGTTCTGGCGGACGCTCACCTCGATGCGGACCGCGCTGATCCTGTTGTTCCTGTTCGCCCTGGCGTCCATTCCCGGCTCGATCTGGCCGCAGCGCGGCGTCTCGGACGCCAAGGTCTTCCAGTACTTCGAGGACAGCCCCCGGCTCGCCGAGTGGCTGGACAGGTTCTGGCTGTTCGACGTGTTCAGGGCGCCCTGGTTCGCCGCGATCTACCTTCTGCTCTTCCTGTCCCTGATCGGCTGCGTGCTTCCCCGGACCATGACCCACCTGCGCGAGGCGCGCAGGAAGCCGCCCGCGGCGCCGCGCAACCTGGGCAGGCTGCCGCAGCACGCCTCCTTCGAGGCTCCGCTGACCGTCGAGGAGGCCGCCGCCAGGCTGCGCGCCAAGCGGTTCCGGGTGACCACGGGACCCGGCTGGGTCGCCGCGGAGAAGGGCTACCTGCGTGAGACCGGCAACCTGCTGTTCCACGTGGCACTGCTCGGCCTGCTGCTCGCGGTCGGGATCGGCACGCTCTACGGCTACCGGGGAAACGTGCTGGTCGTGGAGGGCGAGGGGTTCGCCAACACGGTCGCGGCCTACGACCGCTACATGCCGGGGCCGCAGGTGAACGCCGAGTCGCTGGAGCCGTTCTCCTTCACGGTCGAGGACTTCCAGGCGAGCTACATCGCGAAGGGCGAGAAGACCGGGCAGCCCCTCGACTTCGAGGCCAGGCTCAAGGTCGAGGACGCCCCCGGCGCCCCCGTGCGCGACTACGTCCTCAAGGTCAACGAGCCGCTGAACGTCAACGGCACGCAGAGCTACCTGATCGACCACGGGTACGCGCCGACCTTCAGGATCGTCGACGGCAAGGGTCAGGTCGCCTTCGACGGGCCGGTGCCCTGCCTGGTCGTCCAGCCCGCCAACTTCACCTCCGAGTGCGTGATCAAGGTCCCGGACGCGCAGCCGGAGCAGCTCGGCATCCTGATCGGTTTCCTGCCGACGACGGTCCCGGTGGGCTCGGAGTGGGTGTCGGTCTTCCCCGGCGCCGCCAACCCCACGGCCCAGGTCTACGGTGCCTTCGCCGGTGACCTGGGCCTGAAGGACGGCCGGCCGCAGTCGGTCTACGAGCTCGACCCCGACAGCCTGAAGAAGATGAAGCCGCTGGTCATGAAGGCGGACCCGCTGGCGGTCAACGAGAAGCTCGCGCTCCCGGACGGTATGGGCTCCATCGAGTTCACCGGCGTCAGGGAGTGGATCGCCCTGCAGATCACCCACGATCCCGGCCGGATGCCGGCGTTCGTCGCCTCGGTCCTCGCCGTGGCTGGCCTGGTGCTGACCCTGACCGTCCGCCGCCGCAGGGTGTGGGTACGGGTCCACGGCGAGGCCGGTCAGCCCGAGGGCGAGAGCCGGCGGGTCGAGGTGGGCGGCCTCACACGTACCGAGGGTGGAGATTTCGGCGAGGAGTTCACCGAGATCGTCTCCGCTTTGAACCCAGGAATCCCCAACCCAGGAGTTAAGGATGCCCGTTGAGGTCGATGCCGGCCTCGCCACCCTGAGCGATCAGCTCATCTTGGCGACGGTGCTGCTCTACGTCTTCGCAATGATCGCCTATGCCTGTGACCTGGCCTTCAGCCGGTCGGCGGGGGGGAAGGCGCGTACCGAGGCACAGCCCGTCCTCGCCACCGTCGGGGCCGGCACCGGCGCGTCACAGGACGCACCGGAATCCGCCCCCGCGAAGGATGAGGCTCCGGCAGAAGCGCCCCCGACCTGGGTGATGTGGGTGGGGCGGGTGGCCGTCGGACTGGGCTGGCTCGGCTGGCTCGCCAACTTCGCCTCCCTGGTCACCCGTGGCCTGGCGGTGAACCGGTGGCCGTGGGGCAACATGTACGAGTTCGTGGTCGCGATGTGCCTGGCGGTGGTGGGCACGTTCCTGTTCATGCAGCTCCGCTACCGGGTCCGTTTCCTGGGCGCGTTCGTCACGCTGGCCGCCGCGCTGGGACTCGGTTTCGCCGTACGGTACCTGCACGTCCAGGCCGGTCCCGTGGTGCCGGCGCTGAACTCGTACTGGCTCGTGATCCACGTGTCGGCGGCGATCGTCGCCAGCGGGCTGTTCTTCGTGGCCGCCGTCTCGGGCATCCTCTACCTGGTCAGGAAGGACACTGCGGTCCGCCTGCCGTCCCGGCAGGACCTGGAGCGGGTCGCGCACCGGGCCATCGTGATCGGCTTCCCGATCTGGACCTTCGCCGTCATCGCCGGGGCGCTCTGGGCGGACAAGGCCTGGGGCCGCTACTGGGGCTGGGACCCCAAGGAGGTCTGGGCGTTCATCACCTGGATCGTCTACGCCGCCTACCTGCACGCCAGGGCCACCGCGGGCTGGAAGGGCAAGGCCGCCATGATCGTGCAGCTCGTCGCCTGCGCCTGCCTGCTGTTCAACCTGGTCGGGGTGAACATCTTCCTCGGGGGCCTGCACTCCTACGCCGAGGTTCCCTGAGTCCGGCGCCGAGCCCACGCTGACCGGCCGCATCGGCCGGTCGGTCGTCGCCCGTCCGGTCAGTCCTCGTCCCGCAGGCGGCGGTCGAGGTCCTTGAGGAAGTCGGGGTCGTCGTCGGGACCCTTCGGGGCCTCGGGGCGCTGTGGCATGTCCTCCGCCAGGAGCGAGCGGGGCGCCCTGGGGCCGTACGGCCGGCCGAGCAGCAGCCAGAAGAGCCCTCCGACGGGCAGCAGCAGCACCACGATGAGCACCCAGAGGAGCTTGGGCAGATTTCTGGACTCCTCGTCCGGCGTGGTGATGACGTCGAACAGGCAGTAGAGCCAGAAGGCGGATATCGCCAGACCGACAAGCAGGGGCATGCCCGAACTGTAAGCCATTGTGAGACCCGTTGCTGTCAGCCCTCCGTTACGGATGACTGGCGAGGGCCCACCCGGTTAACGTGGAACCCGTTGACACTTCCCCAGGGGGTGCGATGGCACAGTCGGGCGACAAGGGCCGTCATCGACGGCGGTGGTGGCAGCGGGGTCCGGCCGCGCGTACGGAGAGTGCTGTCAGAGAAGCTCCGCGTGATGTCTCCCGCGAGGTGTCCCGCGAAGCGGAGCGCCGGGTCGGGGCGGTCACGGCCCCGGTGGTCGACCGCCCGCAGTACACCTGGAAGGACTTCGAGCTCGACGACGAGCGTCCCAGGGCACAGCCCAACTCCCCGGACACCCCGGATCTGGGTGACGGCCTGCGCCACTGCGGGCGCCTGGAGCGCATTCTGCACCGTCAGTGGGATTCGCGGTGGGAGATCCCGCCCCCGGAGGTCGTACGGGCGGTGGAGAGCCTGGCCAGGCTGCCCGACCTGCTGAAGGACAAGCTGGCCGACGGTCTCGACGGCATCTACGTCGGCGCGGGCGGGGTGCCCGACCTGGACGACATGGGGTACCTGCGCGGTGCGCCGCTGCCCTCGGGCCGGGCGACCTGGGACGTCTGCGCGGGAGCGTACGGCGACCGCAAGATCGTGGTGGGAGATCGCCCCTCGCCCACCCCCGACGTGATGATGCACGAGGTCGGGCACGCCCTGGACGATGTGGACGCCCCCAACGGCGACTGGGTCTCCGACTGCCCGGAGTTCGCCGCCCTCTACGCCCAGTGCGTTCCCGTGCTGGCCTCGGGGTTCCATCTCCAGCCGGGCGACCTGGGCCGCAAGGAGTTCTTCGCCGACGCCTTCGCCGCGATCGTCTCCCGGCAGCGCCCCGCGCTGGTCGACATGCTGGGCGGCGACACGCGAATGGCGCTCAACGTCATGTTGTTCTTCAACCGGCGCTACGGAATCTAGGTGATCTGGGATGTACGTCGTCAGGCTCGCTGACGGTACTCTGCGCGTTCCGCAGACCCTGGCCGGCGATGACGGGCGTCTGATCGGCAACGCCTATGTCGAGGTGTCCCCCGGGGATCCCGACTACGACCGCTGGCTGGCCGAGTCGTTGACCGAGGAGGAGTGGGCCGAGCGGCGGCGGCGCTGGTCGGCGGAGAACGACGACCTGGAGCGGGAGTTCCTGGCTTTCAAGGCCGAGCAGGAGACCTAGGCCGATTCGGGTACGGGTGTGGTCACCGTCCGGGTCGTGTGACACTTCACACGACTCCACGGTGACCCTGCGGCTTCCGGGTAAGGCGCGCAGGATCACCGATGGTGTGACGTCCTAAGTCGTCAGACGCGCGGGGACTCGCCTGCAGGCCGTTCGGCCGTCAAGACGTCCTCTCCACGCAGAAGGGCGTGCACTTCCGACTCGCGGAAACGCCGGTGCCCTCCGGGGGTACGGATGCTGCTGATGCGGCCTGCCGCGGCCCAGCGTGTAACCGTCTTTGGGTCGACCCGGAAGAGGGCGGCAACCTCTCCAGGCGTCAGCAGACGCTCGCTGCTACTCTCCACAATCTCTCCCCCTCGCATCCCGCTTCCTGCCAGCGGGCGGACAGGTAACCAGTGTGCCGAGCGAAGCCTGATTTATCCGTGGTTTTCAACAAAGATCACGGGTTGTTATCTACTGCCTGCCCGATTGTTATATGATAGAGCCTCTTTGGGACTCTCGTGGGTGTTTCTTTACGAAACTGGTCTGTTGTGAACACTAGCAGCGCTCGCAGTCAATGCGAAGAGTGCTCCCGTGACCACCACGGTCATGCTTGGACGATGAGCGGAGTGACGTAGCCTCGACGTTGTGCATCCCGTCATCGTTTACACCGCGTCCCGGGTCGGTCTACTCGCCGTGAGCCTGGGAGTGCTCTATATCCTCGGCCTGCGTCAGCCCCTGATCCTGCTCGTCACCGCGTTCCTGGTCAGTGGTGTGGCCAGTTACGTCCTGCTCTCAAAGCAGCGGGACGCGGTAAGCGAGCGAATCACTAAGAATCAGGAGTGATCGGCGAGGGGAACATACCGACTCGGGCATGGTACTCGTGACCAAGCCGGGTTGTGTCACTACCAACGAGTAATCCGCCGGGATGCGCCAGGAATGCCTTGACTCCGATTCCGCGATCCCGGGTGGGGTTCCATGTTAGGGCCTTGCCGGTGCGGGGATGGATCGCTCCGATTCCCGGACGCGCCACCGCTCCGGGTCCCGCCGAGTCGTGGCCGGACGGGTTGTCCAGCCAACGCTGGTGCCCGCCGACGTAGACCGCCGCCCCCGTCGCCGCCACCGCGTACAACGAGTCGCCCCCGGTGTGGTTCACCCAGGTCGGTCGCACCTCGCCGCGGGCGCGGGTCTCGAAGCGCGCGGCGGTGTCGCACATCCTGTCCGGCCCCCCGGGGCCGCCGGTCGTGACGACGGTGAGATAGCTCCCGTCGGGGGCGAAGTCCAGGCCCCGCACGTAGCCGGGAAAATCGGCCATGCACCTGCCCCGGTAGGCGCCGGTCCGCCAGGGTGCGACCTTGGCCGGTGACGTGGCGACGTCGATCAGGCCGAGTTGCGGGCGCGACAGGCCGTCGAGGGTGGCGAAGTCGCCGCCGACCGCCAGCCTGCCGTGGCTCAGGGAGAGCGCGTGGACCCTGGTCCTGCCACCCCTGGGCTCGTCCGGCCTGATCGCGAAGGTCGGGTCGACCGAGCCGGTGACGGCGTCCAGCCTGGCCAGTGCGGTGAGGGCGACGGGACCGATACGGGTGAAGTCGCCGCCGACGTAGAGGTGGCGGCCCAGCCTGGCCAGGCTGGTGACCGTTCCGCCGCGGACCTGGGCGCCGAAGTGGGCGACCGGGGATCCGTCGGACAGCCGGAGCAGGGCCAGGCCCCGCGTCCGCGTCCCGCCGGTCGTGGTGAACCGGCCGCCCGCGTAGACGGTGCCGCGCACCCCCGCCGCCAGGGCCTGGACCGGGCGGTCGAGGCGTGGTGCGAAGCCCGGCAGCACCCGCCCGGTGGCCAGGTCGTAGGCGAAGAGGTTGTCGCGCGACAGCACCCTCGTGCTCCGGGCCTCGCGTACCTCGCTGAACGAGCCTCCGACCACCACCGTGCCGCCCACCAGCGCGATGGCGTTGACGATCCCGTCGAGCACGTGGGGAGTGGTGTTCACCGGATCGGTCAGGACGACCCTGCTGTGCTCCGTGGTGCCGGCGGCGGCGGTCCCGGGGAGCGTCAGGATCAGGGCCGCGGCCAGCGGGTAAGCGGTTCTGGCAAACATTCGACAATTTTTAGCATGCTCTGGGTAGTCGAATAACTACTTTCCGTGGATTGTCAGGCCGGGCCTAGGCTTGATGGCATGACGCGCGCTTCTCTGGACAAGCAGCCGCATGAGGTCGCCGCGATGTTCGATCGCACGGCCCGGCGGTACGACCTTGTCAACGACGTTATCTCTCTGGGCCAGGTCCGGCTGTGGCGTAAGGCGGCCGCCGCGGCCGTCGACGCGGGCCCCGGCGAACTGGTCCTCGACCTCGGCGCGGGCACCGGCACGTCCACCGACACGTTCACCTCGCTGGGTGCCCGCGCGATCGCCTCCGACTTCTCGCTCGGCATGCTGAGCACCGGGGTCAGGCGCAGGGGCGGCTCGGGCGTCTCCGGCGGGGGAGTGCGGGGTGTCAGCTTCATCGCGGGCGACGCGCTGCGGCTGCCCTTCGCCGACGGCGTGTTCGACGCGGTGACGATCTCCACGGCGTTGCGCAACGTGCAGGACACCGGCCAGGCGCTGCGCGAGATGTACCGGGTGGCCAAGCCGGGCGGGCGCCTGGTGATCCTGGAGTTCTCGCACCCGACGCCGAGGTCCTTCGACCTCGTATACTCGCAGTACCTGATGAAGCTGATGCCGCAGGCAGCCAGGCTCTTCGGTTCCAACGACGACTCCTACGAGTACCTGGCGGAGTCGATCAGGGCCTGGCCGGACCAGGCGGGGCTGGCGAGGATCATTCAGGAAGCGGGCTGGGAACGGGTCGCCTGGCGCAATCTCACGCTGGGCATCGTGGCCCTCCACCGCGGATATAAGCCCGCATAGAAGATTGGCAGGCGATAGCAGTACCCACCTGACACTTTCCCCCGCAAAGGCGTTAGACTTCGGGCCGACAAGTTTGTGAAGACCTTCACAAAGGACGAAAGGCCCCTTACCCCGAGGCCCCCTAAGACCTTGTAGGACAGGACAGGTCCCGTGACCGTGCCAGCCGCCATACAGCGGAATGTCGCTGAGGCTGACGCCGACGTCATCGTCGTCGGCGCCGGGCCCGCCGGTTCGACAACCGCTTTTCATCTCGCGCAGGCCGGACTTGACGTCCTGCTGCTTGAGAAGACCACCTTCCCCCGCGAGAAAGTCTGCGGCGACGGGCTGACGCCCCGAGCGGTCAAGCAACTCATCGCCATGGGGATCGACATCGACGCCCCCGGCTGGGTCCGCAACAAGGGCCTGCGCGTGGTCGGCGGCGGAATGCGCTTCGAGCTCGACTGGCCCGAGCTGGCGAGTTACCCCGACTTCGGGCTGGTCCGGACCCGCCAGGACTTCGACGAGATCCTGGCCGGCAACGCGGTCAGGGCGGGCGTCCGCCTGCTGCAGGGGGTCAACGTCACGGCCCCGGTCCTGGACGAGCGCAGCGGGCACATCGTCGGCGTCCTCGCCAGGCAGAACGGCGAGGAGGTCACCTACCGTTCCCGGCTGGTGGTCGCCGCCGACGGCAACTCCACCCGGATCTCCCTGGCCATGGGGCTGCACAAGCGCGAGGACCGCCCGATGGGCGTCGCGGTGCGGACGTACTTCGAGAGCCCCCGCCATGACGACGACTATCTGGAGACCTGGCTGGAGCTGTGGGACGGCGACACCCTGTTGCCCGGCTACGGCTGGATCTTCGGCGTCGGCGACGGCACGTCCAATGTGGGCCTCGGGCTGCTGAACACCAGCGAGTCCTTCAAGGGCATGGACTACCGCGACCTGCTCAAGCGCTGGGTGAAGGGCATGCCCGCCGAGTGGGGCTACGTCGAGGAGAACATGACGGGCCCGATCAGGGGCGCCGCGCTGCCGATGGCCTTCAACCGCCAGCCGCACTACACCCGGGGTCTGGTGCTGGTGGGCGACGCCGGAGGGATGATCAACCCGTTCAACGGCGAGGGCATCGCGTACGCGATGGAGAGCGGCCACGTCGCGGCCGAGATGATCGTCCAGGCACTGGGCAGGGTCACCCCCGCCCAGCGGGAACGTGTGCTGCGGGCCTACCCTCAGACGCTGAAGGACGCCTATGGTGGCTACTTCACCCTTGGCCGGGGCTTCGTCGAGCTCATCGGGCACCGCGGTGTGATGAACTTCGCCACGCGTCACGCGCTGCCGCACCCCCGCCTGATGAGGTTCGCGCTCAAACTCCTTGCTAATCTCACCGACCGGCGGGGTGACGCGTCGGATCGCATCATCAACGCCCTGTCGAAGGTGGCGCCACCGGCATGAGCTCAACGAACGCCGAACAGCTGGAACCCGGGGCGATGATCGCCCTGCCTAGACTTTCGAAATACACCAACATGCAGAGCTACGCGCCGGCGCGCGTGGAGATGGGAGAGGAGGCGTAGCGATGGAGCTGTACGCACCCATCCTGGTGCTCGCCGTTCTCGCGGCGGGATTTGCGGTCTTCTCGGTGACGATCGCCCCCTTCACCGGTCCCAAGCGCTGGAACCGCGCGAAACTCGACGCCTACGAATGCGGTATCGAGCCGACGCCCCAGCCCGTGGGCGGGGGGCGCTTCCCGCTGAAGTACATGGTCACCGCGATGCTGTTCATCGTGTTCGACATCGAGATCATCTTCCTCTATCCGTGGGCTGTCGCGTTCGACCAGCTCGGGATGTTCGGACTGGTCGAGATGGTGCTGTTCATCGTCACCGTGCTCGTGGCCTACACGTACGTGTGGCGCCGCAAGGGTCTGGACTGGGACTAGATATGGGACTTGAAGAGAAACTTCCAAGCGGGTTCATGCTCAGCACGGTCGAGCAGGTCGCCGGCTGGGCGCGTAAGAACTCCGTCTGGCCGGCCACCTTCGGTCTTGCCTGTTGCGCCATCGAGCTGATGTCCACCGGTGGTCCCAAGCACGACCTGGCGCGCTTCGGCATGGAGCGCGCTTCGGCGTCTCCGCGCCAGGCCGACCTGATGATCGTGGCGGGCCGGCTGTCGCAGAAGATGGCCCCGGTGCTGCGCCAGATCTACGACCAGATGGCCGAGCCCAAGTGGGTCATCGCCATGGGCGTCTGCGCCTCCAGCGGCGGCATGTTCAACAACTACGCGATCGTGCAGGGCGTCGACCACGTCGTCCCCGTCGACATCTACCTGCCCGGTTGCCCGCCGAGGCCCGAGATGCTCATCGACGCGATCGTCAAACTACACGACAAGATCCAGAACACGAAGTTCGGCGCGCACCGCGCCAAGCAGATCGACGAGCTCGAACTGCAGGCACTGCGGACGTTGCCGCTGATCGACCAGGGAACCGCCAAATGAGCAGCGGTGAAAGCGGATTCACAGCGGCCCGCGCGGCGAACGAGGAGCGGTAGGCGACCGACATGAGCACTGAAAACCTCCCGGAGGTCCCGGAGGAGCCCATCGCCCGCCTGGGCATGTTCGGCACCTCGGGTACCGGAGACACCTCGGGCTACGGCCGCCTCGTGGTGCGGCGCAAGCCCGAGCTCTCCACCCCCCGCCCGTACGGCGGTTACTTCGACACCGTCGCCGACGAGCTGGAGCGCGCCCTCGGCGGCGACTTCGCCGACGCCGTCGAGCGCGTGGTCGTCGACCGTGGCGAGCTGACCTTCCACGTCAGGCGCGAGCGGCTGCTCGACGTCGTCAGGGCCCTGCGCGACGACGCCGCGCTGCGCTTCGAGCTCTCGCTCGGCGTCTCCGGCGTGCACTACCCACACCTGGCGGGCCAGGAACTGCACGCGGTGATCCACCTGTGCTCGATCACGCACAACCGCCGCCTGCGCGTCGAGGTCTCCTGCCCCGACGACGACCGCCACATTCCCTCCACGGTCTCTGTCTACCCGACGCACGACTGGCACGAGCGCGAGACCTGGGACTTCTTCGGCATCGTCTTCGACGGACACCCGGCGCTGACCCGCATCATGATGCCCGACGACTGGGACGGCCACCCCCAGCGCAAGGACTACCCGCTCGGCGGCATCCCGGTCGAGTACCGCGGCGCCGAGATTCCCGCGCCGGACCAGAGGAGGTCTTACACGTGAGCACCTTTGACGACGAGGCCACCGAGGGCACGGTCTACACCGTCTCCGGCAACGACTGGTCGGAACTGCTCGAGACCCTCACCGGCCAGCAGGACGAGCAGCTCGTCATCAACATGGGTCCCCAGCACCCGTCCACGCACGGCGTGCTCCGCCTGGTGCTGAACCTGGACGGCGAGACGGTCACCGAGGCCCGCACGGTCATCGGCTACCTGCACACCGGCATCGAGAAGAACCTCGAATTCCGGACGTGGACCCAGGGGACGACGTTCGTCACCCGGATGGACTACCTGGCGCCGATCTTCAACGAGACCGCCTACTGCATGGGCGTCGAGAAGCTGCTCGGCATCACCGACCAGATCCCTGAGCGGGCCCAGGCCATCCGCGTGATGATGATGGAGCTCACCCGGATCTCCTCGCACATGGTGGCCATCGGCACCTTCGGCATGGAGCTGGGCGCGACCACGCCGTTCCTCTTCGGGTCCCGCGAGCGCGAGATGGTGCTCGACGTGATGGAGTACATCACCGGCCTGCGGATGAACATGGCCTACGTCCGGCCCGGCGGTGTCTCCGTCGACCTGCCGGCCGGCGCCGTCGACAAGGTCGGCGAGCTGCTCAAGGTCATGCCGGGGCGCATCAAGGACATGCGCAAGATGCTCGACGCGAACCCGGTCTACCTGGCCCGCACCAAGGACATCGCCTACCTCGACCTCACCGGCTGCATGGCGCTGGGCGTCACCGGTCCGATGCTGCGGGCCGCGGGCCTGCCGTGGGACCTGCGCAAGTCGCAGCCCTACTGCGGCTACGAGACCTACGAGTTCGACGTCCCGACCGAGAAGAGCGCCGACGTCTACGGCCGCTACCTGGTACGGGTGGCCGAGATGGAGGAGTCGCTCAAGATCATTGAGCAGGCTCTGGACCGCCTCTCCGGGCCGCTCAAGGGCGGCCGGGTGATGGTCGACGACAAGAAGATCGGCTGGCCCGCGCAGCTCGCGCTCGGCCCCGACGGCCTGGGCAACTCGCCCGACCACATCGCGCACATCATGAGCGGCTCCATGGAGGCGCTGATCCACCACTTCAAGCTGGTGACCGAGGGCTTCAGGGTCCCGGCGGGGCAGGCGTACGCCTCGGTCGAGTCGCCCCGCGGCGAGCTCGGCGCCCACGTGGTCAGCGACGGTGGCACCCGCCCGTACCGCGTACACTTCCGCGATCCGTCCTTCACGAACCTGCAGGCCATGCCCGCGACGTGCGAGGGCGGCATGGTCGCCGACGTCATCTCGGCGGTGGCCTCGATCGACCCGGTGATGGGGGGTGTCGACCGATGAGCGCGCCCGACGAGAGAGCGGTCCCGGTGAACGCGCCGAGCGACGAGGAGGTGAGCGCGACCATGAACAAGGGGTACGCGCCGGAAGTGCGCGAGCGCCTGGAGCGCGACGCCAAGGAGATCATCGGCCGCTACCCCAGGCCGCGGTCGGCGCTGCTTCCCCTGCTGCACCTGGTGCAGTCCGAGGACGGCTACGTCTCCGACGACGGCCACGAGTTCTGCGCCGAGATGCTCGGGCTGAGCAAGGCCGAGGTCGTGGGCGTCTCCACTTTCTACACGATGTACAAGCGCAGGCCGATGGGCCAGTACCACGTGGGCGTGTGCATCAACACGCTCTGCGCGGTCATGGGCGGCGACCAGATCTGGGACGAGCTCTCCGAGCACGTCGGCGTCGGTCACGACGAGGCGACCCCGGACGGGAAGATCTCGCTGGAGCGGCTGGAGTGCAACGCCGCCTGCGACTTCGCCCCGGTGATGATGGTCAACTGGGAGTTCTTCGACAACCAGACCCCGGACTCGGCCAAGCAGCTCGTCGACGACCTCAGAGACGGCAAGGAGCCCTCGCCGACCCGCGGCCCGAAGAAGCTCTGCACGTTCAAGGAGGCCTCGCGGGTGCTCTCGGGCCTGCCCGACGGCCTGGCCGGTGACGGCCCCTCGGCGGCGGGTCCCTCCCTGGAGGGCCTGAAGATCGCTAAGGCCAACGGATGGAAGGCTCCCGAGGCGTGAACGGGCAAGCAGGCAGGTACGAAGCGGCCTCGTCACGGAGCGACGGGCTGCCAGGCGAGGAGACGAAGTGACCACTCTCACCCCGGTTCTCACCGCGAACTGGGACCAGCCGAACTCCTTCACGCTGGAGGGCTACGGCGACTACTCGGCGGCCAAGAAGGCGCTGGGCATGGACCCCGACGCGGTCATCCAGGTCGTCAAGGACTCCGGGCTGCGCGGCCGAGGCGGCGCGGGCTTCCCCACCGGCATGAAGTGGGGCTTCATCCCCCAAGGGGACGGCAAGCCGCACTACCTGGTGGTCAACGCCGACGAGTCCGAGCCCGGCACGTGCAAGGACATTCCGACGATGATGGCCAACCCGCACGCGCTGGTCGAGGGCGTCATCATCACCGCGTACGCGATCCGGGCCAACCACGCCTTCATCTACGTGCGCGGCGAGGTGCTGCACGTCATCCGCCGCCTGCAGGCGGCGGTGGCCGAGGCGTACGCCAAGGGCTACCTCGGCACCGACCTGTTCGGCACCGGCTTCGACCTGGAGCTCGTCGTGCACAGCGGGGCGGGCGCCTACATCTGTGGCGAGGAGACGGCGCTGCTCGACTCGCTGGAGGGTCATCGCGGCCAACCTCGGCTCAAGCCCCCCTTCCCCGCCGTGGCGGGTCTCTACGCCTCGCCCACCGTGGTCAACAACGTCGAGTCGGTCGCGAGTGTTCCCTCGATCATCGCCAACGGCGCCGAGTGGTTCGCCGGGATGGGCACCGAGAAGTCCAAGGGCTTCGGCATCTTCTCGCTGAGCGGCCACGTGACCCGGCCCGGCCAGTACGAGGCCCCGCTCGGCATCACGCTGCGCGAGCTGCTGGAGATGTCCGGCGGCATCAGGGAGGGCCACCGGCTCAAGTTCTGGACCCCGGGCGGGTCGAGCACCCCGATCTTCACGGACGAGCACCTGGACGTCCCGCTGGACTTCGAGTCCGTGGGCGCCAAGGGCTCGATGCTCGGCACCCGGGCCCTGCAGATCTTCGACGAGACCACCTGCGTGGTGCGCGCCGTGCTCCGCTGGACCGAGTTCTACGCGCACGAGTCCTGCGGCAAGTGCACTCCCTGCCGGGAGGGCACCTACTGGCTCAAGCAGGTGCTCAAGCGGCTGGAGAAGGGCCAGGGCACCGAAGAGGACCTGACCACGATCACCGACATCGCCGACAACATCCTGGGCCGCTCCTTCTGCGCCCTGGGTGACGGTGCCACCAGCCCCATCCACTCGTCGGTGAAGCACTTCCGCGACGAATACCTCAAGCACTTCGAGATCGGCGGCTGCCCGTTCGATCACGCCCCGTCCACGGTGTGGGGGGCGAAGTGAGCGCGCGCGGGAAGGCCACCGGCAAGCACAGCACCGTCTCGGTCGCCAGGCCGACGGAGGAGACGCCATGACCGTCGAAGCCACCACCCCGGCGCAGGCGCCGGTGAACCTGGTCACCGTCACCATCGACGGCTTCCAGGTGAGCGTCCCGAAGGGCACGCTGATCATCCGGGCGGCCGAGCTGCTCGGCATCCAGATCCCCCGGTTCTGTGACCACCCGCTGCTGGACCCGGCCGCCAACTGCCGCCAGTGCCTGGTGGACATCCCCGACGCGGGCAACGGCCGGGGGTTCCCCAAGCCGCAGCCCTCCTGCGCGATCGAGGTCGCCGAGGGCATGGTCGTCCAGACCCAGCTCACCTCGCCGGTCGCGGAGAAGGCACAGCGCGGCGTCATGGAGCTGCTGCTCCTGAACCACCCGCTGGACTGCCCGGTCTGCGACAAGGGCGGCGAGTGCCCGCTGCAGAACCAGGCCATGTCCAACGGCCAGGGCGAGAGCCGCTTCGTGGAGAAGAAGCGGACCTTCGAGAAGCCGGTCGCGCTCTCCTCGGAGGTGCTGCTCGACCGCGAGCGCTGCGTCCAGTGCGCGCGCTGCATCCGCTTCTCCGACGAGATCGCCGGCGACCCGCTCATCGACTTCTTCGAGCGCGGGGCCAAGGAGCAGGTCGGAGCCGCGGACGGCCGCCCGTTCGAGTCCTACTTCTCCGGCAACACGGTGCAGATCTGCCCGGTGGGCGCGCTGACCGGTGCCGCCTACCGCTTCCAGGCCCGCCCGTTCGACCTGGTCTCCACGCCCAGCGCCTGTGAGCACTGCGCCAGCGGCTGCTCGCTGCGCGCCGACCACCGGCGCGGAAAGATCACCCGCCGCCTGGCCGGGGACGACCCCGAGGTCAACGAGGAGTGGAACTGCGACAAGGGTCGCTGGGCCTTCACCTACGCGACCCAGCCCGACCGGCTGAAGACCCCCCTCGTCCGTGACGAGGAGGGTCGCCTGGTGCCGGCCTCCTGGCCGGAGGCGCTCGCCGCCGCCGCCAAGGGCCTGTCCGCGGCGCGCGGGCGCGCGGGCGTGCTCGTCGGCGGTCGCGTCACCGTCGAGGAGGCGTACGCCTACTCGAAGTTCGCCCGGATCGCGCTCGGCACGAACGACATCGACTTCCGCGCCAGGCCGCACTCCGAGGAGGAGGCGCGCTTCCTGGCGCACGCCGTCGCGGGCAAGGGCATCGAGGTCCGCTACGCCGATCTGGAGAAGGCTCCGGCGGTGCTGCTGGCGGGCTTCGAGCCCGACGAGGAGTCGCCGATCGTCTTCCTGCGCCTGCGCAAGGCATGGCGCAAGAAGGGGCTGAAGGTCTTCTCCGTCGCGCCGTTCGCCGGCCCCGGGCTGGCCAAGATGGGCGGCACCCTGATCCCGGCGGTGCCGGGCACCGAGACCGACGTCCTGGACGACCTGGCCGCCGTCGACGTGACGGCCGCCGAGGCGATCAGGCAGCCGGGAGCGATCATCCTGGCCGGTGAGCGCCTCGCCACCGTGCCCGGTGCGCTGTCGGCACTGCTGCGGCTCGCCGACGCAAGCGGCGCCCGCCTGGCCTGGATCCCGCGCCGCGCCGGTGAGCGCGGGGCCGTCGAGGCCGGGGCGCTGCCGAACCTGCTGCCCGTCGGCCGCCCGGTCACCGACGAGACCGCCCGCGCCGAGGTGGCCAGGGCCTGGGACGTCACCTCGCTGCCCGAGGGCGAGGGCCGCGACACCACCGCCATGCTGGCGGCGGCGCTCGACGGACAGCTCGACGCCCTCGTCGTCGCGGGTGTCGACCCCTACGACCTGGCCGCGCCGCAGGCGGCCCTGGTGGCCCTGGAGAACACCCCGTTCATCGTGAGCCTGGAGCAGCGCGCCAGCGCGGTCACCGACCGCGCCGACGTGGTGCTCCCCGTCGCCGCGGTGGCCGAGAAGTCGGGCACCTTCGTCGACTGGGAGGGGCGCGGACGCTCCTTCGAGGAGGCGCTCGGGGTTCCGGGGGTCATGAGTGACCTGCGGGTCGTCTCCGCGATCGCCGACGCCATGGACGTGCACCTCGGCCTGCCCGACCCCGCCGCCGCCCGCCGCGAGATCGGCTCGATCGGCGCGTGGCGCGGCCCCAGGGCCGCGGCCCCCCGGGTGAGCGGCTCGCTCGCCGCCAGGCCGCGGGCCGGGGAGGCGGTCCTGGCCAGCTGGCACCTGCTGCTCGACGACGGCCGCCTGCAGGCGGGCGAGCCGTACCTGGCGGGTACCGCCCGCCCCGGGGTGGCGCTGGTGTCCGAGGCCACCGCCGCCGAATGCGGCCTGGTCGACGGCGGCGAGGTGGTCGTCGGCACCGGGCACGGTTCATTGAGCCTGCCGGTGCGGATCGCCGACCTGCCCGACCGGGTGGTGTGGCTGCCGGCCAACTCCGAAGGTCGCTCGGTCACCCGTGACCTGCACGCCGTCGCCGGTGATGTGGTCAGGGTCGGCGCGGTGGACAGCGCCGAGAGCACCACGGCCGGCGAGGTAAGCGCCGCCGGCGAAGCCAACGAGGAGCGGTAATGAATGCCCGGACTCTTCTAGCGGTCGATCCGACCCTTGCCGACTTCGGCAAGGACCCGCTCTGGATCAGCATCATCAAGGCCGTCGTCATCTTCATCGTCCTGATGCTGGGCGTGCTGTTCGGCGTGTGGTTCGAGCGCAAGCTCATCTCCCGCATGCAGAACCGGTACGGCCCCAACCGGGCGGGCAAGTTCGGGCTGCTCCAGTCGGTGGCCGACGGGCTGAAGATGGGGCTCAAGGAAGACCTGATGCCCCGGACCGTCGACAAGGCGATCTACTTCATCGCCCCGGTCGTCCTGGCGGTACCGGCCTTCCTGGCCTTCTCCGTCATCCCGATGGGCCCGATGGTCTCGATGTTCGGCGTCCAGACGCCGCTGCAGCTCACCGACCTCCCGGTCGCGGTGCTGCTGGTGCTGGCGATGGCCTCGATCGGCGTGTACGGCATCGTGCTGGCGGGCTGGGGCTCGCGCTCCCCGTACTCGATCCTCGGCGGCCTGCGGGCCAGCGCCCAGGTGGTCTCGTACGAGATCGCGATGGGCCTGTCGTTCGTGGGCGTGTTCCTGTTCGCGGGGACGCTCTCCACCTCGGAGATCGTCGCGGCGCAGGCCGGCGGCGGGGTGTTCACGCTGGGCGGCCTGGAGATCCCGATGCCGTCCTGGTACATGATCCTGCTGATCCCGTCCTTCCTGATCTACATCGTCACGATGCTGGGCGAGACCAACCGGGTCCCCTTCGACCTGCCCGAGGGCGAGGGCGAGCTGGTCGGCGGCTTCCAGACCGAGTACTCCAACTCGCTGAAGTTCGCGGTCATCATGCTCGCCGAGTACGTCAACGTCTTCGTGGTCTCCGCGGTGTCCATCACCCTGTTCATGGGCGGCTGGCGTGCCCCGTGGCCGATCTCCATGTGGGACGGCGCGAACACCGGCTGGTGGCCGCTGCTCTGGTTCTTCGCCAAGATGGTGCTGGTCTTCGGCTTCTTCGTCTGGTGCCGCGCCTCGCTGCCGCGCGTCAGGTACGACCAGCTCATGGCCCTCGGCTGGAAGATCCTCATCCCGATCAACCTGGCCTGGATCCTGCTCGTGGCCACCGTCAGGGCCCTGCAGATCGACAACGTCAACCGGTCGCTCGTGCTCATCCTGGCCGCGCTCGTGATGATCGGCTGCCTCGGGATCTGGTGGCGCTTCGACAGCGTGCTGCAGAAGCGCAAGGAGGCCAAGGCCGCACTGGTCGAAGCCGAGTTCGAGCAACTCCAAGCCGAGCCGACCGCGGGTGGCTTCCCTGTGCCGCCGCTCGACCTGCCGCACTACCACGGGGTAGAGCGCAAGGAGGTTCCCAGTGGGAGCAACTGATTGGCTGAATCCCATCAAGGGATTCGGCGTGACCTTCCACACGATGTTCAAGAAGGTCGAGACGGTCAACTACCCCGAGGAGAAGCGGCCCACGGCGCCGCGCTTCCACGGCCGGCACCAGCTCAACCGCTGGCCCGACGGCCTGGAGAAGTGCGTCGGCTGTGAGCTGTGCGCCTGGGCCTGTCCGGCCGACGCGATCTTCGTCGAGGGGGCCGACAACACCGACGAGGCGCGGTTCTCACCCGGTGAGCGCTACGGGCGCACCTACCAGATCAACTATCTGCGGTGCATCCTGTGCGGCCTGTGCATCGAAGCCTGCCCGACACGGGCGCTGACGATGACCAACGAGTACGAGCTCGCCGACAGCAGCCGTGAGAGCCTGATCTACACCAAGGAAATGCTGCTCGCGCCGCTCGGCCCCGGCATGGAGGTCCCGCCGCACCCCATGCGTCTCGGCGAGACCGAAGAGGACTACTACCGGCTGGGACGCAACAATGGGTGAGACCATCACGTTCTGGATCCTGGCGGTCGTCTCGGTGTCGGCCGCCCTCGGGCTCGTCTTCAGCCGCAAGGCCGTCTACTCGGCTCTGATGCTGGGCGTCGTCATGCTCTCCCTGGCCGTGCTCTACGCGGTACAGGACGCCCCCTTCCTCGCCGCGGTGCAGATCATCGTCTACACCGGCGCGGTCATGATGCTCTTCCTGTTCGTCCTGATGCTGGTCGGCGTCGACTCCGCCGACTCGCTGGTCGAGACGATCAAGGGGCAGCGCGTCTGGGCGGCGATCGCGGGCCTGGGCTTCGCCTTCCTGCTCGCCCTGGGGGTCGGCAACGCCACCTTCGCCGCGCCCACCGGCCTCACCGAGGCCACCAAGGCCGCGGGCGGCAACGTGCCCTCCCTGGCACAGCTGATCTTCACGCGGTACGTCTTCGCCTTCGAGGTCACCTCGGCGCTGCTGATCACCGCCGCGCTCGGCGCGATGGTGCTGGCGCACCGCGAGCGCATCCGGCCCAAGGCCACCCAGCGTGACCTGGCCCGCGCCCGGTTCAACGGCCCGCAGCCCTCGCCGCTGCCGGGACCCGGCACCTACGCGCTGCACAACGCGATCGACATGCCGGCCCTGCTGCCCGACGGCACGGTCGCCGACAAGTCCATCAACCGGGTGCTCGCCAGGCACGAGATGGAGGGCGGTTTCGCGCCGACCGACCCGGTGAAGGCGGCGCTCATCAAGCAGGTCCTGGAGAGGGACGCGGCACAGGCCCGCGATTCCGACTCAGGCGACGAGCCCGTCCAGGCGGAGGACGCGGCGCCCCGGCAGGAGGACGGCAAGTGACCACTCACTACCTGGTGCTCTCCGCGCTGCTGTTCGCGATCGGCGCCATCGGCGTGCTGGTACGGCGCAACGCGATCGTGGTGTTCATGTGCGTGGAGCTCATGCTCAACGCCTGCAACCTCGCGTTCGTCACCTTCGCCAGGCAGCAGGGCAACCTGGACGGCCAGATCATCGCGTTCTTCGTGATGGTGGTGGCCGCGGCCGAGGTCGTGATCGGCCTCGCCATCATCGTGATGATCTTCCGAACCCGCAGGTCCGCGTCGGTGGACGACGCGAACCTGCTGAAGTACTAAGAGGTGGCCGTGGAACCCGCTGAGATCATCCAGCATTCCGGGGGTGTGATCGGAGTCTCCTGGCTCATGGTCGCGCTCCCGCTGCTCGGTGCCGCGATCCTGCTGCTGTTCGGGCGCCGCACCGACCGCTGGGGTCACCTCCTCGGTGTCGTGATGTCCCTGGGCGCGTTCGCGGTGGCGGTCGCCGCCTTCATCCAGCTGCTCGGTCTGCCCGAGGCTCAGCGTCGCCAGGGGGTCAGGCTCTACGAGTTCATCCCCGGCCTCGCCGACATGGGGCTGCTGATCGACCCGCTGTCGATCAGCTTCGCCCTGCTGATCACCGGTGTGGGATCGCTGATCCACATCTACTCGATCGGCTACATGTCGCACGACCCGGGCCGGCGCAGGTTCTTCGCGTACCTGAACCTGTTCGTCGCCGCGATGCTGCTGCTGGTGCTGGCCGACAACTACGTCGTGCTGTTCGTCGGCTGGGAGGGTGTGGGCCTCGCCTCGTACCTGCTGATCGGCTTCTGGCAGTTCAAGCCCACGGCGGCGGCCGCGGCCAAGAAGGCGTTCATCGTCAACCGCGTCGGCGACTTCGGCCTGCTGATCGCGATCTTCACGATCTGGACGACGTTCGGCTCGGTCGCCTTCAACGAGCTCACCGGGGGCGCCGTCGACGGGGCGATCTCCTCCGGCGCCGCCTCCCAGGGCACGATCACCGCGGTCGGCCTGCTGCTGCTCCTCGGCGCCTGCGGCAAGTCGGCCCAGCTGCCGCTGCAGTCGTGGCTGCTGGACGCGATGGAGGGCCCGACCCCGGTCTCGGCACTCATCCACGCCGCGACCATGGTCACCGCGGGCGTCTACCTGGTCGTCCGCTCCGGCGCGTTCTTCGAGGCCGCCCCGACCGCGCAGCTCGTCGTGACGATCGTCGGTGTGGCCACGCTGCTCGCCGGTGCGATCATCGGTTGCGCCAAGGACGACATCAAGAAGGGCCTGGCCGGCTCGACCATGTCGCAGATCGGCTACATGATGCTCGGTGCGGGCCTCGGCCCGGTGGGCTACGCCTTCGCCATCGCGCACCTGATCGCGCACGGCTTCTTCAAGGCCAACATGTTCCTCGGCGCGGGCTCGGTCATGCACGCCATGAACGACGAGGTCGACATGCGCAAGTACGGTGGCCTGTTCTCGGTGATGAAGGTCACCGCGGCCACCTTCATGATCGGTTATCTCGCGATCATCGGGTTCCCGCTGCTGTCCGGTTACTTCACCAAGGACGGCATCATCGAGACGGCCATGGAGCACAACCAGATCCTCGGCTGGCTCGCGGTCGTCGGCGCCGGCATCACCGGCTTCTACATGTCGCGGATGGTCTTCATGACCTTCTTCGGCAAGCGGCGCTGGGCCGACGACGCACACCCGCACGAGTCGCCCTCCGTGATGACCGTGCCGCTGATCCTGCTGTCGATCGGTTCGGTCTTCCTGGGCGCCTTCCTGATCCTGGACAACCGGCTCATGAGGTTCCTCGCCCCGGCGGTCGGCCTGCCCGAGCACCTGCCCGGATTCCACCCCTTCAGCGTCCCCGGCCTGACCACGCTCGCGCTGGTCGCCGTCGGCGTCGTCTACGCCTGGTTCCGCTACGGTGCCGCCGAGGTGCCCCGGGTCGCCCCGCGCGGCTCGTTCCTCACCACCTTCGCCCGCCGTGACCTGTACGGCGACGCCCTGAACGAGGCGCTGTTCATGCGCCCCGGCCAGTGGCTGGCCCGGTTCGCGGTGTTCTTCGACAACCGCGGCATCGACGGCCTGGTCAACGGCCTGGCGGCGGGGATCGGCGGGACCTCCGGGCGGCTGCGTCGCATCCAGACCGGCTACGTGCGGTCCTACGCGTTGTCCATCCTCTTCGGTGCCGCCGTGGTCGTTGGCGCGCTGCTCTACGTAGGGAACATGTGATGCCCTGGCTCTCGACCCTGATTGCCGTGCCCGTCCTGGGCGCGGTGGGTGTCTCCCTTGTCAAGAGTGACAAGCTCGCGAAGCAGCTGGCGCTGGCGGTCTCACTGGTCGTGCTGGCGCTCACCGGCGCCCTCGCGTACCTGTTCGAACCGGCCTCCGAGGCGCGCTTCCAGTTCGCCGAGGTCTACGAGTGGATCCCGAGGTTCGGCGTCCACTACGGCGTCGGCGTGGACGGCATCGCCCTGGTGCTGATCGCGCTGTCGGCGGTGCTCGTGCCGATCGTGATCCTCGCCTCCTGGCACGACGCCGACGGAACCGGGGCCGCGGCCCCGCCCAAGCGCTCGGTGAAGACCTACTTCGCGCTGCTGCTGGTGCTGGAAGCGATGATGATCGGCGTCTTCGCGGCGACCGACGTCTTCCTCTTCTACGTCTTCTTCGAAGCCATGCTCATCCCGATGTACTTCATGATCGGGTCGTACGGCGGAGCCCAGCGGTCCTACGCGGCCGTGAAGTTCCTGCTCTACTCGCTCTTCGGCGGCCTGCTCATGCTGGTCGCGGTGATCGCGCTCTACGTGATCGCCGACAAGGGCACCTTCATGTTCCCCGAGCTGATCGGCGTCATCCAGGACCCGACCACGCAGAAGTGGCTCTTCGCGGGCTTCTTCATCGCGTTCGCGGTCAAGGCGCCGCTCTGGCCGTTCCACACCTGGCTGCCCGACGCCGCCGCGCAGGCCCCGGCCGGCGCCGCGGTGCTGCTGGTGGGCGTGCTGGACAAGGTCGGCACGTACGGCATGCTCCGTTTCTGCCTGGAGCTCTTCCCGGACGCGTCGAAGTTCTTCACCCCGCTGGTGATCGTGCTGGCGGTGGTGGGCATCGTCTACGGCGCGATCGTGGCCATCGGCCAGACCGACATGAAGCGCCTGATCGCCTACACCTCGATCTCGCACTTCGGCTTCATCGCGCTGGGCGTCTTCGCGATGACCAGGGACGCGGGCGCGGGCGCCACCCTCTACATGGTCAACCACGGCTTCTCGACCGGCGCGCTCTTCCTGGTCGCCGGCTTCCTGATCTACCGCCGGGGTTCCAGCCAGATCGCCGACTACGGAGGCGTGCAGAAGGTCGCCCCGCTGCTGGCCGGCACCTTCCTGATCGCCGGCCTGTCCGGGCTCTCCCTGCCGGGACTGTCCACCTTCGTCAGCGAGTTCATGGTCCTGATCGGCACCTTCGAGCGCTACCCGGTCGCGGCGATCATCGCGACGAGCGGCGTCGTCCTGGCGGCCGTCTACATCCTGTGGATGTACCAGCGCACGATGACCGGCCCCTCGAAGGAGTCGGCCCACGTCATGCCCGACCTCAACTGGCGTGAGATCTGGGTGATGGGCCCGCTGATCGCGGTGATCATCGCCATGGGCTTCTTCCCCAAGCCGGTGCTTGACGTGATCAATCCCGCGGTCGACAAGACGATCTCCAGCGTCCACATCGAACCGTTCACGCCCGCCGTGGCAGAGAAGAAGGGGGCCGGCCAGTGAACGGCACCATCCAAGCCCCGACAATCGAGTACGCGCTACTCTCGCCGATGCTGCTGGTGTTCGGCGCGGCGATCATCGGGGTGCTGGTCGAGGCGTTCGCGCCCCGCTACCTGCGCAAGTCGATCCAGATGCCGCTCACGCTGCTCGCCCTGCTCGGCGGGTTCGTCATGACCGTCCTGTCCGGCGTCAACGGCCTGCCGGACGCCCCGGCGGCCATGGGCGCGGTCGCGGTGGACGGGCCCGCCCTGTTCATCTGGGGCATCATCCTCGTCCTGGCGCTGGTCAGCACGCTTCTGATCAACGACGAGGACCAGTTCGTCGCGCAGGCGGCGGCGGTGCCGGGAAGCCCGGACGAGGAGGAGGCGATCCTCAGCGGATACGCCCAGACCGAGGTGTACCCGCTGCTGCTGTTCTCGGTCGGTGGCATGCTGCTCTTCGCCTCCGCCAATGACCTGCTGGCCATGTTCGTCGGCCTTGAGGTCATGTCCCTGCCGCTGTACCTGCTCTGTGGCCTGGCCCGCCACCGCCGCCTGCTCTCGCAGGAGGCCTCGGTCAAGTACTTCCTGCTCGGCGCGTTCTCCTCGGCCTTCTTCCTGTACGGCACGGCCATGGTCTACGGCTACGCCGGATCGGTGGACCTGAAGGCCATCAGTGCCGCGCTCACCGGGGCAGGCGGCCAGGAGACGCTGCTGCTGCTCGGCTTCGCGCTGCTCGGCGTCGGCCTGCTCTTCAAGGTCGGCGCCGCGCCGTTCCAGGCGTGGAAGCCCGACGTCTACCAGGGCGCGCCCACCGCGGTCACCGCGCTGATGGCCTCCACGGTGCTCGTGGCGGCCTTCGGCGCGGTGCTGAGGGTCTTCTGGGTCGCCCTGGGCGGCCTGGAATGGGACTGGAAGCCGGTCATGTGGGGCATCGCGATCCTGACGATGATCGTCGGTGCGATCCTGGCCATCACCCAGACCGAGATCAAGCGGATGCTCGCCTACTCCTCGATCGCGCACGCGGGCTTCCTGCTCACCGGCGTCGTCGCGATCGGCGCCGCCGAGCAGAACAAGCAGGCCCTGTCGGCCATCCTGTTCTACCTGGCCGCGTACGGCTTCACCACGGTCGGCGCCTTCGCGGTCGTCACCATGGTCCGCGACGCGGGAGGCGAGGCCGGACATCTGTCCCGCTGGGCCGGTCTGGGCAAGCGTTCCCCCGCTCTCGCGGGTATTTTCGCTTTCTTCCTGCTGGCCTTCGCCGGCATCCCGCTCACGAGCGGCTTCTTCGGCAAGTACGCCGTTTTCTCGGCCGCGGTCGCCGGCGACGCTCTGCCGCTGGTCATCGTGGGTGTGGTCAGCTCGGCGATCGCCGCGTTCTTCTACGTCCGGGTGATCGTGCTGATGTTCTTCAACGAGCCCGCCGTCGACGGGCCGTCCATCGCGACGCCCACGGTGGGCACCTCGGCTGTGGTCGCCCTCGCGGCAGCGGCTACGGTAGTGCTGGGGGTTTTCCCGCAGCCGGTGCTCGATCTCGCGGATCAGGCTGCGTCCGCGCTGTTCATTCGCTAGAGGAGTAACGGTTCATGGCTGCGCCACCGGTTGTTGATCTTCCGTTCGTCGACGAACGGTTGGCGCAGGACCTCGCTACCGGCTTGGCCGAGGTCGAGAAACTGCTCCGTTCCTCGGTGGAGAGTGAGGACGCCTTCGTCACGGAGGCGTCCAAGCACCTCATCGAGGCGGGCGGCAAGAGGTTCCGGGCCATGCTGGTCCTGCTCGCCGCCCAGTTCGGCTCACCCGCGGCGGCGGGAGTGGTGCCGGGGGCCGTGGTGATCGAGCTGACCCACCTGGCGACGCTCTACCACGACGACGTGATGGACGAGGCCCCGGTCCGCCGGGGTTCTCCGTCGGCCAACGCCCGCTGGGACAACACCGTGGCCATCCTGACCGGCGACTACCTGTTCGCCCAGGCCTCGGAGATCCTCGCCGACCTCGGCTCCGACGTCATCAGGATCCAGGCGCAGACGTTCTCCCGGCTGGTCCGCGGCCAGATCCGCGAGACCATCGGCCCCCGCTCCGGCGAGGACCCGGTGGCCCACTACATCGGGGTGCTGGCCGACAAGACCGGTTCGCTGATCGCCACCTCCGGCCGGTTCGGCGCCATGCTCAGTGGCGCCACACCCGAGGTGGTCGAGCGGCTGACCCGGGCCTGCGAGGCGATCGGGGTCGCCTGGCAGCTCGGCGACGACCTGCTGGACGTCGCCTCGGAGACGGCCGAGTCGGGCAAGACGCCGGGCACCGACCTGCGCGAGGGCATCCGGACCCTGCCCGTGCTCTACGTCCTGGCGTCGGACAACCCCGAGAGCGCCCGGCTGCGCGAGTTGCTGGCCGGTCCGGTGGCCGAGGAGGACATCGAGGAGGCCCTGCGTCTGCTCCGCGCCGACCCCGCCATGGGACATGCCCGCGCCGAGCTGCTCGACTGGGCCGACCGTGCCCGCGAGGACCTCGCGGGCCTTCCCGACATCCCGGCCCGCGCCGCCTACCTGGCCCTCTGCGACTACGTCGTCGAGCGCTCCGGCTGACCGCCGGTCCAGGATCGGACCCAGCCCGGCTCGGCGACAGCGCCGAGCCGGGTTTTTCGTGTTTCTTCCACGATTTTACTTGCAGGGCAAAGCAAATAATGTATGTGCATGTAGACTCCTGCCGGACAGCACACTCCAGGAGGAATCACCATGTCGTGGGACCATTTCGCCCTCTTGCACGCACGCGTGGAGGCGGAGTTGACCAAGGCACTCCAGCGCGGTCACGGCCTGGGGCTGTCGGAGTACCGCGCACTGATCCAGCTCGCCGCCGTCTCCGGCGGCTGCATGCGTATGCAGGAGCTGGCCGAGGCGGTGGGGCTCAACCAGAGCTCGGTGACCCGCCTCGTCGCCCGCCTCGAAGAGGCCGGGATGACCCGGCGCGACCTCTGCTCGGACGACCGCCGCGGCGTCTACTCGGTGATCACCGAAGAGGGGCGCGTCCGCCTGGCCGATGCCACGCCCACCTACGAGCGCTCCCTGGCCTCCGCGCTGGAGCAGGCGGGCGTCGACCCGCTCTTCACCCCTCTGGTCCTCGCCGTACGCGGCTCCTGAGGCTTTATGAGGCGTTCTGTACGGCTACCCGCTTGGACACCGCACGGCGGGCCTGGGTGGCCGTCCTGAGGCTGTCCCAGGTGAAGACCGACAGCGCCAGCCAGATGATGACGAACCCCACCCAGCGGCTGGGCGGCATGACCTCGTGCACGATGAACACCCCGCACAGGAACTGCAGGATCGGGGCGATGTACTGCAGCAGGCCGATCGTGGTGAGCGGCACCCTGATCGCGGCGGCGGTGAAGCAGAGCATCGGGACGGCGGTGACCACACCCGCTCCGGCCAGCAGGAGCGTGTGGCCCGCGCCCCAGTTGCCGAACGTGCTCGTCCCCTGCTGCCCCAGGTAGGTCAGGTAGCCCAGCGCGGGCAGCAGCAGCACCAGTGTCTCGACCGTCATGCTCTCCGCCGCACCCACCCCGGCGGTCTTCTTGACCAGCCCGTAGGTGCCGAAACTGGCGGCCAGCGCCAGCGCGATCCACGGCGGCCGCCCGTAGTCGATGGCCAGGATGACCACGGCCACCGCCCCCAGCCCCACCGCGGCCCACTGCCACGGCCGCAGCCGCTCCTTCAGCAGCAGGACGCCGAAGAGCACGCTGATCAGGGGGGTGATGAAGTAGCCGAACGAGCTCTCGACCACGTGCCCGGTGTTGACGGCGTAGATGTAGACGCCCCAGTTGAGCGTGACGAGCACCGCGGCCAGGACGAGAAGGCCGATCTTTCTCGGGGTGCGCAGGAGCTCGCGGAACCAGGACCAGTGGCGCCGTACCGCCAGGATGGCGACGACGGCGACCAGGGACCAGGCGATGCGGTGGGCGAGGATCTCCAGGGCGCCGGAGGGCTTCAGGAGCGGCCAGTAGAGCGGGAACAGGCCCCACATGGCGTAGGCGGCGATGCCGTAGAGAACTCCGCGGCGCGTTTCAGGCATGACCCCTATCTTTGCTCCTTACTGGATTTAACACAATTTAGCTGTACTTTTCGATCAGTTAAGAAACTCTTTCGGGAACACGGGGGAGTCGCCCTCGGTTGCTTCCTGGTGAGAACGTGTCAGGAGGAGGTTCGCAATGGGCTGGCTGTTCGGCAAGGACAAGACTTCCATGGTGTCCCCGGAGAACGCGCTCCCGGGCCGCGCTACCGGGATGGCGGTGCCAGGGCGTCATGAGGTTCTCGACGCCCCGCTGGCTCCGCCGTACCCCGAGGGGAGTGAGATCGCGGACTTCGGCCTCGGTTGCTTCTGGGGGGCCGAGCGCATTTTCTGGCAGACCCCGGGTGTGGTCTCCACCTCGGTCGGCTACGGGGGCGGCTACACCCCGAACCCGACCTACGAGGAGGTCTGCACCGGCCAGACCGGTCACACCGAGCTCGTCCGCGTCGTCTTCGACCCGGCCCGGGTGTCCTACGAGGAACTGCTGCGCGTCTTCTGGGAGTCGCACAACCCCACCCAGGGCATGCGGCAGGGCAACGACGTCGGCACACAGTACCGCTCGGCGATCCACTTCCACTCGCCCGAGCAGGAGAAGGCCGCCCTGGCTTCGCGTGACGCCTACCAGAAGGTTCTCACCGACTCCGGCTACGGTGCCATCACCACCGAGATCGCCCCCGCCGGCGACTACTACTTCGCCGAGGGATATCACCAGCAATATCTCTACAAAAACCCCGGCGGCTACTGCGGCATCGGTGGCACCAACGTCAAACTAGGTGATCCATCTCAGTGGGGCGCCTGCCAGACGGGCCTGGTCCCGACCGAGGAGTAGCGCCGACTTCACCGGCACGGCTTGCATCCGGCTTCTGGGGTGAGCCGTGCCCCCTGTGTGTGGGGGGCCTCGGGTCGGCGAGCAAGTTGTTCGGTTCTATTTTTTTGGCCGAAGCGAACAAGTCGACTTGATTTTGTTCGGTGTAGTTACATCGACTCAGCCGAACAAAATCATGGGGGCGTCGGTGTCAGGACCGGGCCGGCCGTCCAGGGCGGCTGTTTATCAGCGCCTTGACGAGGCCGTTCGAGAACTCCGTGACCGTTTGGGTGGACTACCTTCGCCTGACGAGGCGGAGGACATCTGGTCCGACATCTGGCACCAGGAGGCTCACAACAGCACTGCGATCGAGGGCAACACACTCGTGCTGCAGGAGGTGGAGAGGCTCCTTGAGGAGGGGCGCGCGGTAGGCGCGAAGCCGCTCAAGGACTACATGGAGGTGAGGGGATACGGCGACGCTGCGAAGTGGGTGTACGGGCAGGCGCTGGAGCCAGGAGGCTGGCAAAACGGAGATCTCATAACGCTTCAGGAGGTTCGTCAGATACACCACACCGCCATGTCGCTGGTGTGGGCTGTAGATCCCCATCCACATGCCTCCCCAGCTGAAAGCCCGGGGAACTTCAGGCAGCACGAGATCACGAAGTTCCCGGGAGGCATGAAGCCGCCGCCATGGCCGGAAGTCGACCCCCAGATGCGGGACTGGGTAAGGGTTGTCGATGACCTTCGCGGCGAGTCCGAGGAACCCCTCCCCGAACGCTTGGCCCACGTTCATAACCGGTTCGAACAAATACGCCCGTTCCTCGACGGTAACGGACGGACGGGCCGCTTGGTGCTCAACTTGATGCTTTGCAGAATCGGGTACCCGCCGGCGATCATCTACAAGCGCGACCGCGACAAGTACCTTCAGGCAATGCGCCGAGCCGGCAATGACGAGTTCGGCCCGCTGGGTGAACTCATCGCACGCAGCGTGACGACGAATCTGTACCGCTTCGTCATGCCAGCGGTGGCCGGCCCGGTCAAGCTTGTTCCTCTACCTGCCCTCGCGACGCGCGACGTCACCGAAAACGCCCTCCGGGTGGCTGCCGCACGGGGACGACTGCGTGCGGTCAAGGGCGACGACGGTATGTGGCGTAGCAGCAAGAAGTGGGTGAGCGACTACCTCAAGTCGAGGCACCGCAGGTCATGATGTGTCTGCCGTGGATGAAAGGTGTCTGAGCAAGAGCACATCGACAGCCTCGTGTCCACCTCAATGGCTACTGCGGCGTCGGAGGTACCGATGTCAAGCTAGGTGACCCGTCCGAGTGGCCCGCCTGCCAGGCGGGCCTGGTTCCGACCGAGGAGTGGTTTCGGCAGATCTCGGTGTACGGCTCGCGCTCGACTCCTAGGCGTGGGCCGTCCTGCTGTTTGGCCATGATCGGCTGATCGCCTGTCGTGCCGGCTCTGCATGAGCCTGCGGACGCTGGGCTCCCCGATGGCGGGCAACCCCGGCGGGGGCCGATCTGCTGAACCTTGATCAGTCGACGCACATCGCCTCGTGGGTGGCCTGGAAGACCCATGTTCCGCCCCCCGGAGAAGCATAGGTCAGCAAGATGTAATAGACCCCAGGGGTGCAGTCGTGGCCGACCGCGAGGACGGCCTGCCGGGCCCGTTCTTGGGCCGCCGCCACCCCGGCCGCGTAGGTGTTACCCGCCCCCACGGCAACGGCGCTGCGGGGAGTGTCATAGCCGTCGGCGTGCGCGGCCACGGGCGCGGTGGCCAGGCCGACCGCCACCACCGCTGAGACGAGGCCGAGTCGGCGGAGCCAAGTGACTTTTTGCATGCTTCTCCTTGTGGGGGACGGGCATGTGATCGATCAATATCGATTTAACGCAGATCGATATAGCGCGGTATTTACCGATTGGCCACAAGAATCTGGCGGTCTTGTCCTCATGATGGAGGAAATGGCTAATACTGCAGCCGCCATTTGCGGGGTGAGCTGGGACAATGTGCCCCACTCTGATCGATCTCATGACGGGAACGTGGCGCAATGAGGGTGCCGTTTATGATCATGTATGTGTGAAAATTACAAGACCGGGAGCGGCTGCTGCCCTCATCGTGTAGGCAGCGCGGGTGGGCGGTGGCGACGGTGCGGATGACCGCGGCGGCGCGTCATTGGGCTCGAACTGGTGGAGGCGCTCTCCGGCGCCGCGGAACTGGATGTCGATGTCACCACGCAGGAAGTCATCGCGGGCTGGCGGGCGACCGCAAGGCGGGGAGCCGATCAGGTGATCCCTTGTTCCGGGCCGCGGCAGCCTCCCGAACCCTGGTGGTCACCGCGACATCGGGAGCACCAACGTCAAGCTGGGTGACCCGTCCGAGTGGGCCGCCTGCCAGACGGGCCTGGTCCCGACCGAGGAGTAGCGCCGGCTTCACCGGTACGGCTCGCGCCCGGCTTCCGGGGTGAGCCGTAGTCGTGAGCCGTGTCCGTCCGCGGGGCTTCGCCATTGCTCCTTCATCGAGCTGGGAACTGATTCAGGGCTTCTGTGCGATTCATGGCGGCCGTTTTTGTGCTGAGAGTCGTTTGGCCGCTCGATCTGGCCTGCTTACTACCAGGCGATCGTGTGAGGCTCCTTCCCTGGTTCGCCAACTTCAGAATGTGTTCTGACTTACGATGGCAGGGTGAGCACCAGCAACGCCGACGCCGTCACCTTCTCGGACCTGTCGAGAAACCCCCGAGCCGTCGCCGAACGCGCCGCACGCCTCGGTCGGGTACGTGTCACCCACCGCGATGCCCCGGACTTCTACCTGACCGCCGCCGACCGTGAGGATCAGCGCGGGCAGACACTGGCCACGGCATCCCGTCTGTTCCTAGCCCTCATCAAGCACGATCCGACCGCCCGCACGCTGGTCATCGCCATGCCCGAGGTCTTCCCCTGGGTCCGCCACCTCACCTCCGCCGAACTGCGTGCCTTCACGCTCGAACTGGTGGAGGCGCTCTCCGACGCCGCGGAACTTGATGTCGATGTCACCACGCAGGAGGTCATCGCGGGCTGGCGGGCGACCGCTCGGATCAAGGCCGACCCAGCGCACTACGCCCAGGCCCGCAAGGCCACAGGTGGCGACTTCGGACCGGTAGAGGTCTCAGCGTGAGTCCGAAGCGTGGTGACCGGGTCACGGTCCCGCCTTCGGATGACGAATGGGATATCCGGTTCGGTACCGGTGATGCGGTCAAGGGCTGGGAGGAGTTGTGCCGTCACGCCCTGGGCAACACACGCCGATGTTTCGAGGCACTGCGAGCCGATCCACGCTCACGGGCAGATCATGAGCGTCAACATCGCCTACGCGGCGATCTCGCGACTCATCGTCATAACGGCCAGAACCTGGAACAATGGGAATTCGAGGTCACCAGCGGCGGACGCGTCCGCTATGCCATTGATGACGCCACTCGCACTGTCTGGGTCGTCTACGCCTCACCTCGTCACCCGAAAGACACCGACGGCTGAAACCGGAGGCGGGAACCCGACCAGGTGCTCTCTCATCCAGACCACGGCAGCCTCCTGAACCTCGACGGCCACCGCGGTATCGATGGCACCGGGGTCGTGTGCTCGGTGGGTCTGACGTTCGGTGAGGCGTGGACCTGCGCCGATGGTCAGATCCTGACCCTTGATCGCTCAGGTGTTCGCTTCCGGTGTCCTTCTCGGGCCTCGCTACGACGGAAGGCGCAGGGTGAACGTCGTGCGGACGCCTGGCACGCTGGTGGCCGTGGCTGTGCCGCCGTGCGCCTCGGCCAGGTTGCGCACGATGGCGAGCCCGAGCCCGCTGCCCCCGGTCCGCCGGTTGCGGGACTTCTCAGCCCGCCAGAACCTGTCGAAGACGTGGGGGAGGTGCTCGGCCCGGATTCCGACCCCCGTGTCGGTCACCTCGATGACGACCCGCTCGCCATCCTGGCGGGCGTCCAGCGTGATGTGCCCGCCGCGTGGCGTGTAGCGCAGGGAGTTGGTGACCAGGTTGCCGACGGCCTGGCGGAGCCGTACCGGATCCGCGGTCAGCGAGGGGTCGTCGATGATGGCGGTGGTCAGTGTGAGCCCCGCGGCTTCGGCCCGGCCTCGGTGAGCGGTGGCCACCTGGTCGAGAAGGTCGCCGAGGTGAACGGGTTCGACGTGCAGACGGAGTTTGCCCGCGTCGGCGAGGGCGAGCTCCTGAAGGTCGTCGACGATGTGCTGCAACAGCAGGATCTCCTCGACCAGCGAGGCGATCAGCGCCGGGTCCAGCTCGGCGACGCCGTCCTGGGCCGCCTCCAGCCACCCCCTGAGGTTGCTCAACGGGGTCCGCAACTCGTGGGAGACGTCGCTGACCATGGCCTTGCGCTGCTCCTCCATGCGCTGAAGGTGTTCCGACATCTCGTTGAACGCCGTGGCGAGCTCGCTGATCTCGCCGGTCGTCCTGACCGTGACGCGGGCGGAGCCGTCCCCGTCACGCATCCGTCGCGCGGCGTGGGTGAGCGCGTTGACAGGCCTGACCAGGCGCCGGGCCGCCATGACGCTCACGCCCACGGTCAGCACGAGCACGAGGAGGGCTGCGCCGGCGATCGAGGGGAGCGGGATGCGCTGGCCGGTGGCCTCGGCGGGGGAGCCGATGTACAGGTAGGCCGCGGGGGCGACGTAGGGATCGAGTTGCTCCTTGCGGGCGGTGACGACGCAGGACGAGATCGTCTGATCGGGTTCCGCGCCAGGAGGCTGCTTCTTTCTGGAGACCCAGGCGAAGTCGAGGCCGACCGAGCCCCGTTCCGTGCTCTTGCCCTTGAGGCACCTGCCGACCAGGAGGTTGAGCTGTTTCAACGCGGCCTTCTCGGTGCGCGTCGGCGTGCTGAAGGTGGTGGCGTCGCAGACGTCCATCACCATGGGGGCCTCGCGCGGCACCGGGTGCGGCTCCTGGTCGGCTTCCTTGCCGGTCGTCGTCACGACGGGCCGGCCGGTGTTCGAGACGGTCATCTGTACGGCCTGCCCGGTACGGCCGGCGCAGGTGGCATAGGTGCCGGCGGCCTTGACCAGCCGGGCGCGATCGGAGGCGGACAACAGGAAAGGACCCACCGCGCGTGGATCGATCCGGTCCCTGGCCGCCCCGGGCACCAGGGTCACGTCCACGGCCAGCGGGTCGACGACGGCCGACACCCTGGCGGGCAGTGGGGTCCCGGCGGTCGCCGAGTCCGCGATGAGGGTGCCCTTCTCGGTGGTCAGCGCGATGCGACGGCTGTGACGGGCGGCGAGATCGCGCACGGTGACGGCGACGCCCGACCAGTCCGGATGGCGGGAGGCGTAGCCGAGCAGGTTGTTGTTGATCTGAGCGTCGCTGGCCAGCGTCTGACCCTGCTCGCGCTGGATGGCGCCGGAGGTGCTGCTGGCGGCCAGCCACGCCGTCGCGGTGATCGAGCAGACCGCCACGACAGCCGAACTCGTGAGCAGCCTGACGAACAGCGACCTCATGCGTGGGTCAGTTTGTAGCCGACGCCGTACACGGTCAACAGCCGGACCGGGCGGCGCGGATCAAGCTCGATCTTCTTGCGCAGATTCATCACGTGCACGTCGACCGTGCGTTCGGTGATGAACCTGTCGAAGCCGTGGACGCGCTCCAGCAGCTGCTTCCTGGTGAACACCCGCTCCGGCTCGGCGGCCAGCGTCTCGATGATCCGGAACTCCGCGAGCGTACACTCCACCGGCGTGCCCGCCACGGTGACGGTGTGCCTGACCGGGTCCACGACGAGATCGCCCGCCTGGAACAGCCGCCGATCGGCGTCCTGGGACTTGCCGGTACGGCGCAGCAGCGTCCGCACCCGGGCCATCAGCTCACGGGGGCTGTACGGCTTGGCCACGTAGTCGTCGGCGCCGAGGCCGAGCCCCAGCAGCAGGTCATCCTCGGTGGACTTGGCGGTCAGCATCAGGATCGGCAGGTCGGACTCGGCACGCAGCACCCGGCAGACGTCCAGCCCGTCGACCTTCGGCATCATCACGTCGAGCACCACGAGGCCGGGATCCGCCCGTCGGGCCTCGTCGATCGCGGAACGCCCGTCGTGCACGACGAGGACCTCATGGCCCTCCCGCTCCAGATACCGCCTGAGCAGTTCGGCCTGCTTGGGATCGTCCTCGGCGACCAGTACGTACGCGCACATGACCTGAGGCTATGCGCATGCCAGGGGCGCATATGGGATCTGCATGACAACCAAACAGGTTTCACACATTCTGTCGCCAGGCTGCGGCGGGTGAGAACCAACCTGCTCCGTACGGCTGCCGCGGCGACGCTCGTCCTCCTGCTGACCGGCTGTGCGGCCGGCGCGCGCGGTGCCGTACGGCCTGAGCCTCCAAGCAGTGGCGCGCGGTCGGAGCCGGCGAGCAGCGTCGGATCGAAGATCGCGAGCGTCAAGGGGTCCCGGATCACGGTCTACCGGAACAAGGAGGGGGTGGCCCAGCGGACGATCACCAGCCCCAACGACTACGGCGCGACGCGGGTCTTCCTGGTGGACCGTGACGAGGGTGAGTGGCTCCGGGTGCTGCTGCCGATCCGGCCGAACGGCAGCAAGGGCTGGATCAAGGCCACCGACGTGAAACTCGCGGAGACCTCCCACCGGGTGGAGATCGATCGCGGGGCGTTCAGGTTCACGGTCTACGACGGCGACCGGGCCGTCAGGACGGGCAAGGTCGCGACGGGCGAAGCGGGGACGCCGACGCCTCCAGGCCGCTATTTCTTCACCGAGCTGGTGAAACCCGTCGATGACGGTGGGGCCTACGGCGCCTACGCCTTCGGGCTGAGCGGCTTCTCGCCCGTGCTGAAGAGCTTCGCCGGAGGCCCGGGCCAGCTGGCGGTCCACGGGACGGACAAGCCGTCCGCCATCGGCACACGGGCCAGCCACGGCTGCGTCCGGGTCGGCAACGACGACATCAGGTGGATGGCGAAGAACCTGGCGATCGGCACTCCGGTCGTCATCAAGGGCTGAGGCCCGACCCGAATGAACAGGGGAATCCATATGAAGATCAAAGCAACGCTCATCGGCTTCAGCGCGGCGCTGGCTCTGGCCGCGAGCCTCACCGGCTTTTCGGGTACGGCGGCGGCCAATCCCAAGGAGCCGTCCCCTTCGCCCTCCTCGGGGCCGGCCGATCTCCGGCCCACGGTCGAGGAGCCGAGGCCGATCCCGAAGGAGGCCGTCGTCGTCAAGCCGGCCTACACCGGCTGATCATGGAGCGTCGCCGCAGTTTCCGGGGCCTGCGGCGACGCATCTCGGCGCCTGCGGGCTCATGGCGGTCCTCTCCTGCCCACGGTCGCGTCAGCGACCAGGCCATCTCTGCGTACCCGGCCGCGGTTCTCCGGCCGGTCCGAGCACGTACGGCCCACGCGCCCCGTGGGGCCGACAGAAGCCACCAAGGAGACGCCGCGCGGACACATCTGTGAGGAGTCACACCGGCAGCGCTGGAAGTGGCCCGCACCCGCCACGCATCGCTCCTACTGCCGGGGGTCCGCGGCCAGGTCGAAAAGAATGCGCCGGTCAGCGGCGCGCCCGGTCGGACGGTGCGCTCCGCCGGGCGCTCCACGCCACCACCGCCGCGGCGGGCGGGTCAAGGGCCCCGCACAGCACCCGCCAGGTGCCGCAGCGGCAGGTCTGGTAGCGCACCAGCCCTTCGCTGGTGTGGTGGCGGGAGCGGGTGTGCCAGTCATGTCCGTCGTGGTCGTTCATGGGTCCAGCGTGCTGTAATGGTATTGTGCATCTCAACCCTTACGGAGCGGACGCGGTCCTCCTGATGGCGGACCTGACCAACTTCCCGCCCGCGTCCCTCGACGACCTGGTGAAACGGTGCGCGGATGCCGGCCTCGCCATCGACCGCCCCCCGGAGGAGGCGGACCTGGCCGCCGCGCTCGACCTGGCCGAGCAGTGGTGCGAGATCGTCGACACCCGCGACGAGCGCGCACGGGTCGCGCTGCTCAACGACCTGCTGGCCACCTCAGCGGCGTATCCCCGCGTCACCGACCACGCCGGAACCGGCTGGCACCTGCACTATCGCGACGCGGGCATGTCGCTCGGCGGCGTGCTGCGCGCGCTGGTCGCGGTGGGCACCGCCCTGCATCTGACGGGGCGCGGCATGTCGCGGCTGGCGCGCTGCGCGCGCGACGGCTGCGGGCTGGTTTACGCGGATGTCTCGCGAAGCGGCCGGCAACGCTACTGCTCGCCGCGCTGTGCCAACCGGGACGCGGTACGGCGGCACCGGGCCCGGCACGCTCCTCCTTCTCCGGTGAATCGACAGTGAACCTCTGCTGGCGGCCACCGACTACCGGGGCCTCAGTGGCACCGGGGTCTCGTGCCCGGTCGGCCTGACCTCCGGCGAGGCGTAGAACTGCGGATTTAGCCAGATCCTGGCCCCTGATCGCCCGGTGTCGATCTTGGACCAGAGCTGTTTTCGGCGACAAGTATCACTACGGGGTCAAGGACGGTCCGATCCGCGGCCCGCCGCGCGTTGGGCGGTCGCCGGCCGCGCTGCGGCTCTTCGGCCGATCGCGGCCGGCGCCGCCCATGCGCTTGACCATCGTGACGGATAGCCAGACAAGTGAAGCGTGCTCCAAACCGGCTACGAGCTGTACACGCAGACCTCCCCGGAGCCATGCGCGGAGGTGGCTAAGACCTCTCTCACAGTAGGGCGTTTGGTCATCGATGGGTGATACCTGACGGCTGCGCGACATCTACCAGGTAGATGACACAACACGCACCGGAACGGTGGAGGGGAGGCGGCGTGTGAGTGATGAAGAAAGCTTCACCCGCATGTTTCAGGACCATTACGAGTCGGTTCTGAGGTACGCCTGGCGGCGGGTTGGTCCTGTGGACGCTCCAGACATAACCGCCGAGACGTTCAAGATTGCCTGGGAGAAGTACAAGCGACTCCCCCGAGAACAACCGCTGCCCTGGCTGTATGCGACCGCCCGGAATCTCACGCTGAATCTGATCAGACGAGACAACCGGCGAGACGCACTCGCCAGTCCATTGGGTGAGGGCCCGAAATACCACGGTGCCGAAGCAGATCACGCCAGCACGGTCGTCGCCCGCCAAACGGCGCTGGCCGCGCTGAACAGCCTGAGCGAAGACGATCGGGAACTGGTGCTCTTGATGTCTTGGGAAGGACTCGACCTCCGCGGGGCTGCGAAGGTGGTGGGCTGCTCCCGGCCTACAGCCGCTATGCGGCTGCATCGCGTACGCAAACGGCTGCGGCGCTTGCTCGGAGAAGAACCACAATCCGTCGCCACTCGCCAGCCTTCCTGTCAAGGGAATGCCGTATGACCAATACTCTCAAGCAGTTGATGACCACGCTCCAGACGCATGACCCCGCCAGTCATGTCCGAGCGGACCCCCTGGTGCTGTCCGCCACCCTCCAGAGCGTTATCGCTGACACGGCACGGGAACCTCGAAAGACCAAGCCACGCTGGTCCTGGCAGAGGTGGCTCACCCTCATTCCCGTCACGGCCCTCCTGGTGGGAGCAGCGGTCATCATGCCGATCATCATGCATCCCAACGAAATCGGTCCTATGACTCTGGGGCCGGCCAAAGCGTTGGCGTTCACCAGGAACGGTGACTACATCGACGTCAGGATCGTGGACCCGGACGCCGATCCCGAGCGATACCGGCAGGACTTCGCGGCGCATGGCCTGAACGTCGAATTGAAGACGGAACCCGCGTCACCCAGCCTCGTCGGTGCGATGATCTCCGTCTCGTCTCCCCAAAGGACGGTGGTGTTCCACAGCGACGGATTCGAAATCAAGGATGGAAATAGAAGCCCCAGAATCAAGAAAATCGAAGGGACCGACTGCGGCAAGATTTGGTGTCTGGCCGGGGTGAGTATTCCTGTCGGTCTGCGTAGCCCTTTCGAGGTCACCTTCGGGCGGGCCGCTCGGCTTGGTGAACGGTATGAGATCACGGGGGATCCGACCGCTCGTGGCGAGATCTTGGAAGGAATGAAGCTGGCGAACAAGACGGTAGGTGAAGTCAGGATCATGCTTCAGCGGCGGCATGCCACCGTCTCGCACTACTACAAGGCTCCTCCTGAGCCCTCCCCTCGTGACGGTTCAGGCTTGGATGTGACCGAGCACCCCCTCCAGGCGGAAGACGTTCCCGACACCTGGTATGTACACGAGGCATTGGGCGGCCATGAAAAGAACGCGGTAAGGCTCATCGTCGCGCCCCAGCCCACCGCCAATCCGCACTGAGCGGCCTTCACACCTACATGGCTGCGCCCTCAACAGTCCACAGAGGGCACAGCCGCGCTTATAGAAGCGCTCCAGCAGTAAGCCTGAAGTGCGGATGCTCAGCCTGGCTGAATCGGATCGAGGCCCAGTTCACCGCGCTGCGCTGTTTCACCCTGGACGGCACCGACCGTGCCGGTCACAAAGAACAGGGCAGCATGATCCGCCGCTACATCATCTGGTGTAACCACCATGCCGACGACCGGCGCCTACGCGCCGTCGTCGACAGGGCAAACGTTGCCTGATGCGGCACTAGGTGGCCTCTTCCTCAGGTTGGTTAAAGGACACATGTCTTGCAGATCCGGCCATGGCGAAGCGCCGGGCAGCGGCGCTAAAAGATCTTGAAAAAGATTTGGGCGGGCTGTCGAATCGGGGTGGTCTCGTTCGAAGCGTGGTCAGAAGGCCGAGAGGAACACCCGAGAGCCGGCCCTGAACTGGTGAGGAGAACGGTCATGACCCAGCAGACGATGAGGGCCGCACACCCGGTGACCTGTCTCATCGGCGGGTTGTTCCTCGCGGCCTTCGCCGCCGTCGCGACCGGTGCGGGTGCCCCGTGGGCCAACCTGGTCTTCGTCTCCGGGGTCGTGATCATCTGGGCCTGGCTCTCGGCCCTGTCCCTGCACCTGTACCGGCACGCCGCCCCCCGGCACGCCTGAGCACACCCGGCCTCCGCACCACACCGTCAAGAAAACAAGATCGAAGGAGACGTCCGATGCGATACATGATCATTCTCAAGGTCACCAGCCAGCCCGCCACCCCGCCGCCGGCGGAGTTGATGGAGGCCATCGCCAAGCTCGGCGGGGAGGCCACCGCGGCCGGGGCGTTGCTCGACACCGCCGGGCTGGCCCCGAGCGCGCAGGGCGCGCGGGTCGCGATCACCGGGGACAGGCTGAGCGTCACCGACGGCCCGTTCGCCGAGGCGAAGGAGCTGATCAGCTACGCGCTCTACCAGGTCCGCTCGAAGGAGGAGGCCGTCGAGTGGACCTCCCGCTTCTTGAAGATCCACCGGGATCACTGGGCGGGGTGGGAGGGTGAGGCCGACGTGCTGCGCGTCTTCGGTCCCGAGGACTTCGCCGCCCCCGCCTGATCTGATCGCCTCGTGTACGGCTCCCGGCCAGGGTTCCTGGCCGGGAGCGGTATCGGCTGTGGTGGCGACGGCAGCGGACGCCCTGTGACGTGAGCTTCCCCCCGCAGGACGGACACTTCAAGGACGACGGCGTGGGCACCATCGGCGTCGAGGAGGTGTTCTTCCACGGTAGGGCCGGTGATGGCCAGGTGGTGGCGGTGCAACCAGCCGAACAGGTCCTGCCCGGCGCGGACCACGTCTGTGGAAGGCGGAACGACGGCTCGCACGACGGCGCGAGCGGGCAGGGTGAGTCGCTCGCCGTCGCGATCGGTGGTCACCGCCGCCGTGAACCCGCCGGTCGGCTGCCCGCGCAGCCAGGTCAGCAGGGTCGCCGGCGGTGCCGGGCACACGGCGGCGAGCTCGGATGGATGATCGAGACGCAGGCGGCGTACGCGTAGGCGGCGCGATCTCATCGCGGTCTGCTGAGGCAGGATCGACATCGGCGTGGCGAGGTGGTCCTCGGCATGAGCCGCAGTGGCGGCCAAAGCGGCGATGTCACGCTTGATGCCCGCCACGATCTCGGTCAGGGCCTGTCGCAGCTGTGCCTCGGGAGCGTCCAGCAGATCGGCGATCTGGCGCAGCGGCAGGCCGAGGCGTTGCAGGCCGCGGATGCGTTCCAGCCGTGCCAGCTCGGCCACGCCGTACCGGCGATAGCCGGTGGAGCCGTCTACCGCGGCAGGAGGCAGCAGTCCGATCTTGTCGTAATGGCGCAGGGTCCGTTCGGATACGCCGACCATACGCGCCAGTTGCCCGATTCGCCACACCCCGGCTCCTCTCCCCGACATGTTGACTTTGTCCCTGCGGCAAGGTCCTACCGTCACCGTCCATGACCGATTCGAACCCTCGGACCCGGCTTGTCGGTGTCCTGCTGTTGACCTCGTTGGTGGCCATGATCGCCGGTGCGGCCATCGTGGTGCCATCGGGGTTGACCCTGAATTCAGCCGACCCCGATGCTGTGCTGGCCGCGGTGGGTGAGCGGTTCGGGCTGCATCTGACCGAGCTGGCCTTCGACGTGCTGGGCTGGCTGGCGCTGACCGCGGCCGGGCTCGTGATGTCCGCTCGCTCCGCCCAGGCACCCGGACCGCACCTGGTGACGCTGGCCGGCGGACTGCTGGCCGCCGCCGGACTGGCAGGCCTGCTTCATGACGCCGGGAACCTGGCGCTGACCCAGCTGGCCGCCGACCCCGCCGCCCCGGCGGTCGCCACCGTGGCCTGGGCGGTGCTGCTCACCGCCAAGTGGGCGGTCAACCTGGCCGGGCTGCTGTGGGTCGCCGCCACCGCCGCCGCAGCGGTCGGCGTCCCGATGCCGACCGGGCTCCGCATCGCCGGTGCGGTCGCCGCGATCTCGGGTTCGGCCGCGGTCGCGCTTCCGTGGACGACCGGGACCGATGGGCCGACGGTGGCGCTGGAACAGCTCGGGTACGCCCTCCACCTGCCGATCATGATCTGGTACGGGGCGCTGGGCTGGCGGTACCTGCGTAACGGGTGACCGGCGCCCGTGAACCTGTACGTCCTTCGTGCTCGGCACGAACAGTTGATCAGGGGACCGCCACCTGCGGGGCGGTCATGTGTGGTCGCCGTCGTACTTCGCCGTCTCCTGCGGCGGCGCACCCCTGTCGATCATCAAGGAGTACATCGAAGAGCAGAGACGCCCGGGCTGAGCCGCTCGGCGGCCTACCGGTCACCCACACCGTTCGGCCTTGGCGGCCCTGCCGTGCTGTCGTTTCCTCCCGGGCGTGAACGCCCAAGGTTCCACGCCAGATCACGCTGAAAATCGCAGCCTCGCCCGTTCGTATCGCCCCGGTATGGGGAGGCACGCGGGTCCAGGCCCTCGACGGCACGCTCGGGCACCGTCGAGTGTCAGCTTGTGGACAACTCGTCGAAGTAGCCTTTCATCGAAGGGTGGTAGTCGGTGAAGTCGGGCCCGGGGGAGCCTTCGCGTGCAGCCACGAGCATGTCCAGGTAGTACTCCCAGCCGGGACCGATCTCTCCGATGCCCTCTTCGCTGACGAGATGGTGCACGAGCCGTAATTCCGTCGAACCATCCGTTTCCAACAGCGACAGCTCCAACCGCCAGGTCCCGGACTCATCAGTCGTCGACAGGGCCAGTCGTCGCGGTGGGTCGCATGCGTCGATCCGCATTTCGCACCACGGCGTCTGCTCTTCGAACGCCATCTGCACCTTGATTGTCCGGCCGGGGGCCGCCTCGCCCTCCCACGGCCCGAACCAGAGGGCCGTCCGGTCTGATTCGGTGATGCTGGCCCACACATCCTTGGCGGGTGCGCGGAACGTGCGACTGAGGACCAGGTCGCTTCCGGTGCCGGTGCGAAACAGCCGACCGGTAGGTGTGGGACTCATGCGGTGTTCCTCTTTCCCGGGTCTGCCGTGTCGCGCTCCCGGCGCTCACGGCGGGTTCGATAGACCTCTGTCTCGAGTGCGTCGAGGCGACGTTCCCAACCGGAGGGGCGGGTGAACAGGGCGAGCCATTCGGCGAGTTCGCTCAACCGCTCGGCGTCAAGCACGTAGAACCGCCGTCGGCCGACAAGTTCGTCGTGAATCAGCCCGCTCTCTCGGAGGACGCGAAGATGCCGGCTCACCGCAGGTCTGCTGATCGTGAAGCGTCCGGCGATCTCTCCTGCGGTGAGGCGTTCGTTCCGCAGCATCAGCAGGATCTCCCGCCGTACGGGATCCGCGATCGCGCCCGCCACCTCGTCCACCGGTAAAGCGTAACCTGTTGGTTACGCTTTGGGCGATACCCGCTTCACCTGTCTTCCGGGAGGCGCGCGACCCTGCCCAGGGCGACGACGTCGGCACGCGGTGTACTTCCACTCGTCCGAGCAGGAGAAGGCCGCTCCGACCTCGCGTGACACCACCAGAAGGTCCTCACCGACTCGGGCTACGGCACCATCACCACCGAGATCGCCCCGTCGGCGACCACTTCCACGCGAAGCGGTGTCACCAGCAGGCCTCTACAAGAACCCCGGCGGCTACTGCGGCACCGACGTCAAGCCGGGTGACCCGAAGGAGGTGTTTGATCCCGCAGTGCCACCGGCCAGGCGACTGTGTCGCGCGTCACACCGATCGCATGTCACGGATCGGTGGGTGGCTTGTATCCCGTGGTTGTCCGCACCAAGCGAAAGGCGCAACGATGACCACACGGCGTGAAACCGGTATGGCGGCCCCGCACCGCGTTCTGATCCTGGGGGCGGGGTACGCGGGCATGGCCGCGGCGATCCAGCTCGCGGCTCGGACCAAGGGGCGCGAAGACGTGCGGGTGACCCTGGTGAATCCGCAGGAGCGGTTCACCGAGCGGTTGCGGCTGCACACCGTGGCGACCGGGCAGCAGGTCGCCGAGATGAACATCCCAAAGCTGCTGGAGGGCACGGGGGCGCGGTTCGTGCGCGGCTGGGTGACGGCGATGGATGCGAACGCGAGGATCGTGCGGATCGACGACGACCGGGTGCTGCACTACGACACGCTGGTGTACGGGCTGGGCGGCGTGGCCGACACGACGACGGTGCGGGGCGTGGAGGAGCACGCGTACACCCTCGACAGTGCCCAGGACGCCGAGGTGCTGGCCGAGCGGCTGGCTCGGCTTGGCCGCGGTACGGTCGTGGTCGGCGGCAGCGGGTTGACCGGCGTCGAGTCGGCCGCGGAGATCGCTGAGCGGCACCCCGGGCTGAACGTCGTGCTGCTGGGCCGGCGGGAACCCGGCGCGGCCATGGGCCCCAGGCCGAAGGCGTATCTGCGGGCCACGCTCACGCGCCTGGGTGTCCAGGTGCGCAGCGGAATCGAGGTGGTGGGGGTACGGCCCGACTCGATCGAACTGGCGGGCGGGGAGAGCGTCGCCGCCGATGTCGTCCTGTGGACGAGCGGTACGCGGGTGTCGCCGCTGGCGGCCGCCGCCGGTCTGACCGTCGACGAGCGCGGCCGCGTCGTCACCGACGCGGCGCTACGGTCGGTGTCGCACCCGGACGTCTACGCCGTGGGCGACGCGGCCGCGATCCGCCAGGGCTACGGCGTCATGCACGGCACCTGCCAGGGCGGCATGCCGACCGGTGTGCACGCCGCGGTGTCGATCGTCCGCGCGCTGGACGGCAAGCGGCCCAAGCCGTTCCGCTTCGGCTACTACCACACGCCGGTGAGCCTGGGACGGCACGACGCGGTCGTCCAGTTCACCCACCCCGACGACAGCCCCCGACGGGTGTATCTGACCGGCCGCATAGCGGCACGGTATAAGGAGACGGTGACCGCTTCGCCCTGGCCGACCTACGGCCGTATGAAGAGGCTGCCGGCCTCAGGCGCGTTCTGGCCCCGTGGCGGCCGGTTCACCCGCGTCCGGGGTGTGCGGTGACCCACACGCCCCCGGATCACGACCAGCAGGTGTTCAACCGGCATCGCAACCTGCTGTTCTCGGTGGCCTATCGCGTCCTCGGCACCGTGGCCGACGCCGAGGACGCGGTTCAGGACGCCTGGATCAAATGGTCGGCCGACGACCGTTCGCAGGTGGCCGACCCCAAGGCCTATCTGGCGCGGATCGTGTCGAATCTGGCTCTGCGGCGGCTGCGCTCGGCCCGGTACCAGCGTGAGACCTATGTGGGACCGTGGCTGCCGGAGCCCATTCTCACCAGCGGCGACACCGCCGACGACATCACGAACGCCGAGTCGGTGTCGACGGCGATGTTGGTGGTGCTGGAAACCTTGAGCCCGCTTGAGCGCGCGGTGTTCGTGCTGAAGGAGGTCTTCGACTTCAGTCATGCCGAGATCGCGCAGGCGGTGGAGCGTTCCGAGGCGGCGGTGCGCCAGGCCGCGCACCGTGCTCGCGAGCACGTACGGGCCCGGCGGCCGCGCTTCACCGCCGACCGGTCGCGGCAGCGCGACGTCACGGAGCGGTTCCTCGCCGCCGCGACCGGGGGCGACATCAACACCCTCATGGAACTGCTGTCCCCGGACATCACGCTGTGGACCGACGGGGGAGGCAAGGTCCGTCAGGCTCTGCGTCCGGTCGTGGGCGCCCAGACGGTGGCCGCCTGGTTCGCGGCCGTCGGCAAGGTCACGTACCAGGGCGTCGAGCCCGCCGACATGAACGCCGAACTGGTCGAGATCAATGGCGGGCCGGGCATGGTGTTCAGCGGTCCGGGGCGTGTCATCGCCACTGTCACCTTCGACTTCGATGCCGACGGTCGCATCACCACCATCCACAACATCGCCAACCCGGACAAACTCCAAGCCATCGCCGAGGGGATCATCCGCGACGTCGGCACGCTCTGAGATCTGCCCGGGTCCGCCCCGACAGCCGATCGATGGGAGTCGAACTGTGAAACTCAGAACGCGCAGTTGCTTTGAGCGGATCGGTGTCGGGCTTGCGAATGCCCGCGGTTTCCGAGAAATCGAGGGGGCCATGTATCCATCGTTGTTCTCCGCGGGTACGTAACGTATGTTCCGGCTGTATGCCGTCGATGGTCAGGGAGAAGTCGTGTCCGAACTTGTGGCTCCCCAGCTCGTCGTCAACAGCCGGATGATCTACTTTGGCTGGGTGCCGGCCGATCCCGAGGCCGTCGCGGCCCTGGTGCCCGATGGTCTGGAGCCCATGGCCAACCGCCAGGTCTTCATGAATCAGTACGTCGTCGACCGGCCTGAGCAGACTTCGGGCTTCGGCGCGTACTCGCTCACCTACATCGGGCCGGACCTGGAGGACGCCTACGCCCCCGACGGTGTGACCCCCGGCCGGTGGTGGACGCACTACTTCAACTCCAGCGTGGTGGTGCGCGAGTACGCGGCCGCCCGAGGTGTGCCCGCCACCGCGGGCCGTACCACGATCGAGGTCAGCGGCGGGGAACTGGTCGCGACGACCGAGTCGGACGGTGTGCCGGTGATCCGCACGACCGCGCGGGTCGGTGACACCGGTACGGCGGTCAACCGTGGCCAGTTGCGCTACATCACGGAGGTCGGCGGACAGAGGCTCAGCGGGATCTATCCGTTCGTGGCGGAACCGGTCGACCCGTTCGAGATCGTGTCACTGGAGTTTCTGGAGCCGAGCCACCCCGTCTACGCTCTCCGCCCCGCCGAGCCGCTGCAGATCGTGTGGGGTTTCTACTCGCCCCGCTCGTCGTTCGCCTATCCCGGTGGGGAGTCGGCAATGGTCTGACGCCTGTCACCGGGTGAAAGGCGGATCGGTGGACGCCGCCTCGGGCGGCAGGGGGAGTGCTCCTCGCGCACGGACCTTCGGTCTCACGTCGCCGTCCTGTCGAGAAAGCCGACGACGCGGGCGTTGAGGTCGGAGGCCTGGTGCCATGGCATCGCGTGGTGGGAGAGGTCCGGCAGCACCGCGGTCTCCGCGTTCGGCAGGAGGCGTGTGGCGGCGGCCGCGATGCGGTGAGGGGGATGGGCCTTGCCGCGCCCGGCGAGGAGCACAAGGGTCGGCGTGGTGAGTGTGCGCAGTAGTCCGGGTTCGGGCCGCTTCCCGGTCACGATCTTCGTGTCCGGGAACTCCGCGGCCAGGCCGTACAGCCGCGGCCAGGCGGGGTCGGTTTCCGCGCCGTCGGTCTCCCACGCCAGGAAGGCCCGCGCCCGCGAGGCCGTCGGCCGGATGAGGGACGGCAGCGCGCGTGCCAGGTATCCCACCCGGAATCCTCCGAAGCACTGCGTCGGATCGAGGAGAACGAGCCGCCGGACCCGCTGGGGCGCGTGGAGGCCGTAGGTCAGGGCGACCCACCCGCCGTAGGAGTGCCCGCACACGGCGGCGCTTCCGACCCCGAGCCCGTCGAGCACCCCGTCCAGCCAGCCGAGCAGGTCGGGGACGCTGCGAGGAGGCCGCTCGCCCCGGGCGCTCCGTCCCGGCTCGCCGATGCGGTCCACGGCGTACACCCGGTGCCGGCGTGCGAACTCGGCGACGTTGGCGAACCACATCGCCGCGGTGGTGCCACCGCCGTGCAACAGGATCAGCGGCGGGCCGTCCGCGGGCCCGCACGCGTTCACCCGCGTCGTTCCGTATGCCGACGGCAGGTCGATCGGCTCGACCTGGACCGGCCAACGCTCCAGGACCGCGTCATAGGCGGCGAGGAAGGCCGCGTTCGCGCCGTGGCCGTCATCGGACATGCCTCACCTCAACAGGTAACTCGCCAAGCAAGAGTCTCGCTGAGCGAGATATTGCCATAATATGGCAGCGGCGACGAACGGAGGAAGGTGGCGGACGACGTGAACGAGCAGGACGCCGGGATGCGAGTGGTGCACCTGCTGCGCGCCATCACCATGGAGCTCGACCGGGTCGGGGAGAGATTCGCCGCCCGGCACGCCCTCCACCCGACCGATGTGCGTGCGCTCATCTGTCTCCTGGATGCCGCTCGCACGGGTGCGCCCGCCACCCCGGGGGTGCTGGGGGCGCATCTCGGCCTCAACTCCGCGGGTACCACGGCGGTGATCGACCGTCTGGAAAGACTCGGTCACGTGCGCCGGGAACGCGACACCCGAGACCGTCGGCGTGTGCTGTTGAAAGTGGATGAGAGCGCGGTCGCGCTCGGCTGGAGCTTTTTCGGCCCGCTCATCAACGAGGTGGTCGCCGTCATGAGCCGGTTCGACGCCGCCGACCAGGCGACCGTCGAGCGCTTTCTCAGCGGCGTGCACGAGGCTGTCACCGGCCGGGAGTAGCACCTGCGGCATCCCTTCGGGGGCACTTCGAAGTAGCCGACGGCGTCAAGCCGGGCGGCCCACGCCGGGAGCCCGCCGGGGGCAGGACGACCTACGGGTGGTCTCACGGCTGTTCGGGGCACTTCGTCGAGTGGGCGCCTAGGGTGGCGTCGTGACGGAGACAGCGGCCACGGGCTACGACTGTCTGTCGTTCTGCCTGGTTCCGGAGAGCGGGCTGCGGACATTCCTGCTGGACTGTTTCGGGATCGCCGAGTCTGAGTTGTTCGTGAGCCATGACGACCGGATCGCCGAGCGGTCGCGGGACATCCCGCAGGACGTGGTGTTCTCCGTGTTCTGCAGGTACCGGCAGGTCTTCGGCCACTTCGCGATGGGCTTTGACGTCGGCGTCGAGGGCCGGCCGACCGAGCGGGTCGGCCGCCGGGAGTTCGCCGAGCGATTCGCCGCCCACTTCGATACGTACGTGCTGTACGGCGACACCGAACCACCGGGACTGTGGACGGTGATCCTCGCGGACGGCACCCGCCTTCGCGTCGCGATGGACGAGGAAGACGACCGGTATGTGCTCCACGCGGCCACGGCGCCGGTGCCGGGCCTGCCAGAGGTCCGCGTGGACGAGGGCCTGTGGCGGCTCCGATGAGCCTTCGCCGGTCGGCGCTCGGATCCGCCGTACCGGCCCGGTCGAACAGAATCACCGGAGCGTCGAAGAAGTGACCGGACGCGGAGACCCCTTGGGTGGTCAAGGGGTCCTCCACGGGCGGGACATCGGCCCGGCCGGGCGTCGTGCGCCTGGCGGATCCGGTGGTGCCTCAAACCGTGACGACGACCTTTCCCGGGGCGTGTCCCTCCTCCAGATATCCGATGGCCGCCGGGATCTCCTCGAACGGGTATTGCCGGTCGATAACCGGGGTGATCTTTTCGTCCTCGATGAGCTCGGTCAGCGTCATCAGGTTCTGCTTGTTCTCCGTGCATCGGGTCGCGTCCGTGAGGGCCATCCTCTGGGACACGAACGGCGACATCGCGAGCACCGAGAACACGTGACCGAGGGGTTGCAGCCATCGACCGGCCTGCCCACCGACGACGACGTGGGTTCCCCGCGGGGGCAGCACCCGCCGGCACGCCCATGCCGAGCGGCTTCCCGCGATGTCCAGCAGGAGGTCGTGGTGCCCTCCACTCCGGGTGAAGTCCTCCTTGGTGTAGTCGATGACCTCTTTCGCGCCGATCGACCGGACCAGGTCGACGTTACGCGTGCTGCAGACGCCGGTGACCTCCGCGCCGAACGCTCGCGCGATCTGCACGGCGAACGTGCCCACTCCTCCCGACGCCCCGTTGACGAGGACCTTCTGCCCCGGCTGGATTCGTCCGTCGTCGCGCAGGCCCAGCAGGGCGGTGTTGGCCGCCATCGGTACCGCCGCCGCCTGCTCGAACGACAGGTTCTTCGGCTTCGGCGCCAGCTCGGATTCCCGGACGCACACGTACTCGGCGAAGCCGCCCTGTTCGAGCACCGCGAACACCTCGTCGCCAGGGCGGAACCCCGTCACGTCCTTGCCGACCGCCTCGACCTGCCCGGCCATGTCGGCGCCCAGGATTTTGAGCTTCGGGCTGCGCGCTCCGAGGCCGCCCATCAGACGCGCGATGTACGGCTCGCCTCTCATGTTGTGCCAGTCGTACGGGTTGACGGAGGTGGCCCGCACCCGGACCAGCACCTCGTCGTCGCGGGGGACGGGCTTGTCGACGTCGGTGAGGTCCAGGACGTCAGGTGAGCCGTATGCCCGCAGAACGAACGCCTTCATGGTTTCTCCTCTCGTTGAGGAGCAATGTAGAAGTCCTGCGGGAAGGGCTCATCGGCCGAAAGTACGCCTGTTTGGGGGAAGATCGGCTGGTTCGAATCGGGCCGTTCTGGCGATGAGCCGCGTCGCCTCGATCGTCATGATCGGGGCATGACCGACGAGCGCACGACGAGACATCTCCCGCTCCCGGGGACGCCGCGAAGCGGCCGCCCGGCAGACGGCCGGAACGGCGCGGGGACCTCCCCCGCAACCTCCGCCACGAGGGCGGGGTGGCTCCTGCCCACCGCGCTGATCCTGCTCAGCGCCGTTCCCATGGCCGCGGGCGCCGTGCGCCTCGACGAGTTGGCGGGTGGTGCGGCGATCACGCCGGAGAACGCGCGGTTCTTCGCGGCCCCCGTGCCCGTGGTGGCGCATATCGTGTGCGTCAGCCTGTACAGCGTTCTGGGGGCCTTCCAGTTCGCCCCGGGTTTCCGCCGGCGGAGGCCCGGCTGGCACCGCGCCGCCGGGCGGCTGCTGAGCCCGTGCGGACTCGTCGCAGCGGCCACCGGCCTGTGGATGACCCTGTTCTATCCCCGCCCCGCCGGCGACGGCGATCTCCTCGCCGGCTTCCGGCTCGTGTTCGGTACGGCCATGATCATGGCCATTCTCCTCGGCCTCGCCGCGATCCGACGGCGGGACATCGCCCGGCACCGCGAATGGATGATCCGCGGTTACGCGATCGGGCAGGGGGCGGGCACGCAGGCGCTGACCCATCTGCCGTGGTTCCTGATCGCCGGCACCCCCGGAGAGCTTCCCAGGGCCCTGCTGGTGGGCGCCGGGTGGGTGATCAACCTCGCGGTGGCCGAGTGGTTCATCCGTAGGCGGCCGCTCAGTTCGCCCCGCACTTTCGCGAGCGGTTTCGCGGGCCGGTGACGGGGGACTCCGTGGAGACGGCAGGCGGGCCCCGATCCGCCACCGTCGCCGGTCACGGCGCGGGAGCCCTGGATCTCGCCGATCAGTTCCTGATCCGGTTGGTCTCGTAGGCCCACATGGCGATCTCGACGCGGTTGCGGGCGCCCAGCTTGGCCAGCAGGCTGGCGATGTGGGACTTCACCGTGCTGAGGGAGATGTGCAGCTCGTCGGCGATCTCGCTGTTGGTCCGTCCACGTGCCACGGTGGCCAGGATCTGTTCCTCCCGGGCCGTGAGCGCCTCGATGGGGCGCACCGGCGGCGTGGCGGGCACGGTGCGGGCGAAGGTTCCCAGCAGTCGTGCGGTGACGCTCGGGGCGATGAGCGCGTCGCCGTTCGCGGCGGCGTGGACGGCCTGGGAGAGCAGGTCGGCTCCGGCGTTCTTGAGCAGAAAACCCCGGGCACCGGCTCGCAGCGCGGCGTAGACGTACTCGTCGAGGTCGAAAGTGGTGATGACGACGACGGCGAGGGGGTCCTTGATGCCCGGCCCGGCGAGGGAGCGGGTGGCTTCGATGCCGTCGAGGCCGGGCATGCGGATGTCGAACAGGCACACGTCAGGGCGTAGGCGCCGCGCGAGCTGGACGGCCCGCCACCCGTCGGCGGCTTCGCCGACGACCTCGATGTCCGGCTGGGCGTCGAGGATCATGGTGAGCCCGGTGCGGACGATCTCCTGGTCGTCGGCGACGAGCACCCGGATGCTCATGTCACCGCTCCGGTTCGGGGCAGTACGGCGGTCACGGTCCAGCCTCGATCCGGGGCGGGGCCGGCTTCGCAGGTGCCGCCCAGCAGGTCGGCGCGTTCGATCATGCCGATGAGCCCGTATCCCGGTGACCCGGCCGAACGTACCAGGCCGCCGTCGCCGTCGTCACTCACCCGCAGGCGCACCGATGTGTCGTCGGCGGCGACGCGAACCTCGATGCGGGTGGCGTGACGGGCGTGCCGTCGAGCGTTGGTGACCGACTCCTGGGCGATGCGGTAGATCGCAGCCTCGATCGACAGGGGAAGCTCACCGATGTCGTCGGAGATCTCCACCTCGACGGACGGGCCGGAGCGGCCCGGGCTCGCGAGCTGTCCGAGGTCGGTGATGCGACGGACGGGAGCCGACTCCGCGGGCTGGTCCCGGCGCAGCAGGCGGACCATGGCGCGCATCTCGTCGAGGGCCTGTGCCGCCTCGGCCTCGATCACGTGGAGCGCCTCGGTCGCGGAGTTCGGCCGCGACGCCGAGGTGGCGATGCCCGCCTGTGCCCGGATCGCCATCGCCGAGATGTGATGGGCGACGGTGTCGTGCAGGTCGCGGGCCAGCCGTTCGCGTTCGAGCAGCTTGATCTGGTCGAGCTCGCGCATTCTCGCCCCGGCACGGTAGCGGAGCGCCCCGCCCAGGGCGATGGCCGAGAACGTGACGGCGAACGCGCCGCCCGCGTCGCCGAGGGTGAGGCGGCCGGAGAGCAGCGAGAGGGAGACCACGACCATCGTGATCGCCAAACCGATCGCGGCCTCGCGTCCCGAACCCCACCGGAACAACGAGTACAGCAAGACCAGCACGTACACCATCGTGTACGCGTCCAGGGGGTCGCCGTTCGTCAGCAGCGGGGCCAGGCTCGTGACGGCGAAGGCGATCACGACCATCAGCAGCGGGTTGGTCCGGCGCCACAACAGCGTGGGCGTCAGCCCGACGGTGACGGTCACCGAGACGGCCCGCCACGGAAGATCGGGCCGCAGGACTCCTTCGAGCACCGCGGCCGCCATGAGTACTCCCACGAGTGCCCAGTCCCGCCAAGCCCGCGGCGGCGGGTTGGGAGGTCGGGGCTCGTCCCATACGGAGCGAAGAAGGGCGAGCACATGAACATGGTACGGAAGTCCACGCTGCTCGGGGCGGCTCAAAGTACGGGAGGTGCATTTCACCGTCGCGCGGCCCCGGCAGGTGGGAGCGCGTGTGGCGGCGCGGCCGTACCGCGCGCCGTACAGTGGTGCTAAAAGATCTTGAAAAAGATCTGAGCGGGCTGTCGAATCGGGGCGGTCCCGTTCGAAGCGTGGTCAGAGGGCCGAGAGGAACACCCGAGAGCCGGCCCGTGACTCGTGAGGAGAACGGCCATGACCCAGCAGACGATGAGGGCCGCGCACCCGGTGACCTGCGACCCGCGTACCGGTGTCACCAGGTCGCTGCTGGGCTACGGGATCATCGCCGGGCCGCTGTACGTCGGGGTGTCCCTGACCCAGGCGCTGACCCGGGAGGGGTTCGACCTCTCCCGCCACGCATGGAGCCTGCTGGCCAACGGCGGCCTCGGCTGGATCCAGATCACCGACTTCGTCGTCACCGGGCTGATGGTCATCGCCTGCGCGGTCGGCCTGGGCCGGGCCCTGGCCGGTGGGCGCGGCGCGACCTGGGCTCCCCGGCTCGTCGGAACGTACGGGGTGAGCCTGATCGGCGCGGGAATCTTCCGGGCGGATCCGGCGATGGGCTTCCCGGTGGGGACGCCGGAGGGGCCCGGGGAGGTGAGCCTGTCCGGGATGCTCCACTTCGCCTGCGGCGCAGTAGGTTTCCTGTGTGTGATCGTGACCTGTTTCGTCATCGGCCGCAGGTTCGCCGCCGCGGGCCGTACCGGGTGGGCGCTTTACTCCCGGCTCACCGGCGGGTTGTTCCTCGCGGCCTTCGCCGCCATCGCGACCGGTGCGGGTGCCCCGTGGGCCAACCTGGTCTTCGTCTCCGGGGTCGTGATCATCTGGGCCTGGCTCTCGGCCCTGTCCCTGCACCTGTACCGGCACGCCGCCCCCCGGCACGCCTGAGCACACCCGGCCTCCGCACCACACCGTCAAGAAAACAAGATCGAAGGAGACGTCCGATGCGATACATGATCATTCTCAAGGTCACCAGCCAGCCCGCCACCCCGCCGCCGGCGGAGTTGATGGAGGCCATCGCCAAGCTCGGCGGGGAGGCCACCGCGGCCGGGGCGTTGCTCGACACCGCCGGGCTTGCCCCGAGCGCGCAGGGCGCGCGGGTCGCGATCACCGGGGACAGGCTGAGCGTCACCGACGGCCCGTTCGCCGAGGCGAAGGAGCTGATCAGCTACGCGCTCTACCAGGTCCGCTCGAAGGAGGAGGCCGTCGAGTGGACCTCCCGCTTCTTGAAGATCCACCGGGATCACTGGGCGGGGTGGGAGGGTGAGGCCGACGTGCTGCGCGTCTTCGGTCCCGAGGACTTCGCCGCCCCCGCCTGATCTCACCACCGTGCGCGAACCCCCGGCCGGAAACCCCGGCCGGGGGTTCGCGCGTCCGGGCACGTACTCACGGGCCGGACGCGTACACCGGGAGTCGTTCGCGGGGTCGCCGGTACCGGCGGCGGGCGAGGTCAGGCGTCCCCCGGAAAGGAGCGCACGGCCGTGACCTCCACTCGGGGTCGTGGGGTCCGGCTGATACCGTCTCCCAGGATCGGAGAGGCGGACGATGAGTTTTGGTGAGTTGACCGTGCCCAGCGGACTGGAGCAGGTCATCGGTCCGGAGGAGCTCTTCTTCTCCACGACGGACCGGCGCGGGTTGATCCGCAGCGGGAACTCCGTCTTTGTCCGGACCTCGCGGTTCTCCCTGGACGAACTCACCGGAGCGTCGCACAGCATCGTACGCCACCCCGACATGCCGGCCGGGATCTTCCAGCTGCTGTGGGACCGCATGCTCGCCGGGCGTCCGGCGGGGGCCTACGTGCGGAACCTGGCCAAGGACGGCAGTCACTACTGGGTTTTCGCCACCATGACGCCCTCGGCAGAGGGTTTCCTGTCGGTTCGGATGGCACCGCGGGCCGGACTGTTCGAGGAGGTCAAGCGCATATACAAGGATGTCGCCGACGTCGAACTCGAAGCGGCCGAGCACGACCGGATGAACCGGCGTGACGTGGCGCTGGCCGGCAGGGAGCAGATCGAGCGGCTGCTGGGAGAGCTCGGGTTCGGCTCGCACGACGACTTCCTCACCGAGGCGCTGACCGCCGAGGTGGCGGCGCGCGGCCGGTTGGCCTCCGCGACCTATGCCCGGCCCCGGGCACAGGGACCGATCGCGGAGGTGCTGGCCGGGGTCGGAACGCTGGAGACGCTACTGACCGGCCTGGTGGAGCGGCTGGAGGGTTACCGGGTGTTCAGCGACCGGCTCATCCGGTCGTCCAACCAGGTGCTCGACGTCGCCCGCCGGCTCGACGAGGTGGTCGCCAGAGCCCAGGTCGCCTCCGAGACGGTCGCCGACACCGTACCGGTGCTGAGCAACGTCGCCCGGGTGATGGTCACACCGACGGGCACCGCGATGGTCACCCTGGAGCGGCTGGTGCCCAGGCTCGCCGCGCTGCGCTCGTGCGTCACGGACCTGCGCTTCCGGATCGTGCTGGCGAGCCTGCACAACGACATGGTCGCCGCGTTCGCCGCCGAGGTCGCGGACGGTCTCGCGCCGCCCACCTCGCTGAGCGAGGTGCCCCAGCTCTGCGACGCCGTGCAGGAGAGCGTGCTGGAGATGTCGGCCAGGGCACAGCAGGTGAACCGGACACTGCGCGAGATCGTCGCCGAGATCGCCGAGGCGGGCGAGCGGCTCACGGAGTTTCGCTGGTTCCTTGGGAAGTGGCGGATGCTCGTCCTGCGTCACCGGGTCGAGAACGCACTCGGTGACCTGGTGCGGCCGATCGACGACGAGTTCACCGCGATCTGGGACGGCCTGGACATGCTGCACGCGCTGGGCAGGGAGTTCGAGTCCTCGGCCGTGCCGTTCGATGTCCGGGCGCTGGAGGCGCAGGTGGCCCGGATCAGGGTCGCGGCCACCGAGTACCGCGACGCGTGCTGAGCCGGGTCCGGGCTGATCCTCGGGAAGTAGGACGCATGGGCCACAATCGGTCTCGTGCAGTTCGGAATCCTGGGGCCGTTGGAGGTGCGGACGGAGGAGGGGGAACCCGTCTCCGTCGGCGGCCCCCGGTCGCGTGCGCTGCTGGTGCTGCTCCTGCTCGACGTGGGCCGGCCGGTCAGCGTGGACCGGTTGATAGACGGGCAGTACGGTGACGATCCTCCGGCCGGTGCGGCCAACGCGATCCAGGCCCAGGTGTCCCGGCTCCGCCGCGGTCTGCCGCCCGGTCTGATCACCTTTCACCGGGCCGGATACCGGCTCGCGGTCGACCCCGAGGACATCGACGCGTACCGGTTCGAGCGGCTCGCGCGTGAGGGGCACAGGCTGCTGACAGCGGGCCGGCATGAGCATGCCGCGAAGGTGCTCAAAGCAGGACTGGCACTGTGGCGAGGGCCCGCACCGGCCGGCATGCCGCAGGCGGCCCGGCTGGAAGAGCTACGGCTGGCGGCGCGGGAGGAGCTGGTCGAGGCCGAGCTGGCGCTCCCGGAGGGCACCTCGATAGCCGAGTTGCGGCAGCTGGCGGCCGAGAACCCGTTGCGCGAGCGGCTGTGGGGCCAGCTCATGCGGGCGCTGCACGCCTCCGGGCAGCAGGCCGCGGCGCTGGCCGTCTTCGACGAGGTCAGGCGGCTGCTGGCGGACGAACTCGGCGCCGACCCGTCGCCGGAACTGGCGGCGCTTCACCTGGCGATCCTGCGCGGCGCGGAGCGGCCCGGGCAGACGGTACGGCACCGGCTGCCCGCGCAGCTCACCGGTTTCGTGGGCCGCGAGGCCGAACTGGACCGGATCGACTCGCTGCGGGACTCCCGCCTGATCACCCTGACCGGTACCGGCGGTACCGGCAAGACGAGGCTGGCCATCGAGGCGGTCCGCCGCCGGACGCGGGACGTGTGCTTCGTCGACCTGTCCCCGCTCGACGACGGAGATCAGATCCCCCTGGTGGTGCTCGGCGCGCTCGGTCTGCGCGAGGCGGGTCTGCGGCCGCCGATGCCGGGCCGGTTCGACCCCGCGGGCAGGCTCGTGGCGGCCTTGGCAGACCAGGAGCTCCTGCTCGTCCTGGACAACTGCGAGCACGTGATCGCCCCGGCCGCGGCGCTCGTCCGGCGGCTGCTCGACGCCTGCCCGGGGCTGGCCGTGCTGGCCACCAGCCGCGAGCCGCTCGGGCTCACCGGCGAGGTGCTCGTCCCGCTCTCGCCGCTGGCCGTACCGCCCCCCGGCACGGACCTGGACGACGCACTCGGCTATCCCTCGGTGCGGCTGTTCATGGAGCGAGCCGCCGCGGTACGTCCCGGCTCCGCCATGAGAGCCGAGGTCTCCGAGATCTGCGGCATGCTGGACGGGCTGCCGCTGGCCATCGAGCTGGCGGCGGCGAGGCTGAGGTCGTTCACCATCGAGGAGATCGTCGCGCGCCTGAAGGAGTACGGCCGGTTCACGCTGCTGTCACGCGGTGATCGCACCGCGGCGGCACGGCATCGGACACTGCACGCGGTGGTGGACTGGAGCTGGAGCCTGCTCAGCCCCGAGGAGCAGGCGCTGGCCGCGCGGTTCTCGGTGTTCTCCGGCGGCTCGTCCCTGGAGGCCGTCGAACGGGTCTGCGGATCCGGCGAGGTGCTGGCCGACCTGGTGGACAAGTCACTCATCGAGGCAGACGACGGCCGTTACCGGATGCTCGACACGATCCGCCTGTTCTGTGCGGAGCGGCTGGTCGAGGCGGGGGAGCGGGAGCGGGTGCGTGCCGAGCACGCCGCCTACTTCCTGGAGCTGGCACAGCGCGCCGACCCGTGGTTGCGCCGGGCCGAGCAGCTCGAATGGCTGGCCCTGCTCTCCGCCGAGCAGAGCAACCTGCGGGCCGCGCTGGGCCGTGCCGTATCGGATGATCCTGAGACGGCGCTGCGGCTGATCGCGGCCCTGGCGGCGTACCAGTGGCTGAGCGGGCGGCGGGAGCAGGCGGTCTCGCCGGCGCTCCGGCTGCTCGAACGGTTCGGCACCGAGCCGCCCGAAGGGCTGGAGGAGGAGTACGTCCTGTGCGTGTTGCAGGCCGTACCACATGTCCTGCCGGCGCAGTGGGCGCGGGCCGAGGAGGTCATACGGTCGCTGGACCGGGAGCTGCGCCACCCCTTCACGTCCGTGCTGTGGGGCATGGTCGCGGGGCCACCGGCTCCCGGATCCGGCCTGATGCGGGAGCGGCTGCTCGGCTCCGACCCGTGGAACCGAGCCGTGGCCATGCTCGGGGCGTCCCTGGTGCACCTGCTTGACGGCCACGTGGCCGAGGCCGAGAGAGAGCTGGAGTCGACGCTGGCGAGCTTCCGTTCCGTGGGCGAGCGCTGGGGGATGGCGCAGGGGCTCGACTGGCTGGGAGTGATCGCCGGCTGGCGGGGGGACTGGGCGCGGGCCAGGCGGCTGTGGGGGGAGGCCCTGGACCTGCACGAACAGCTCGGCGCTGTGGACGAGATGGTGGACGTGCTCTGCCGGAGGGCCGACGGGCTGCTGCGCGAGGGCGATGTGCTCGCGGCTCGCGCCGACCTGCGGCGCGCCACCGAGCTGGCGCGCCGGACGAGCGCGTCGCACCGATCGTCGCCGATCGAGCTGGGCCGGGGCGAACTCGCCCGGCGGTGCCACGATCACACACGGGCGCGCGAGCACTACGCGGCGGCGCTGGACGCCGCCGGCGCGGGCGGCTACGCCACCGAGAGCATCGCGCCGCTGGTGCTCACCGCGCTGGGACGGCTGGCCGAGGCGGAGGGCGACCGCGCGGAGGCCCGACGCCGGCACGGCGAGGCGCTCGCGCTGGCGCGCACGTCACCGGCGGTGACGACGGATCTCGCCCAGGTCACCGAGGGGTACGCGGGGCTTGCCCTGTTCGAAGGCGCGGCGGAGCGGGCCGCGTTCCTGCTCGGGGTGGGGGTGGCGTTGCGCGGTGCGGCCGTCACCGGCGACCCTGACGTCGCGCGGGTCGCCGCGGGCGCCACCGAGCTCATCGGCGCGGAGGCCTTCGCCGCGGAGTTCGCCAGGGGCGCCGCGCTGAGCCGGGACGATGCGCTGACGGCCATCTCCTGACCGTCAGCCGGCTGTCACCGGTCTGTCAGCGCTCCCGGCGAGGCTCGGAGGCATGAGAAACAGCAACGTCCTGATCTCCGGTGCCGGTATCGGCGGTCCCGCTCTCGCCTACTGGCTCAACCGCTACGGCCACACCGTGACCGTGGTCGAGAAGGCCCCCGCCCTGCGCCTTGGAGGCCAGGCGGTCGACTTCAAGGGCGAGACCCACCTGTCGGTGCTGGAGCGGATGGGCATCCTGGAAGACGTACGGCGGTCGCAGACCGGCGGGACCGACCAGGAGATCGTTGACGCGAACGGCCGCAGGCTGGCGGTGATGCCCGGCGAGTTCAGCGGTGGCGAACTGGAGATCCCGCGCGGGGAGTTGTCCCGGCTGCTGTACGACAGGACGCTCGCCGCCGGGTGCCGGTACGTCTTCGGCGACTCCGTCACCTCGCTCACCGAGACCGAGAGCGGTGTCCACGTCACGTTCGAGCACGGCGCTTCGCGGACCTTCGACCTGGTGGTGGGCGCGGACGGCATCCACTCGGGCGTTCGCCGGCTGGCCTTCGGCCCCGAGTCCGACCATGTTCGCTTCCTGGGCCACTACTACGCCCTGGCCGACCTGCCGCGGCGCTTCGGGAAGACCGCGAAAATGTACAACGAGCCCGGCAGGATGGTCGCCGTCGGGGGACCCGGAGCCGATGTCTTCTTCGCCTTCGCCTCGCCGCGGCTGGACTACGACCGCTACGACGCGGAGGCGATGAAGCGGATCGTGATCGACGCCTACGCCGGGATGGGCTGGCAGACCCCCGCGATCCTCGACGCGGTACGGCAGGCGGACGGCTTCTACCTCGACTCGATCAGCCAGGTCCGGATGGAGCGCTACGCCAAGGGCCGCGTCGTGCTGCTCGGTGACGCCGCCTACGGCAACACGCTGGGCGGTTTCGGCACCGGCCTGGCCATGGTCGGTGCGTACGTGCTGGCCGGAGAGCTCGCGGCGGCGGACGGGGACCATCGGGTCGCCTTCCGGCGCTATGAGGAGGGGTTCCGCGGCTACGCCAGAATCGCCAGGAACGGCAACGCCGGCCCCTTCCTCGCCCCCGGCACCCCGGGCCGGATCCGGATGCGCAACTGGATTTTTCGCTACGGATTCCTGCTGAAGCCGATGCTGTGGCTGACCGACAGGTTCGCGACCAACATAACCCTCAAGGACTACCCGTCGACGGTGCGCCGCTGATCCGGCGCGGGTCAGGTAGGTCGAGCGGCGCGTACATCGCGCTCCGCCTGTCGAAGAGTCCCACCGTGACGAAGTAGACGTTGGTGATCACCATGAGCGTGATCGACGTGCCGGCGTACAGCGCGGTGCCGAGTGCGGGGACGGCGTCGACCGGCAACGTGTAGGCCATGACCACGCGCGCCGCGGAGTCGAGGAGGGTGCCGGCGCCCCACAGGACGGTCGTGACCCGCCAGGCCCTGCGGAAGCGGGGGAGCCGTTCCCACAGTACGTCCCACGACTCGCCGGTGCCGCGGACCGGGAACCTGTGCTCCAGCAGCGGCCGGCTGAACAGGAAGGTGAGTGGCGTCCCGACCCGCAGGCCGGCCAGGAACCAGAGCCCGACGGCGGCCGTCAGCCACCCTTCCCTGGCGAGCAGGAACCGCTCGCTGCCGCTGATCAGCGACGCCCCGACACCCAGCAGCATCATGGCCGTCAGGAAAACGGAGAGCCCGTCGACCCTGCGTTCCCTGACCAGCAGGTAGGTGCCCATGGCCGCGGGCACCACGGCCGTGACGAGCAGGGACAGGTAGACGCTCACCCCGGCCGCGCGCAGCAGGTAGTACAGGACGGCCGGTACGAGCAGGTCGACCAGCAGGCGCAGCAGCGTGCGCCGCCCGCTCGGAGCGCTCACGACCCGCTCCTGGTCGCCAGGTCGAACAGCGTCACCAGCTCCTCGGCGCAGGCGGCGAGGTCGAGATCGGGTCTGGCCTCCAGCAGGAACGGCAGGCCGTCCAGGGCGCGCTGCACGGTCGCCGCCATGACGAAGGTGTCGAAGTCACGGAACTCGCCGCCGCGCTGCCCGTCGCGCAGGATGCGCTGGAGGTGGCCGAGGACCTCGTTCTCGTCGTAGGAACGGCTCGCTCCACCCTCGTCGCGGAAGTTGAGGAAGATCTCCATCATCGCCCGCATCCGTGCGCGGTTGTCCGCGATGTAGGCGACCAGCGCGGTGATGTAGGTGCGCAGCGCGTCACGGGCACAGGTCACGCCGGCCATCCGCCCGGCCATGAATTGCCCGATGTGGTGGTAGAAATCGGCGACGGCCGCGCTCATCAGCTCGTCCTTGCCGGCGAAGTGGTACGAGATCAGGCGGGTGCTGCTCAGGCCCGCCCGTTCGGCGATCCGGGCGAAGGACGTCTGGCCGTAGCCGAGCTCGGCGATCGTTTCGATGGTCGCCGCGATGATCTGGGCGCGCCTGGCCGCGCCGGTGAAGGAGCGTTCGGCGGGTGTTCCCTCGCCCTGGCTTACTTGCATGAGTAAAAAATACGTCACACGAGTAATTCAGGCAAGCGTGCCGGGCCCGGTAAGGCCTGCTGTCCCGTCCGATCCGTGTGCGTCCGCGCCGTGTCCGGAGCCCTCGGGAGACAGGGGTGGGAGGTGTCGTGGGTGCGGGCGAGATGGTTGGATCGGGAGACATGATGGTCGGTGAGTCTCATCGGGTGGTCGAGGCGGTCTGGCGGATCGAGTCCACACGGGTGATCGCGGGGCTTGCCCGGATGGTGCGCGATGTCGGCCTGGCCGAGGAACTCGCGCAGGACGCACTGGTCCTCGCGCTTGAGCAGTGGCCGAAATCCGGTGTACCGGATAATCCCGGAGCCTGGCTCATGCTGACCGCCAAGCACCGGGCGATCGACCTGCTCCGCCGCAGGACCCGCTACGAGCACAAGCTCGAAGAGGTCGGCCGGGACGTGGAGATCCGTCAGGAGGCGGCCGAGGCCGAGTTGGACGACGCCCTCGACGACCACATCGGTGACGACGTGCTGCGCCTGCTCTTCACCGCCTGCCATCCGGTGCTGTCCACCGAGGGGCGTCTGGCGCTCACCCTGCGCCTGCTCGGCGGCCTCACCACCGAGGAGATCGCGCGGGCCTTCCTGGTGCCGGAACCGACGGTCGGGCAGCGGATCTTCCGGGCCAAGCGCACCCTCGCCGAGAAGCGGGTGCGCATCGAGATGCCGGCCCCGGCCGAGCTGGGCGAGCGCCTCGCATCGGTGCTGGAGGTCGTCTATCTCATCTTCAACGAGGGCTACTCGGCGACCGCCGGTGACGACTGGATGCGTCCCTCACTCTGCGAGGAGGCGCTGCGCCTGGGCCGGATCCTGGCGGGTCTGATGCCGCGGGAGGCCGAGGCGCACGGCCTTGTCGCCCTGATGGAGATCCAGGCGTCGCGCCTCCGGGCCAGGACGGGGCCGGACGGCGAGCCGGTCCTGCTTCCCGACCAGGACCGGAGGCTGTGGGACCGGCTGCTGATCCGCCGGGGGCTGGAGGCGCTCGAACGTGCCGAGGCGCTCGGCACGCTCGGTCCCTACGGCCTGCAGGCCGCGATCGCCGCCTGCCACGCCCGCGCGCGGTCCACCGACGACACCGACTGGGAACGGATGGCCGCCCTCTACCGGGTGCTCGCCCACCTCACCCCCTCACCCGTGGTGGAGTTGAACCGCGCGGTCGCGGTGAGCAGGGCGTACGGCCCGGCGCGGGGCCTGGAGATCGTGGACGGGCTGGCGGCGGAGCGCGCGCTGAGGGGCTATCCGCAACTGCCCGCCGTACGGGGTGATCTGCTCGCGAGACTGGGCCGCCTCGACGAGGCGCGCGAGGAGTTCGAAAGGGCCGCCGAACTCACCCGCAACGAGCGCGAGCGGACCCTCTTCCTGACCCGGGCGGCCGCCACCCGCGGGTGAGCGAACAATGTCAGGGGCGGTCCGGGACCTCGAACCTGCTCCTGCCCTCCCGCTTCAGCCAGGCGGCGAAGTCCATGAGGTCGGGATGCAGCGCGCGCAGGGCGGGGATGTCGGCCCGCCAGCCGCCGAAGGACTCGGCCCGGGTCACGTCGTCGACGTTCACGCCGGTTTCCCTGAGCCTCTCGGGGGAGACGGGCTCGGTGGAGAGCGGGCGCCCGACGGCCTCCTCGATGGCGGTGACCAGCTGCTGCCGGGTCAGCTCGTCACCGGCGAGCTCGATGGCCTTGCCCAGGTAGCCGCCGGGGTCGGCGAAGGCGAGTCCGGCGAAGGCCCCGATGTCGGTCACGGCGATGAGCTGGATCGTGGAGTGCGGCGGAATGATCCTGATCAGCGGGGTCTCGCCGAACACCCCGAACGGTCCCGAGGTGTGGTTCTCCATGAACATCACCGGACGCAGGATCGTGTACGGCAGGCCGAGCGTGCGGATGTGCTGCTCGATCTCCCATTTGGTGTCCCAGTGGCTGATGCCGGTGTCCCGGTCCACGCCGCCGACCGAGGTGTAGACGAGGTGTTCGACCCCGGCCGCGAGTGCCGCCTCGGCCACGTTCACCCCGCACCGCACCTCGTCGTCGAAGTGCGGAGGCGCGGCCGTCGGTTGGACGCTGAAGACGCCGTGGACGCCCTCGGCCGCCGCGTCCAGCGATGCCCGGTCGCGCATGTCGCCCTTGACGAGCTCGGCACCCGCCCCGGCGAGTGCCTGCGCGGCCTCGGCCGACGGGTCCCTGACCAGGGCCCTGACCTGCCAGCCGTCGGCCAGCAGTCGTCTCGCCGTGGCACCGCCTTGCTTGCCGGTGGCTCCGGTGACCAGGACGACCTTCTCTGAATGGGGCATGTCTCTCCCATGGCTAGAATGTGGAGCACTGCTCCGATATTAAGCGGAGCAGTGCTCCTTTTGTCAATGCCTGGAGAGCACATCGCATGGCCGAGGTGATGCGCGCCGACGCGCGCCGCAATTACGAGCAGTTGCTGGCCGTAGCCAGGGAGGCCTTCGCCGAGCACGGGACCGACGCCTCACTCCGGGACGTCGCCCGCCGGGCGGGCGTCGGCATCGGCACCCTCTACCGGCACTTCCCCACTCGGGAGGCCCTGCTCGAAGCCCTCATGAGCAGTGGCTTCGACGCCCTCCAGAGCAGGGCGGAAGAGTTGCTGGCCGCGTCCTCGCCCCGTGACGCGCTGCTCGTCTGGCTGCGCGAGCTGGCCGTCGGCTCGACCACCTACCAGGGTCTTCCGGCATCGGTCATGGCCGCGCTGCGGGAGGAGGGTTCCGAACTGCACGCCTCCTGTCACGCGATGCGCGCCTCCGGGGGCCGGCTTCTCGCGCGGGCCCAGGAGTCCGGTGCGGTCCGCGCCGACCTCGTCATCGGCGAACTCCTCGCCCTGGTGGCGGGCATCGCCTGGGCGAGCGAGCAGTCGACCGGCCACGACCTGATCGAGCGTCTGCTCTCCCTGTCCGCCACAGGCTTCGCCGCGGACCGGTCGCCGGGCTCCGCTCCGGCCTGACCGGGGGCGTCCGTGCGCGGACGATCGAGTCTTCGGGGCAGGGAGGGGCCTACCTGGGGGCGTCCCAGGTGTTCGACGGGCTCTGGCCGGTCGGCACGGTCGGGCTGAACCGTACGGGCAGGGCCTCCAGGCTGCGAACCCACAGCGAAGGGCGCCACCGTAGCGCGTCCGGTTTCACGGTGAGATAGACGTCGGGCAACCGGTCGAGGAGGACCTCCACGGCCGTCTTGGCGATGATCCCGCCGAGCTCGGGCGCGGGGAAGGGACAACCGTACTCGCCGTGGCCGAAGGACAGATGCGCCCGGTTGGCGCCGGAGCCGGCATGGGCGGCCGGTTGCACCTGCGGATCGGCGTTGGCCGCGGCGACACCGAGCACCAGCATGTCGCCCCGGCGGATGCGCCGCCCGGCCAGCTCGCAGTCCTGCACGGCCCAGCGGGAGGGCATGTTCGGCGCGGGCGGGTCCTTCCACAGCACATCGTTCAGTGCCTCGCCGACGCTGCTGCGGCCGCCCTGCAGGCTCATCGAGAAGTGGTCGTCCACCAGCATCAGCCGCAGGGTGCTGCCGATCCAGTTGGAGCAGTTGTCATGGGAGGAGATCAACACCATGATCAGATCCAGGACGATCTCCTCGTCGGTGAGCCGCGCGGAGTGTGCCAGCATGTGCGAGGTGAGGTCGTGGCCCGGCAGGGCGCGCTTGTCGGCGATGAGCCGGCTCACCTTGTCCAGAATCCGGGGAAGCGCCGTGGGGGCCTCCTCGCTCCCGCTCAGCACGTGGTTGACGTCCTCGACCAGCTCCGGCAGGTCGGTCTCCGCCAGCCCGAACAGCCGGGTGATGACCTGAGCCGGAATCCGGTCGGCGTACTGGGAGATCAGGTCGGTCTGGCCGTCCCCGGAGAACTCGTCGATCGCGCGGTCGGCGACCTGCTCGCAGATCAGGGCCAGCTCGGTGCGGTCGACGCTGTCCAGCGCGTCGCTGATGGGGCCGATCCGCCGCTGGTGCTCGGCCCCCTCGGCGTACATCACGGACGGCTGCCATGTCACGTACGGGCGCGTCGGCCAGTCAGGGGGGAGGTGGTCCTGCAGGTTCCAGCGCCTGGGGTCGCGGCTGAACAACTGCGGCTGGCTGGTGACATGGTGCAGCTCGCGATAACCGATCACGTACCAGACGGGCATGCCGTCGAGGAGAACGGGGACGACGGGGCCGTGCTTGCGGCGCATCTCCTGGAACAGCGCGGTCGGGTCGTCGCCGATCAGTGACGCGTGCAGCCGTACGGCATCGGCGTGGTCGGGGTATCCCTCCAGCGGCTCCCGTCCCCGCTCGGGATGCTGCGATGTGGGCGAGGCGGCCGACGGGTCTGTGGAGTCGGGCAGGGGAGGGGAGTTCGTCACGGCATGCTCTCTCGGGCGGGCGACTGGTCGTAGGTGCGGGTGAGGTGCTCGATGAGCGTGATCAGCACGTGCTTGGACGAGGACCGCTCCCGCGCGTCGCAGTCGATGAGCGGGACCTCGGGCGACAGCGCCAGCGCCTCGCGTACCGAATCCAGGGTGGGCCCGTCGGTGAAGCGGTTGACCGCGACGACGAACGGGGTCCGGTGGTGCTCCAGCCGGTCGATGGAGTACCAGGAATCCTCCAGGCGGCGGGCGTCCACCAGCACGACCGCGCCCAGGCTGCCGGCGAACAACTGGTCCCACACGAACCAGAACCGCTGCTGACCGGGCGCGCCGAACAGGTAGAGCACCTTGCTCTCGTTCAGCGTGATCCGGCCGAAGTCGAAGGCCACCGTGGTGGTCGACTTGGTCCGTACCTGGCTGGCGTCGTCGATGCCCACGCTCGCCTGGGTCATGACCTCCTCGGTGCTCAGCGGGCGGATCTCGCTCACCGAGCCGACCATGGTCGTCTTTCCCGCCCCGAATCCGCCGACGATCACGATTTTCAGGGCGTCCGCGGCGGTCGTGCGCAACGGCGTCCTCTGGTCAGAGGTTGTGGAGTGCAACGAGCACCTGCCTCAGGATTTCGGGATCCGGTCGTTCGGCCTGTGCGGCGATCGACGGATGACGGACGGTGATACGACCGGTGTCCAGCAGGTCGCGCAGCAGGATCTTCACCACGCTGACCGGCAGCCGCAGCTCCGCCGAGATCTCCACCACCGCCGTCGGCCGCTGGGCCATCCGCAGGATCCTGATGTGCTCGGACTGCATACCGGGGGTGGGGGCGCACTCGCTGACGATGAGGGAGACGGAGTCGAAGGATTTCTCGTCGGCGCTGGTGCGCCCCCCGGTGACCGTGTAGAGCCGGTCCGGGTCTTCTCGGTCGATGGCTCGCCGTGTCATCCGCGGTCGTCGCTGTTCTCCGTTTGCCGCGGTGCCGCGGTGAGGTAAACCCCGATCTGCTCCACCAGTTCGTTCATGTTGTGCGCGATGAGCCCCACCTCGCCGTCCTCCTCGGCCACCACGGCCAGGTGGGCGCCGTCCCCGGCCGGCACGATGAGCAGTAGTCCGCCGGCGAACTCCACCATCGCCTGCCCCGCTCCGATGCCGTCCCCGAACTCGGCGGAGGCGCTCAGCGAGAGGCTCTGGATCCCGGCGGCCAGGGCGGAGAGCTGGTCGGCCCCGTCCCGGCCGAGGCCGGCGGTGAAGCACATCTTCAGGCCGTCCCTGGTCAGCACCAGCACATGCCTGACCCCGGGGGTCTTCTCCTTGAGGTTCTCCAGTAGCCAGTCGAAGTCACGATCGGTGGTGTGCGAAGCGTCGGTTGTGCTCATAAACGACGGGGTGCCCCTTCGGCGCGGACGCGGGAGGGACGGCCCCTGCCTCCTCATCTGTGAATCCAAAGATGTCCGGTGGTCGGCGGACGCGTGTCAGGAGTCGCCCGGGGCCGGGGAGGGGGAACGCCCACGGCCGCCGGCCTGGCGGAACGCGGCGAACCTCGCCGCCGAGTCACGCCCCTCGCGCGCGGGCTTGGCCGGCGATGTCTGCCGCGCCCTGGTCGCCTCGGCCAGCGTCTGCCCCCGGCGCCGCCTGGGCAGCAGATCCTCGGACTCGTCGGCCGGCCCCTCCTGCGCGGGTACGGCCGGTGTCGGTACGGCGGCCTGCAAGGGGCGGCGGACCGACGACTCGACGACGGGCGGCACGGTGGCCGACAGGGGCTGCGTGATCAGCAGGCGCGGGATCAGCATCACGACCCCCATGCCGCCACGGGCGGACGGCCGGAAGCTGACCGCCAGGCCGTACTTGTCGACCAGGCGTCCCACGACCGCCAGGCCCAGCCGGGTACCGGACAGCGTCCGCAGGTCGAGCGGCTCGGATACGAGCCTGGTGGCGTGCTGCCGCTCGCGCGGGCGCATCCCCAGACCGCTGTCCTCGACCGTGATCACGACGCCGGCGTCCTCCTCGTCCACGTATACGTGGACCTCGGTGCCGTGCGCCGAGAACGTGGCGGCGTTGTCCATCACCTCGGCCAGCGCGTGCATCACGCCCTCGGCCGCGTACCCCGCGACGGCGACGGTGCTGCTGGAGTGCAGCCGGATGCGCCGGTAGGCGCCGATGCGGCCCATCGCGCCGCGCAGGACGCTCTCCATGACGATCGGCCGGGTCCATCGCCGCCCGGAACGGCCGCCGCTCAGCAGTGCGACGTTGTCCGCCAGCCGGCTCATCTGGGAGATGCGGTGGTCCAGGTCCAGCAGGTCGGCGAAGATCTCCTCGTGCTCGCCGTACTGCTCCTCCAGCTCGCGCAGCCGGGCGAGCAGGCTGGTGGCCTGTGCCTGCACCCGGGCCGCGGCCCCGGCGCACGCCGCCATCACGGCGGTGCCCCTGCGCTCGCTCTCGGAGAGCTGCCGCGCCGTCTCGCTCAGCAGGTCGCGCAGTGGGCCGTGTTCCGGCTGGTCTGTCTCGGCCAGTGCGGCGCTCACCGACATCCGGTTCGTCTGGATCCGCCGGACCAGATCCGGCAGCGTGTCGTCGGTCAGCCGGGAGATCTCGCCCTCGGTCGCCTCACGGTACGCCCGGGCGGTGGCGAGCTCGCGTTCGATCAGCTCAAGCTCGTGCCCGGCCGCGTCGAGCAGCCGGCGCAGCGGGCCGTCCGAGGGCTGCGGCAGCTGGGAGAGCGCGTCGGCGGCCGAGACGCCGCCGCGCACCCGGTGTCCCAGCGAGGGCAGCGACTCCTCGGCCATTCGCAGCACTTCCCGCTCCAGCCAGGTGAACCGCGCGCCGGCCCACTCGGCCTGCTCACGCAGCCGGCGACCGGTGCCGGCGTAGTGGACGATGGCCGCGGCGGCGCCGGACAGCAGTACGGCCGAGATCCCGCCGACGAGCGCCATCAGCTCTCTGGCCTCGTAGGGGGCGGCGGACACCGCCCACAACCACAGGCAGGCCATAATGATCATGGTGCCGAGAGAGGCGATGACCGCCAGTTCCCTCGGTGAAAGCCTGCTCCGGGTTCGGTGCGGTACATCTACTGACATCGGCGTCCTTGGGGGGTGGCGGCAAGGCGTGACAAGGCCGCGTTGAACTTGCTGTTCCCCCTGCGATATCGGTCAACCGGGTGGTGCCGCTTCACGGCAGAGCGCGAACAGGCACACACCGTAGCACCACGCCTACGGCTAAGAACAGACAGTCACTCTCGAACCACGCATTTCCTGTCTAATCAACCGTGAGTCAATGTATTCGTCGATTAATACTCTCTATTCGGACATTTGCTTATATAGGGTCATGATTTTCCGCGGGGTCGGCGGGATGCGGTCTCGTCGGCCCGGGGATTCGGGGCACGTGTCCGTGCCCGGAGAACGGCGGATCTCGATCGGTGGCCGGGGACCGTACGACACGAGGCCGTGGGTCTCCCCGTGACAGCGGAGACCCACGGCGTGGGGGTGAAGCGCCTGATCAGCGAGGAGAGCGCGTTGACCACCGCTGATCAGGCGGGCTCAGAGTGCCTCAGGGGCGCCTCAGGGGTAGGAGACGAGCTTGGAGGGGATCGTGTCCGTGCCGAAGGCCGGGCCGCCGGTGCCGTTGATCACATGGTTGATCCGCCCGTTGCCGCCGAGGGAGACGGTGAGCAGGCTGTGGAACTTGACTCCAGGCTTCACCGGGGTCTCGAACGCGTTCTCCACCTGGATCGTCGGGTCGACGTTGAAGTAGACGTAGCTGCCGAGTCCCCAGCCCTCGTGGGTGTCGACCGCGGGGCCGACCTTGTAGGCCGCCCAGCCCTTGGTGCCGCCGTTCATGTAGGCCGCCTGGTTCGGCGGGTCGTACGCCTTCTCGTTCTGGAAGAAGATCGTCCGGCCGCGCTCGCCGTACCACTCGACGTCGTACCTGCGGTAGTGCTCGACGAACAGGCCGGTCGCCAGGACGTCGTCGCCGTTGACGATCAGGCCGGTCTCGGCGGTGTTGACGTTCCAGCCGATGCCGTCGCCGTGGTCACCGCGCCACAGCCAGGTGTGGTCGATGATCACGTCGTCGCTGTTGACGACCACGCTGGTGGTGGCGTTGCCGGCGAAGGCGCCGCCGATTCGGACGAACACGTCCTGCAGCGTGGTCGGGTTGGCGGCGTGGTCGGCGCTCGACCCCTGCGGGCCGACCTCGATGAGCACGTCGGACTTCTGCGGGCCCGCGTCGACCAGGAAACCGGCGAGCCGCACGCCGTCCACGTCGGCGACCTTGACCGCGGTGGCGCCGCCGCCGGGGATGATCGTGGCCAGGCCGAGACCCAGGACCACGGTGTTCGCCCTGGTCACGTTGATCGGCTGGTCGATGTGGTAGATGCCGGGGGTGAGCAGCAGGTGCAGGCCCTGGCTGAGCGCGGCGTTGATGGTCGCGGCCGTGTCGCCGGGTTTGGCGACGTAGAACTGGGCGAGCGGGATCGAGCTTCCCGGGGTGGCGCCGTTCGCCCAGCTCACACCGCGCGCGCCGGTCCGCTTGGCCGGGACGAACACCCGGTACTCGTTGCCGGAGAGGTAGAGGTACGGCTTCTCACGGCTGATCGGGGTGTTGTCCAGCGTGGTGTAGGACTTGTCGGTGAAGGCGGTGGCGGGAGCGCCCTGCACCCCGGAGAAGACCATGTTCCACACGCCGTTGACCCAGCCGCCGACGGAACTGTCCCGGGTGTACCACTGCTGCTGCGAGTACGGGCCGACGGCGCCGTCGATCTTGCTGTCGGCGATGTAGCCGCCGCTGGCCCAGCCGTAGCCGGTGGGGGCCAGGTTGAGCGCGCCCTTGATGTGCATGCGGCGGAACGGCGCGGCCTGGGAGACGGCCCACTGGTTGGTGCCGCCGGGCGGCTGGACCGACAGGTTCTCCGTCGAGCGCCAGAAGTTCTGGGTCGCGTTGCCGCCGAACCAGCCCGCGTCGACGGTCACGCCGTTGACGGTGACGTCGTCGGGGGACTGCCCCAGACCCATGATCGAGGTGTAGAAGCCGACCTTGGCGTTCACGTGGTAGGTGCCCGGCTTGAACAGGAAGGCGTGGCGCCCGGTGCCGAACTGGGCCGACTCCTGCTGCTGGAAGACGGTGTCGAGCCGGCTCTGGATGTCGGCACTGGACATGGACGGGTCGAAGACGTGAACGTTCGGTCCCAGGTCCCCGCCGCCGGGGATCACCGGACCGTCGGACGTGGTGCGCACGGCGAACTCCCACAGTGAGTATCCGTAGCCGGTGGCTCGGGTGGTGCCGTGCATCCGGACGTACCGGGCGGAGCCGCTCACCTCGTGCGACTGAACGCCGCCGGTGGCGCCCGTGACGGACTTCAGGTCGGTCCAGGTGGTGCCGTTGGTCGACCCCTGGAGCTTGAAAGCGCTCGCGTACGCGGCCTCCCACCTCAGGTCGATCCCGCAGACGGTCCGGGTCGAGCCCAGGTCCACCTGGATCCACTGCGGGTCGCCGGCCGCGCTGGACCAGCGGGTCCCGTTGTCGCCGTCGAAGGCGGCGCTCGCGGGGGTCCCGCCGTTCTCGGTGGACGACGCGGTCGAGGGTCTGTTCAACGCGGCGTTGCCGGTCCCGCACTGGCCCGCGGGGCCCGAGTCCCCACCGAAGACCTGGAACTCCCACAGTGAGTATCCGTAGCCGGTGGCTCGCGTGACGCCCTGCATCCGGACGTACCGGCCGCTGCCGGTGACGTCCCAGGTGTCGATTCCGCCGTCACCGCCGGTGACGGTCTTCAGATCCGTCCAGGTGCTCCCGTTCTCGGATGACTGGATCTTGTATCCGCTGCCGTACGCGGCCTCCCAGTTCAGCACGACCCTGCTGATGCCGAACGAGGCGCCCAGGTCGACCTGGATCCACTGGGAGTCGCCGGCCGCGCTGGACCAGCGGGTGCCGGTGTCGCCGTCGACCGCGGCGGCCGGCGGGGTGCCACCGTTCTCGGTCGAGGAGGCCGTCGCGGCCTTGCCCTGCGACAACAACGTGTCGGCGAATGCCGGGCTCGACGGTACTGCGAGCAGAGCCGCCACGACTGCCGTGGCAGTCCATAAGGCGGCAGGACGGAACAGACCTCTCATGCTTGTCTCCACAGTGGATCCGGGGGGTGGAAGGTCCGACAGCAGATGAGGCGCGACTACGGCACTGTAAATCAACGCCTTATTTCTATACTTAATTTAATTTGTCGGAAACATGAGGTCAATAGGTCCCGTGCCACGGACGAGCTCCGCCCCCGCCGCGAGACACCGGCAGGCCCCCCCGGCCTGCCGGTGGATCTGGGAGCTCAGACGCGGGGCACGACGTGGCCGAAGCGGAACACCCGGGCCGGGTCGTAGTGGTCCTTGAGAGCGATGAGCCTGCGCAGTGTCGGCTCCGGCCAGGCGCGGGCCAGGTCTTCGGGGGCGAGCATCGCCCCGTGGAAGTTGAGCTGCGTCCCGCCGGTCAGCCAGGGAGTCAGGGAGCCGAGCACGGCACCGCCCACGGCCGGGACGACCGTGTCGAGCAGTTCGGGAACGGGGGCGCCGATCACCATCACGCCGAAGGCGGCGTCCCGCCCGCCCACGGCGTTCGGCCGGCGCGGCTCGCGGCCCAGCGCCCCGCCCAGCTGGCGCAGCTCCACGATGGCCAGCGGCACGTCGACCGTCGGGCCGGCCGCCGCCAGGAGCGCCTCCACGGTCTCCGCGCCGAGCTCGCGCAGCAGGGCGCCGCGCTCCCAGCTCGGCATGGGATGCACCGGGTCCTGGTGCACGGAGTCGATCGCGCCGAACGGCATCTGCGCGATCTCGCCGAAGATCGGCTCGGCGACGGCCCGCATCGGGGCGAGGAGTGCCTCCGCCTTGTGGGCGTCGCCGAGATGGGCGAAGCGCAGGTGGGTCACGAAGCGGCCACGCAGCTGCGGGGGGAGTTCGGGCACCGGGGGCAGGCGCAGCATCGCCACCGAGGTGGTCGTGGCCTCCGGCAGCGTGTCGACCCAGGTCCGGTAGGCGTGCAGGACGGCGGGGGTGTCCTCGGCGCTGAAGTAGAGGCCGCCCCCGTACAGGGTCGACACCGGGAACAGGTCGATGACCATGGAGGTGACCACGCCGAAGCTGCCCTTGCCGCCACGCAGTCCCCAGAACAGGTCGGGCTCGGTGTCCGGGTCCGTCACCCGGACCAGGCCGTCCGCGGTCACCACGGTGATCTCCCGTACGTGGTCGGCGGCGAAGCCGAAGGCCCGCGAGATCGGGCCGATGCCACCGCCCAGCGTGTAGCCCACCGCCCCGACGCCCGTGGACGAGCCGCTCAGGGGGGCCAGGCCGTACGGGGTCGTCTGCGCGATGACGTCCGCCCAGCGGCAGCCCGCGCTGACCCGCGCGGTGCGGCCGGAGGGGTCGACGGTGACCTCGCGCATCCTGGAGGTGTTGATCAGCAGCGCCCCGTCGGAGGCCTGGACGGCGCCGTGCCCGGTGGCCTGCACGGCGACGGGAAGGGAGTGGTGGACCGCGAAGCGGACCGCCGCCATGACGTCCGCGGTGCGGGTGGCGCCCACCACGACGGCCGGGTGGTGCCGGACCGCGGTGTTGAAACCCGCGGTCTCCTCCTCGTAGCCGTCCTGACCAGGAGCGAGGACAGGGCCGGCGACCTGGCCTCGCAGGACTTCCAGCTCTCCGCCGAGATGCTCGGCCGTGGAAAAGGCGGTACTCATGAGGGTTCTCCCGATGGTGTGAGACGACTCGCGGCGTGGGGCGAAGTCGCGGGGCCTCGACCGGCCCGGTCCTCCAGTTGTCGCAGCCGGCACTTGGAGACGACTGGGTTGTTACTGGGGTCCGGCGGCCACCGCGACCGGAGTGGTGGCCGCCGGACCCGGCCGAGGACCTAGAGGACTCCTAGTCGTTTCCTAGACGGCGGTGGAACGCTGTGCGCATGTCGTCGTCACTGGAGTCCCAGCCCTCCAGCACCCTGCTGTTGCGGGAGGTCCTGGCATACGCGGGTGCGACGGGTCCCGATCTGCTCGACGAGGCCCTGGAGGAGGCCCTGTCCGAGGTGTCGGCCGCTCGCTGCCGGGTGTACGTGCTGGTCGATCTGGCGCGGCCGGTGGACGATCCGCCGGTGGCCGGTGCCCTCGTCGAGGTGGGACAGCCCGACCGTGACGCCCGCCTGCGGGCCCTGGTCGTCGCCCTGCCACACCGGGGACGGGGTCTCGGCCGGCGGCTGCTCGGTGACCTGCTGACGGAGATGCGCGCGGACGGCGTCCAACTGGTGCGCTACCGGGTGGCGGCGGCGGATCCGGGAACGTTCTCCCTCCTCGGCTCCTCCGGTTTCGTCGCCGCCGACAGAACCCCCATCGCGACCTGCCGATACGATGGACCCGCGATCGAGGCATTGGCGGTCGCGTGGCTCGTGCGGGAGTTGTGATGCTCGCGAACGGTGGCGAGGTACCGGATACCGCCCAGGCCGCGGCGTGTCTGGATTTCCGCATCCTCGGACCGGTGGAGGTGGCCGACGGCACCGGTGCGCTCCTCGACCTGGGATCCCGCAAACAGCGGGCCGTGCTGACGCTCCTGGTGCTCAACGCGCCCCATGTCGCACCCCTCGACCAGATGATCGACCGGCTCTGGGCCGACGAGCCGCCGTCCAGCGCGACAGGAACGCTCCAGGCGTACATCTCCCAGCTCCGCAGGATCCTCGAACCGCTGCGCAGCCCTCGGTCCCCCGCTCGCGTCCTGCGGACCCGGGAGCCTGGGTACCTGCTGGACATCTCGCCCGATCAGGTGGATGCCAACCGCTTCATCCGGGCCGTCGAGGAGGCACAGGCCGCTCTGGCCGACGGGCGGGCGTGGGAGGCCGAGCGGTCCCTGGACGCGGCACTCGGCACCTGGCGGGGCGAGCCGCTCGCCGACTTCTCCGACCGCTCCTTCGTGGGGCCTGTCGTGGCCCGCCTCACCGAGGTGCGCCTGTCGGCACTGTCCACGCGGGCCGAGGCGTGGCTGCTGCTCGGCAGGTTCAGTGAGGCGGCCGTCGAGGCCGGGCATCTGCTCGATCTCGATCCCTACCGGGAGGGGTCCTGGGCGCTGCTCATGCGCGCCCTGTACCGCGACCGCAGGCAGGCCGAGGCACTGGCCGCCTACCAGCGCTGCCGTACCCTCCTCGGTGACGAACTCGGGCTCGATCCCAGCCTCGAACTGCGCCGTCTCGAACAGGCCATCCTCGACCAGGACGAGTCTCTCGAAGGCTCCTGGCCGTCGATCGCGCGAGGGGAGGAGATCTCGCCCGCGCGCGGGGACGGATCGTCCCGCGGGGAGGACGTCGTGGCCCCCCGGACGGCAGGGGAGTGGCGGGCCTCCGCCCCGCGCGGGCGCAGGCTCGTGGGCAGGGAGCCTCAGCTGCGCCGGATCCGGGAGCGGTTGCGGGACACGGCCCGTGGCGCGGGAGGCGTGCTGCTGGTCAGCGGCGAGTCCGGGGTCGGCAAGACCCGTCTCGCGGAGGCCGCGGCCGAGATCGCCGGGGAACTGGGGGTCACCCCGGTGTGGAGCCGGTGCGTCGAAGGGCGTGGCGCGCCCGTGTTCTGGCCGTGGATCCAGGTGCTGACCGCCCTCGAAGAAGAGGCGGAGGCCGGTGCCGGAGGGCTTGGGGCCGTGACCCGGGAGGCGGAGGGGGTCGAGAACGTGATCCGCCGGTTGACGGGCGCGGACGGGGCCTCGGGCGCGGACGATCCCGACACCGCGCGCTTCCTGCTGTACGACGCGGTGGCCAGGGCGCTGTCACGGCGGGCGGGCGTGGCACCGGTGCTCATCCTCATGGAGGACGTCCACTGGGCGGACGCCGCGTCCCTGAAGCTGCTGACCTTCCTCGGCGGCGACCTGCACCGGGTGCCGTTGCTCGTGCTGGCGACCCTGCGCCCCGAGGCCGCCGAGACCGCCGAGGCGTGGCCGGCGCTGACGGACGCGCTCGGCGACCTGACCCGGCAGCGCGGTACCGAGCGGATGAGCGTCACCGCGTTCACGTGGGAGCAGGTCGCCGACTACCTGGACGACGCGGGCCCTGACGATCTGGGCCGGGTAGGTCGTGCGGACATCGGCCCCGACCCGGCCCTGGTCAGCGCGCTGCACGACCGTACCGGCGGTAACCCCTTCTTCCTCGGTGAGGTGCTCCGCCTGCTGGACAGCGTCTCGCCGCTGGACCAGGTCGCCGCCGCGGACGTCACCTCCCTCTCCGTCCCCGAGGGGGTGCGCGACGTCATCACCCGGCGGGTCTCGCGGTTGCCCGAGGACTCCCAGACGCTCCTGCGGGCCGCCGCGGTGATCGGCAGGGACGTCGACGCGGACGTGCTGGAAGCCGCCACCGGGATCGGCGGCGCCCGGATGATGATGCTGCTCGAACCCGCGGTGGCGACCGGCCTGCTCACCGAGGTGGCCGGGGGCTGGGACTATCGCTTCTCGCACGCGCTCGTCCGCGAGGCTCTCTACACGGGACTGAGCCGACTGCAGCGGGCGCAGATCCACGGGCGAGTGGGTGAGGCGGTCGAGAATCTTCACCCGGGAAACCTGGAGCCGCGACTGCCCGTGCTCGCCCACCACTTCGGCATGGCGGCCAGGATCGGTCACTCGGCCAAGGCGACGTCGTACGCCGTCAGGGCGGCGGTACAGGCGGCGGCCCGCCTCGCCTACGACGAGGCGGTCATGTTCTGGGAGCAGGCGCTCGCGGCGCTCGACCCGCAGTCCGCGGATCCGGCGTTCAGCCGCGGCGCCCTGCTCATCGAGCTGGGACGGGCGCGCAGGGTGGTCGGCGACGTGATCACGGCGCACACCGCCCTGGACGAGGCCGTGACCCTCGCCATCCGTAAGGGCGACGACGCGGCGGTGATCGAGGCGGCGACGGTCTTCGGCGGGGTGACGCTGTGGAACTGGCGCGCCTACGGCGTGGTGGACAGGCGCATGATCGACGTGCTGGAGGACCAGCTGAACCGGCTGCCGCCCGGGCGGGAGGCGGTCAGGGCCGAGCTGCTGGGAACCCTCGGAGTGGAGCTCTACTACAGCGAACGGCGGTGGGAGGGCGCGAGGCTCGCGGCCGAGGCGGTCGCGCTCGCCCGGCGGGCCGGTGACCACCGCCTGCTCGCGCGCACGCTCAACAACTTCATCATCGCCTCCTGGACCCCGGAGTACGAGGAGGAGCGCTACCGGGCGGCGGAGGAGATCCTGTCCCTCCCCGACCTGCCCCGGGCCGCCGAGATCATCGCCCGCCTGCACCGGATGCCGACCTTCCTGCGCGAGGGAAGGCTGGCCGACTACGACGCCGAGCTGGCCCGCTGCCTGCGCCTGACCGGCGAGGTGCGGATGCCGGAGCTCGAGACGCAGGTGACCTACGCCGCGACCGGGCGGGCGATGCTCGACGGCCGCTGGGAGGAGGTGGAGAGGCTTGCCGCGACCGGCGCCGAGAGCTACCGGCGCATCAGCCTCTGGGGCCCGGAGTACATCCATCTCCTCTGCGCCTTCTTCTCGTCCTGGGCACAGGGCCGACACGGGGTGCTCGTACCGGAACTGCTCGAGGCCGCCGAGGACGACTCCAACAGCCTGCTGCGTCCCGCCGCCGTACTGGCCGTGATCGAGGCGGGGGACGAGGCGCTCGCCCACCGTCTGATCGACCGGTGGGGCGTCGCCGTCGAGCGTGACTGGGCGTGGCAGTTCGTCACCTGGCAGTGGGGTCTCGTCGCGGCCAGGATCGGCCGCCCCGATCCGTACGGGCTGCTGGAGGAACTGGAACCCATCGCCGAACAGCTGGTGACGTTGGGAACGGGATGCATCTCCTGGGGGACGATCCACGGTGTGGTCGCCCAGCTGCTCCACAGGGTCGGTCGCGTCGAGGAGGCACTGGCGCACGCCGAGCGAGCGCGGGAGACCCACCACCGCCTCGGGCTGTGGCACCTGGAACACCGCAGTGCCGCGCTGGCCAGGGAGATCCGTGAAAGCTGATCCCGCCGGCCGGAGCCCACGTATCGGCCGGGGGTGCGGTCATCCTCGCCGTGACCGCGCCTGCCGGCGGAGCGGTCCGCCCGGGCCGTACCGGTGCGGGGGGCGCCTCTCGGGCTCGCCCGCCGTGTTCAGCCGTTCGGGTTCCGTCTGGCGGGAGTCCGTTGGTCCGCCTCGTCGGCCAGTTGGTACTCCACGATGGCGCACCAGTGGTGCCAGCGCGCCAGATCGAGGTGCTGCTCCACGTCGCCCACGCCCGCGTCGGCCATGAGCTGGTGACCGCGGGCAGCCGACTCGTGCGCGTTGACCAGGGCGTGGTGGCCGTGATTGGCGAGTGATTCGCTGACCGCCAGATTCACGGCTATCTCTCCCATTGTCCTGGGTCGGCCGTCGCCGAAGCCCTTCCCGGTGAGGTCGCGGCTCTCCGAATCGTCACTCATAGCTGCTGAGTGCCCAGCAGATCTCGGATCTATCTGGGACCCGCGCTCCGATGTGGACGATTTCCGGACGTCAGAGCGGTGGGCGGCGCGTTGCGCGGGACGGTCTCGGGGCTACCCTGCACGGCATGATTGAAGTGGAGTTGCGTGGATGGCGACCCGACGACATGTGGGTCGTGCTCGACGCGTTCAGCTCCCCGGACATGGCCGAGCAGGCGGCCCGGCCCATCGACACGGCCCAGGCGGCGCTGGAGTGGATGGGGGTCTGGGGCTTCCGTGACGACGCGCGGGCGTTCGCCGTGGTGTCCAACGGCGAGGTCGTGGGGAACGTCGCCGTGAGCAACATCGACGCGCACGAGACCGGCTGGGTGTCCTACTGGACGATCCCGCGTGCCAGGGGACGGGGTGTGGCCGTGGCCGCCGCCGGCAAGATGGCCGAGTGGGCGTTCAGGGAACGGGGGCTGTTCCGCCTGGAGCTGGCGCACCGGGTCAGCAACGTGGCCTCCTGCACGGTGGCCACCAGGGCCGGATTCCGCTCCGAGGGAATCGAGCGGGCCAAGCTGAGTTACGCGGGCGTCCGCCACGACGTGGAGCGGCACGCCCGCCTGGCCACGGACTGAGCGGCGCGGTCTCGCCCACGGGCGAAACGCCCGCCGGGCTCAGAGGGCCTTGAGCCCGGCGAGGAGGTCGCGGAGCAGGTTCTCGCGGGGGATCGCGGAGGGCGCCGCGGGGAGCCGTACGGTGATCAGGTCGTGGTCGCGCAGGTCGCCGAGGAGCACCCGGAGCACTCCGACGGCCATGCCGGTCTCCCCGGCCAGTTCGGCGACGGAGATCGGCGCGCGGCAGGCGTTCAGGATCGACATGTGCTCGGGCGGCAGGTCCCGGCGTGGGGCCCGGACCGCCACCACCACGGCCATCAGGTCGAAATGAGCGCCCGCGGCCCTGGTCCTGCCGCGGGTCATCGTGTAGGGACGGACGATCGGACCGGCCTCCCGGTCGAGCCAGCGCTCGGTCATCAGCCGCCCTCCGGCCCGGTGCGCTGCCGTTCGTCGCGGAACGCGGCGAGCACGCCGCTCGGTACGGCTCCCCTGCTCTCCGGGGTGGTCTCCGCGACAGGGGCGCCGGAGGCGGCCCGTTCGGCGGGTACGGTCTGGCGCACCCGTTTGGGGAGGCCGTTGCCGGAGGGAAGCCTTTCGACCTCGACCGAGTAGGTGAACCGGGGATCGAGCGGTTCGACCACCAGCTCGCTCGGGAGCAGCACGATCGCCGTGGTGCCGCCGAAGGGGGAGGGCCGCAGGGAGACGCGGATGCCGTGCCGGACGGCGAGCTGCGCGACGACGAACAGGCCGAGCCGGTCGCTGTCGGCCAGGTCGAACTCCGGCGGGTCGGCCAGCCGCGCGTTGAGCCGGGCCATCTCCTCGGCGGGGATGCCGAGCCCCCGGTCCTCGACCTCGATGGCGTAGCCCCTGGCGACCGTCTCGCCGTGCACGCGTACCGAGGTGTGCGGGGGAGAGAACATGGCGGCGTTCTCGACCAGTTCGGCGACCAGGTGGATCACGTCGGTGACGACCGCGCCGATCACGGACGGGCCGTGCGGAACGCTGATCGTCACGCGCGGATAGTCCTCGACCTCCTCGACCGCGGCGCGGACCACGTCGTAGATCGTGACCGGTGTCCGCCATCCCCGTCCGGGGACGGCGCCGGACAGGATGATCAGGCCCTCGGAGTGGCGGCGCATCCGGGTGGTCAGGTGGTCCAGGCTGAACAGATCCTCAAGGGTCTCCGGATCGCGGGCCCGCCCTTCCATGGTCTCCAGCATGGCCAGCTGCCGGTGCAGCAGGGACTGGCTGCGCCTGGCCAGGTTCACGAAGACCTTGTTGACGCCCTTGCGCATCTCGGCCTGACCGACGGCGGCCTCGACGGCGGTCCGTTGCACGGTGGAGAACGCCTCGCCGACCCTGGCGACCTCGGTGGTGCTGCCGACGTTGATCTCGGGTGCCTCCGAGCAGACGTCCTCGCCCCGGCGGAGCCGCCGGACCACGTCGGGCAGCCGCCTGTCGGCCAGGTCGAGGGCCGCCTGCTGGAGGTCGATGAGCTCGCCGCCCAGCCGCCGGCCGAACCGTACCGAGACGAAGACGGACAGCCCGACCGCGGCCAGGCCCAGCCCGCCGGCGAGGCCGATCTGGATCAGGATGCCCCTGGCGAGCGGCATGGACCGCTCGCTGATGCGTTCGCTGACCTTTCCGGCGCGGCTGTCGAAGTCGTCGGAGAGCCGGGTGGCGACCTCGGCCCAGGCGGGGTCCGGAACCGCCGACGTGGCGACGGCGTTCTCGATCCTCTCGAACGAGGAGTAGTCGGGGGAGTCGTGCAGGGCGGTGTAGAGGGCCTGGAACTCGGCGTCGAACTGGTCGAAGCCCAGGGAGTAGAGGAGCCTGCGGCCGGTGACCAGTTCGCTGAACCTGGCACGTTCCGAGGGGCTCATGGCCCCCTCGACCACGGCTCCGGCTATCAGGGCGGCCTGCCGGCTGAGGATCTCACGGCTCCGCCCGACCATGACGACGGCCCGCGCCTGGTCGGTCAGCTCGATGTCGGTGGATATCCGCACCTTCTCGTAGACGTCGAAGGCGGCCTCGATGATCCCGGTGTAGGCGTCGAGCGTCTGCAGCCGGGTGTCGGTGCGGGTGTCGACGCCGCTGCGGATCTCGGTGAGCCGGTCCATGGCGCGAAGGAGCCGGTTCAGCCGCTCCCAGGTGCCCGGGACGAGGTCGGAACGGGCCGCGGTGATCAGCCGCTCCAGCTCGGCTCGCGCGTCGTTCGTGCGGACGCGCTGCGCGTCCAGTTCCGCACGCGAGACGTCGACGTCTCCCAGGACGGACAGCGACAGCAGCCGTTCGTGCTGGAGCGCGGTGGTCACTTTTCTGGCGGGTTGGACCGCGTACACGTAGCCGTCGCGGATCTTGAGGAGTTCCTGGCCGTTCTGGACCGTCAGGCTGGCAGCAAACGCCCAAATGACTACAAGGGATACAATTGGTACCAAAAGTAAGGTAAAAATTTTCACCCTGATTGAGTGTTTTCGGCCAGCCATAATACCTCGCACTATTGAGATGCGTGGTTAACAGTCGCCAAACATAGCAATGAGGGTCACTTGGTGCTAGATGTGCATGTGGGTTACGTTGCGATGATTTATCGTGCTGTATCGGTTTGGAACCTTCCATACCTCAGGTGCGTCTCTTCAGGTAGGAGGGAACCTTCGATGCAAACGATTGCGGAGCTCGTCAAAGCCGAGGCCGAGCGGGCGGGACGGTCGGCGCGGGCCCACGGCGGCACGCTGGCGGTGCAGTTGGTCCGTTTCGGCCCGCGGTTGGTGACGGCCGAGGTCGACGAGGGCGCCGCGTGCGTCGAGTTCCGGATCGTCGACGAGACGCTGGACTGGCGCTGCAGCTGTCCCGAGGGCCGTGGCGGTGCCTTCTGCGCGCACTGCGTGGCGACGGCTCAGTCGGTCAGCACGAGAACGGACAGGAAGGACTCTCCGGGCGTGTCATCGGCGACCGCCTCGGTGAGGACGGTCCGGATGGCGTCATAGGTCTGGCGGTCCTCGCTCCGCAGCGTCGACGGCTCCGACCAGAGCAGCAGGTGCTCGCCCGGCGGCAGCCACGACAGGTCGGTCAGCACGTCGTAAAGCGAGTCGAGGGTGTGCCCGAAACGGTCGGGCAGGTCGAGAGCCTCGGCGATCGCGTCCATCGCCTCGGCCGAAGTGGTGATCTTCACGCCGTTCAGCGGATGCGGCGTCGCGGTGCCGAGCATGGACTCGACCTCCTCCGCCGACCCCTGGCGGAACGTTCCCCTGGACAACGCGATCATCTCCGTCCGTGGTCGGCGGAGGGCGTGTGACGACTCACCGTCGACCGTGCCCTGAGCTGCTGTTTCGTACTGCTTATCGGACATCTCACCTCGCCGAACTACCCGCGCGCGCGCTCTGGAAAACGAGACGGCGGTGTGTCCTCCCGGCCGTCCGCCGGAGCAGCGTTGTATGGTTGTCAGACAATATGCTTACAATCGTCCCGTGAAACTCGCCGTGATCGGAGCCGCCGTGCTCTGGGGGACCGCGGGAACCGCGGGCCTGCTCGTCGCCGGGGTCGATCCCGTCTCCATGGCCGCCGCCCGCCTGGTGATCGGTGGCCTGGTCCTCGCGGCCGTCACCGGCCCCGCGCGGCTCCTGGGTCTCCCCCGAGGCCCGCTCGCGGCCGCCGCGGTGGCCGTGGCGGCGTACCAGCTGTGCTTCTTCGCCGCGGTCAGCAGGACCGGAGTGGCCGTCGGCACGGTTGTCGCCATCGGCAGCGGCCCCGTCTTCACCGGGCTGCTGTCCTGGCTGCTCGACCGCGTGCGGCCCAGCCGCCGCTGGGCGGTGGCGACCGCGGCGGCGATCGCCGGCTGCGCCGTACTCACCGGAGGGGGAGGCGAGGTGCGGGCCGATGGGGTCCTGTTCGCGCTGCTCGGCGGCCTGCTGTACGCCTTCTACGCGGTCACCGCCGCGCGGACGATCGGCGCGGGGGCGCCCTCCGACGCGGTGATGGGGCTGATGTTCGGTGGGGCGGCGGTCGTCATGGTGCCCGTCCTGCTGTGGACCGGCACCGGCTGGCTCGCCGAGCCGCGCGGCCTGCTCACCGCCCTCTACCTGGGCTGTGCCACCACCGCGCTGGCCTACCTGCTGTACGGAAGGGGGCTGCGCACCACCCCGGTCGCGACCGCCGCCACCCTCGCGCTGGCCGAGCCCGCGGTGGCGACGCTGCTCGGTGTCGTCGTGCTCGGCGAGCGGCTCGGGCCCGCCTCGGTCGCCGGCCTGCTGCTGCTCGGCGCCAGCCTGGTCGCGGTCTCTCTGCCCGAGCGCGTCTCGCCCGCCGGCCGGGGCGGAAGGGCAATAGGGTCGTCGGCGTGACCCTCCCGCTCCATCCCGTCTCCGCCGTCGGCGCGCTCGCCGACGCCCTGCGCCGGCGGGTGCTGTCCGGCGAGATCGACCCGGGCACCACGCTGCCCGAACAGGAGCTCTCGGCCCTGTACGGGGTGGCCCGCCCGACGGTCCGCGAGGCGCTCGCCGTGCTCGTGCACGAGGGGCTGCTCAGGCGCGAGCGGCACCGCAGCGCCCAGGTGGCCGAGGTGACCGTGGCCGACCTGGACGACCTGATGTTCGTTCGGCGCCCGCTTGAGGAACTGACGGCCACCGCGCTGGCCGGCCGGCGGGTCGGGGAGGCGGACGCGGCACTGGCGCGAATGGCCGCGCTGCCCGCGGACGCCCCCTGGGCGGACATGGTGGCCGAGCACATGGCGCTGCACCAGGCGCTGGTCGTCGCGGTGGGCAGCCCCCGGCTGGAGCGGCTCTACGGCATGCTGGCCGTCGAGACCAGGCTCGGCCTGGTGCGGCTGCGCGCCGTCTACTCCGACCGGCACGTGCTGGTCGCCGAGCACCGGAACCTGCTCGACGCGATCGCCGGCGGTCCCGCGGAGGCCGCCAGGGAGGCGGTCGCCGCGCATCTCGATCACGGCTGGGGCGGTCATTAGGCACTGACTTGCACGGCTCTATTGCACGCGGAGCCCCGGAGTGGTCACAATCGCGCCCATGCACGGCAACTCAGTGCCGGACTCCTACGTATATGTCACCGAAGAAGGCGTGACCCGTCACTACGAGGACGGCAGCGTTGACGCCCTCGCGTGGGAGGACGTCGTCGAGGTGCGGGTAGTGGGCGATACGGACTCGGACATCCTGTACATCCTTCTTGATCGAGAGGGCCAGGGGTGCGTGGTGCCCAGGTCGGCGACCGACGCGACCTTCCTCGCCCGTCTCCGGTATCTCCCGGATTTCGATCTCGATCGGCTCGGTGCGGCGGCGGAGGCCGCGCACGACGATTACGTCGTCGTATGGCGCAGTCCGGAACCACCTTCTGCTCTTCCGGATTTTGAATACGACTAATTTCATATTATTGACAAATATAAGCGGTCAAAGGAACACGTTTGATCCGCTCCGTCAAGATGTCATCTCCTTGTACTTCGGCCAATAGTGGACAGTGGCCGGTATTCCCCCACCCAATGGTGATCACTAGGATTTCCATGGGTATCCACGCTCCTGATGCATTAGGGAATGCTGTCAACTATTGAAATGAGATGCGTGGCACCTTATCCGGACGAGTCGGGGCATCTTGGGTGGGGTGGTATGAGAGTGGGAACTGAGGAGCTCGTCATCGGGCTCCTTAAGAGTCCAGCGCGCACTTCTCCGAGTATCTGGACACGCCCTTATGTCCGTATTCTCCTGGCCGGAGATGTCGCGTGTTCGATAATCGCCTGCGGGGCCGTTCTCGGAATCCGAATCTGGTTTGGTGCTTTCATCCCCGGGACGGAGGCGCTGCTCGGACTGGGGCTCGCCCTGGTGTGGCCGCTGGCCCTGGCCGCGGGGGGCGCCTACCGCAAGCGCACCTACGGCGAGGGAACGGATGAGTTCCGGACGGTTTTCAACGGCGCCGCGGGGCTGACGGCCACCGTCGCGATCGGGGCCTACGTCACCCAGACGCCGATCGCCCGCAGCTTCGTCATGGCGATGTTCCCGCTGGCCTTCATCCTCAACGCCGTCTTCCGCCACCGGATGCGCAAGCGGCTCCACCGCAGGCGCGCCCGCGGTGACCACATGCGCCAGGTGGTCGCCGTCGGCCACCGGGAGTCGGTGCTCGACCTGGTGATACAGCTGCGCGGGCAGCCGCACCACGGCATGCTCGTCGTCGCCGCGTGCCTGCCCGCGGGCCCCGACATGGTCGAGGTCGACGGAATCCCGGTCCTCGGCGGCTTCTCCGACGTCGCCGCGGTGGTGGCCGAGGTCAACGCCGACGCCGTCGCCGTACTGGCCTGCCCGGAGTTGGACGGCGCGGCGCTGCGCAGGCTCGCCTGGGGCCTGGAGGACGCCCGTACCGACCTGTTCGTGGCACCCGCGCTGATGGACGTGGCCGGCCCGCGCATCAGCATCAGCCCGGTCGCGGGCATGCCGCTCCTGCATGTCGAACACCCCGACTTCCGCGGCGCCAGGAGGCTGGCGAAGAGCCTGTTCGACCGGTTGGGGGCGGGGCTGGCCCTCCTGGCGCTGGGTGTGCCCATGCTGGTGATCGCCGCGCTGATCCGCGCGACGAGTCCGGGACCCGCGCTCTTCCGTCAGGTCAGGGTGGGCAAGGGCGGTGTGGAGTTCCAGGTGGTGAAGTTCCGCACGATGGTCGTCGACGCGGAGCGACTCAAGATCGACTTGGTGTGCGAGAACGAGTTCGACGGTGTCTTGTTCAAAATTAGGAACGATCCAAGGATCACCCGGGTGGGCGCCTTCCTGCGCCGGTACTCCATCGACGAGCTGCCACAGCTGCTCAACGTGCTGCGCGGGGAGATGTCCCTCGTCGGCCCACGGCCGCCGTTGCCCGACGAGGTCAGGCAGTACGGCGCCGACGTGCGCCGCCGCCTGGTCGTCCACCCCGGCATGACCGGCCTGTGGCAGGTCAGCGGGCGCTCGGATCTGACCTGGGAGGAGTCGGTCCGGCTGGACCTCCGCTACGTGGAGAACTGGTCGCTCTTCCTGGACCTGCAGATCCTCTGGAAGACCTGGAGCGCCGTGGTCGGCGGAGAAGGGGCCTACTAGTGAAAGCACTCGTGCTCGCCGGAGGGGCGGGCACCCGGCTGCGGCCGATCACCCACACCTCGGCCAAACAGCTCGTGCCGGTCGCCAACAAGCCCGTGCTCTTCTACGGCCTTGAGGCCATCGCCGCGGCGGGCATCCGCGAGATCGGGATCGTGGTGGGCGACACGCACGCCGAGATCGAGGCGGCCGTCGGCGACGGCCGCGAGCTCGGCCTGGAGGTGACCTACATCCGCCAGCGGGCGCCGCTGGGCCTGGCCCACGCGGTGCTCATCGCCCGCGACTACCTCGGTGACGACGACTTCGTCATGTACCTCGGCGACAACTTCATCGTCGGCGGCATCAACGGGGTCGTCGAGGGTTTCGCCCGCGAGCGGCCCGCCGCCCACATCATGCTCACCAGGGTCGGCGACCCCCGGCAGTTCGGGGTCGCCGAGCTCGACGAGGCGGGCCGGGTGATCGGGCTTGAGGAGAAGCCGCCGGTGCCCAAGAGCGACCTCGCGCTGGTCGGCGTCTACCTGTTCAGCGCCGCGATCCACGAGGCGGTGGCCGAGCTCAAACCCTCCGGGCGGGGCGAACTGGAGATCACCGACGCCATCCACTGGCTGATCGCCGACGGCCGGCCGGTCGCCTCCACGGTCATCTCCGGCTACTGGAAGGACACCGGGAACGTCACGGACATGCTGGAGGTCAACCGGCTGGTGCTGGAGTCCCTGGAGCCCCGGGTGGACGGCCTGGTCGACGGCGCCAGCCAGCTGATCGGCCGGGTGGTCGTCGAGGCCGGCGCCGAGATCGAGAGGTCCCGCATCGTCGGGCCGGCGATCATCGGCTCCGGAGCCCGGATCCGCGACAGCTACATCGGCCCCTTCACCTCGATCGCGGCAGGCTGCGCGATCAGCGGCAGCGAGATCGAGTACTCGATCGTCCTGCCCAGGTCCTCGATCGCCGGAGTCTCGCGGATCGAGGCGTCCCTCATCGGCCACGACGTCGAGGTCACCCCCGCCCCCAACACCCCCAGAGCCCACCGCCTCGTGCTGGGCGATCACAGCAAGGTGCAGATCAGCTCATGACAACCTGCAGGTTGTGCGGCTCGACGAGCCTCGCCAGCGTCGTCGACCTCGGGGCGACCCCGCCCTGCGAACGATTCCTCACCGAACGGCAGCTGGCGGAGCCGGAGGTCACCTACCCGCTGCACCTGCGGGTCTGCACCGGCTGCTGGCTGGCGCAGATCCCGCCGATGATCACACCCGAGGAGACCTTCACCGAGTACGCCTACTTCTCCTCGTACTCGACGTCGTGGGTGGAGCACGCGCGGGAGTTCGTGAGCGGGGCGGTCGACCGGCTCGGGCTGGGAGGTGACTCGTTCGTGGTCGAGGTGGCCAGCAACGACGGGTACCTGCTGCGGCACGTCGTCGAGCGGGGCATCCGGTGCCTGGGCGTCGAGCCTTCCGAGAACGTCGGCCGGGCGGCCAGGGACGCCGGGGTGCCGACGCACACGGCCTTCCTCGACGAGCGGACCGGCGCCTCGGTGCGCGCGGAGCACGGGCCGGCCGACCTGGTGGTGGCCAACAACGTCTACGCCCACATCCCGGACGTCATCGGGTTCACCCGGGGACTGCGCGCCCTGGTGGCCGACGACGGCTGGGTCTCCATCGAGGTCCAGCACCTGCTCACCCTGATGGAGCACAACCAGTACGACACGATCTATCACGAGCACTTCCAGTACTACACGGTCGCCTCCGCGCGGAGCGCCCTGGCGAGCGGCGGCCTCCGCCTGGTGGACGTCGAGTCGCTGCCCACGCACGGCGGCTCGATCCGCCTGTGGGCCCGGCCGGCGGAGATCGCGGGCGAGCCGGGCGAGCGGGTGGCCGCGCTGCTCGCCGCGGAGAAGGCCGCGGGTCTGCACGAGCTGTCGGGGTACACCGAGTTCGGCGAGCGGGTGGCGCGGGTGCGCAGGGACCTGCTGACCTTCCTCCTCGACGCCGCCCGCCAGGGCCGGACCGTCGCCGGCTACGGGGCGCCCGGCAAGGGCAACACCCTGCTCAACCACTGCGGGATCCGGCCCGACCTGCTTCCCTTCACCGTCGACCGCAATCCGTACAAGCACGGCAGGTTCACCCCCGGCACCCGCGTACCGATCCTGCCGCCCGAGCGGCTCGCCGAGGAGCGGCCCGACTACGTGCTGGTCCTGCCGTGGAACCTCCGTGAGGAACTCGTCGAGCAGCTGTCCTTCGTACACGCCTGGGGAGGCCGGCTGGTCTTCCCCATCCCCAACCTGGAGATCGTCGAGGTGAACCCGTGAAGGTCGTCCTCTTCTGCGGCGGATACGGCACCAGGATGCGCACCGGCACCCCCGGCGACGTGCCCAAGCCCATGCAGCTCGTGGGGCCTCGGCCGCTCATCTGGCATGTGATGCGCTACTACGCGCACTTCGGGCACACCGAGTTCATCCTCTGCCTCGGCTACGGCGCGCACCACATCAAGGACTTCTTCCTGAACTACCAGGAGACGACCTCCAACGACTTCGTGCTGCGCGGCGGCAGGGTCGAGTTGCTGTCCACCGACATCTCCGACTGGTCGATCTCGTTCGTGCAGACCGGGATCACCTCCCCGATCGGTGAGCGGCTGCGCCGGGTCCGCGACCACCTGGACGGCGAGGAGATGTTCCTGGCCAACTACGCGGACGTGCTCACCGACGCGCCGCTGCCGGAGATCGTCGAGCGCTTCACCCTCTCGGGCGCGGGCGCGTCGATGATGGTGGTGCCGCCCTCGGACACCTTCCACTGCATCGAGCTGGGTGAGCGCGGCACGGTCGGCGGGATCACCCCGGTCAGCGAGATGCCGCTCTGGGTCAACGGCGGATACTTCGTGCTCCGCCAGGAGATCTTCGACCACATCCCGGCCGGTGGTGACCTGGTCGCGGACGGCTGTGCCGAGCTGGCCAAGCGCGGCAGGCTGCTGGCCTACCCGCACCGCGGCTACTGGCGGCCGACGGACACGGTCAAGGAGCGGGTCGCCCTCGACGAGGCGTACTCGCGCGGTGACCGGCCCTGGGCGCTCTGGGAGCGCGAGCACCTGGCGGTGCCGACCACGTGATCCGCTTCAGACCGGCCCGGGCGGGCCGGATCGCGCTGCTCGCCGCGCACTGCGACGACCTCGCCATCGGGGCGGGCGGCAGCCTGCTGACCCTCTGCGCCGCGCGTCCCGGCATCCGGGTGGACGCCCTGGTGCTCTCCGGCGGCGGGACCGAGCGCCAGGACGAGGAGCACGCGGCGCTGACCGCCTTCTGCCCGGGCGCCGACCTGCGGCTCACCGTGCTCGAACTGCCCGACGGGCGGCTGCCCGCGCGCTGGGAGGAGGCCAAGGCGGCGGTGGAGGAGCTGCGCGCGCGCACCGACCCCGAGCTGCTGTTCGCGCCGCACCCCGCCGACGCCCACCAGGACCACCGGACGCTGGCCGAGCTGGTGCCCACAGCCTTCCGCGACCACCAGGTGCTCGGCTACGAGATCGCCAAATGGGACGGCGACCTCGGGCGCCCCTCGGTCTACCAGCCGCTCGCGCCCGAGGTGGCCGAGGCGAAGGTGAGCCTGCTCCAGCGCCACTACCCCTCGCAGCGCCACCGCCCCTGGTACGACCGCGAGGCGTTCCTCGGGCTGGCCCGCGTCCGCGGGATCGAATGCCACGCCCGCTACGCCGAGGCGTTCCACGTCAACAAGCTGACCCTTGACCTGTCTGGAGGTTGAACCGGATGCGCGTGCTGCTGACCGGGCACCAGGGCTACCTGGGGAGTGTGATGGCCCCGGTGCTCGTCGCCGCGGGCCACGAGGTGACCGGGCTCGACTCCGGGCTCTTCGCCGGATGTCTGCTGGGTCCCGCGCCCGGCGACCCGCCGGGACACGCGGTCGACCTGCGGGACGTCACCCCCGGTCTGCTGGCGGGGGTGGACGCGGTGGTGCACCTCGCCGCGCTCTCCAACGACCCGCTGGGCGCGCTGGCGCCCGAGCTGACCTACGACATCAACCACCGCGCCGCGGTGCGCCTGGCGAGGCTGGCCCGGGACGCGGGCGTGCGCCGGTTCCTGTACGCCTCCACCTGCTCGGTCTACGGCGCCTCAGGCGATGACCTGGTCGACGAGGACGCGCCGCTGCGCCCGGTGACCCCCTACGCGGACTCCAAGGTCAGGGTCGAGAGCGACCTGTTCGAGCTGGCCGACCGGGACTTCAGCCCGGTGTTCCTGCGCAACGCCACCGCCTTCGGGTTCTCGCCCAGGTTGCGCGCGGACATCGTGCTGAACAACCTCGCCGGGCACGCGCTGCTGTCCGGGGAGGTCAGGGTGCTGTCCGACGGCACTCCGTGGCGCCCGCTGGTGCACGCCGCCGACATCGCGAACGCCTTCGCCATGGCGCTGGCCGCCCCGCGCGACGCCGTCCACGCCAGGGCGTTCAACGTCGGCACCGAGGAGAACAACCTGACGGTGGCCCAGATCGCCGCCGAGGTCGCCGAGGCGGTGCCGGAGGCCCGGGTCGTGATCACCGGGGAGACCGGGGCCGATCCGCGCTCCTACCGGGTCGACTTCTCCCGTGTCCGCGACGCGCTCCCCGGCTACCAGGCGCTGTGGACGATCAAGGCGGGCGCGCTCCAGCTGGTCGAGGCGTACCGGCGGTTCGGCCTGACGGCGGACGACTTCCAGCGCCGTTTCACCAGGCTGGCCTGGCTGTCCGCCCGCCGCGAGGCGGGCACCGTCGACGGCGCGCTGCGCCCGCGCGAGGTGGCGGGGGCGGTGGACGGTGACCGATGACGGCGAGGGGCGCGGGATGCACGCCCTGGTGGAGCGGCTCTACCCGCTCTGCCGGAGCATCACCGGCGACGGCGTGCGCCGCACCCTGGAGATCGTCGCGGAGTCCATCGGCCTGCGGGTCCACGAGGTGCCGACCGGGACCCAGGTCCTGGACTGGACGGTGCCCAGGGAGTGGAACATCCGTGACGCCTACGTCAAGGACGCCTCCGGTGCCAGGGTCGTCGACTTCGCCGCGTCGAACCTGCACGTGGTCGGCTACAGCGTCCCGGTGTCGGCCACCATGACCTTGGACGAGCTCCGGCCCCACCTGCACACGCTGCCCGAGCAGCCGGGGCTGATCCCGTACCGGACCGGCTACTACGCGGAGACGTGGGGCTTCTGCCTGGCCCACGACACCCTCGCGGGCCTGGCCGACGGGCGGTACGAGGTCATGATCGACTCCACGCTCGCCGACGGTCACCTGACCTACGGCGAGCACGTGGTGCCGGGCAGGGTCGACGAGGAGGTGCTCGTCTCCTGCCACGTGTGCCATCCGTCGCTGGCCAACGACAACCTGGCGGGCATCGCGGTGGCGGTCGGGCTCGCGCGGCGGCTGGCCGAGGCCGACCCGTGGTACACCTACCGCTTCCTGTTCGCTCCCGGCACCATCGGCGCGATCACCTGGCTGGCGCGCAACCGGGAACGTGCCGGGCGGATCAGGCACGGCCTGGTGCTGGCCTGCGCGGGGGATCGCGGCCCGCTGACCTACAAGCGCAGCAGGCGGGGAGACGCCGAGATCGACCGCGCCGTGCGGCACGTCCTGCGGACCTCGGGGCGTGACCACGCGGTCGTCGACTTCTCCCCCTACGGCTACGACGAGCGGCAGTTCTGCTCGCCGGGCTTCGACCTGCCCGTCGGCTCGCTCACCAGGACCCCCTACGCGGGCTACCCGGAATATCACACCTCCGCCGACAATCCGGACTTCGTCTCCCCGGAGGCGATGGCCGACACCCTGCGGACCTGCTGGGAGGTGACCCGGGTGCTTGACGACAACCGCTCCTACCTCAACCTCAGCCCCCACGGAGAGCCGCAGCTGGGCAGGCGCGGCCTGTACGGGGCACTGGGCGGGCGCAGCGACACGCAGCAGGCCCAGATGGCGATGTTGTGGGTGCTGAACCTCTCCGACGGGGAGCACAGCCTCCTGGACGTCGCGGAACGATCCGATCTGCCCTTCGCCGCGGTGGCCGACGCGGCACGGGCGCTGTGCGGCGCGGGACTGCTCAAGGAGTGCGGGAAATGACACTGCAACGGGCCGGCACGGGTCCTGGAGCGCTCAACCTCCGGGTCGGCGAGACGGTGGAGGTGCTCGGCGAGGCCGAGATCATGGCCACCCTGGACGAGCGGGGAGAGCTGGACGCGCTGCCCTTCATGCCGGAGATGCTGGCCTTCTGCGGGCGGCGGCTCACCGTGCACAAGGTGGCGCACAAGCTCTGCGACACGATCGGCAGCAGCGGCATGCGGCGGATGGAGCGGGCGGTCCACCTGACCGGGGCCCGCTGCGACGGGCAGGCGCACGGCGGCTGCCAGACGGCCTGCCAGTTCTACTGGAAGGAGTCCTGGCTCAAGCGGGTGGATCCGGACTCCCCCCGCACCCCGGTCACCGAGCACGACCTCGCCGCGGGCCGGCCCCTGCTGCCGATCCTGCAGGCCGCGACCAGGAAGGAGCCGGGACCGGGCGGGGAGGAGCGCTTCTCCTGCCAGGCGACCGAGCTGCTCCGCGCCGCGCCCACCTGCCTGCCGTTCAAGGACGTCGGGCAGTACGTCGCCGACGTGCGGACGGGGAACGTGGGCGTGCTGTGGATGCTGCGCTCGTTCCTCGTCGGGCTGTTCAACCGCTTCCAGCAGGCCAGCAGGCGCCTCCTGCCCAGATGGCTGTGGATCAGGGGCGGGCTGCGCTGGGGGTTCGTCAGGGGCAAGGCCGGGCCCACCACTCCGACGCGGACCCTGGACCTGCGTCCGGGGGAGCTGGTCCGGGTCAGGTCCAAGGAGGAGATCCTCCAGACGCTCAACGACGACCTGCTCAACCGCGGCATGGGGTTCGAGGAGGAGATGTCGCGCTACTGCGGGCACGTCGCGCGGGTGAGCGCCCGCGTCGAGCGGTGCCTGGACGAGAAGACCGGCCGGATGCTGCAGATGAAGAACCCCTGCATCGTCCTGGAGGGCGTCATCTGCGCGGGCGCGTACAACGTCAGCTGCCCGCGCGAGTTCGTGCCGTTCTGGCGGGAGATCTGGCTCGAACGCGTCGAGGAGCCCAGCTGAGCCGATCACCCCACGAGACAGGCGGAAGGCACGGATGAACCAGCGACAGGGCGGGGACGCCGGCGCGGACGAGGCGACCGACGTGACCGGGGAGCAGGTCGGGACGATCGGCAGGAAGGCCGGCCGCGGCTTGCGCTGGAGCCTGCTGGGCAACCTCGGGACCAAGCTGACGACCTTCGTCATGGGGCTGGTGCTCGCCCGGCTGCTGGTGCCGGAGGACTTCGGCCTCTACGCCATCGCGCTCGCCGCGACCACCTTCGTCATGCACGTCAACGACGTCGGCATCATCGCCGCCACCGTGCAGTGGCGGGGCAGGGTCGAGGAGATGGCGCCGACGGCGACGGTCATGGCCCTGGCGTTCAGCACCGGGATATACGGGATCTTCTGGGTGGTGGCCCCGTACTTCGCGGAGCTGGCGGGCAGCGCGGAGGCCACCCCGGTGGTCCGGCTGCTCACCGCGATCATCCTCATCGACGGTGTCACCGCGGTGCGGGCCGGCTCGCTGATGCGCGGGTTCGGGCACGACAGGCTGACCAAGGCCAACATCGCGGGCTCGCTGGTCAACGCGGCGGTGGCCGTCACGCTCGCCGCGAACGGCGCCGGGGCCTACAGCTTCGCCTGCGGGCAGGTCGCGGCCAACGCGGTCACCGGCGCGCTGGTGCTCGCCTGGGCGGGATTGCCGTTCCGCCTCGGTTTCGACCGGGAGGTCGCGGCCAGGCTGCTGCGGTTCGGCGCGCCGCTGGCCCTGGGCCTCGGCATCGAGGCGGTGCTGATGAACGCCGACTACGTCATCGTCGGCGCCGTGCTCGGCCCCGCCGCGCTCGGCTTCTACCTGCTGGCCTTCAACGTCTCCAGCTGGGTGCCCAGCGTGATCGGGACCGCCCTGCGCTACGTCACGGTGCCCAGCTTCTCCAGGCTGGCCGAGCAGCGGCCCGAGTCGCTCTCACTGGGGGTGCAGCGCTCGGTGCCGCTGCTGGTCGCGTTCGTGCTCCCGGTCGCCGTCGTGACCGCCACGCTGGCGCCGGAGATCGTGGCGTTCCTCTACGGCGAGAAATGGGCACCGGCCGCCGGGGTCCTGGCGCTGCTCGCGGTCCTGCTGGTGGTCCGGATGCTCACCTCCCTCGCCTTCGACATCCTCACCTCGGCGGGTGCGACCAGGGCCACCGTGTGGATGAACCTCGGCTGGGCCGTGGCGCTGGTGCCCGCGCTGTGGGCGGGCACGCACTGGTACGGCATCCGCGGCGCGGCGATCGGTCACGCGCTGGCCGGCCTCCTGGTCGCCCTGCCGATGGCGGTGCTGATGCTGAGCCGCGCGGGAGTGCGCCTGGCACCCGTGCTTCCGGCCCTGGTCCGCCCGCTGCTGGGCGCCGTGCTCGCGGCGGCCGTGACCGTGACGCTCGCCGGGATGACCGGCGGCCCCCCGCTCGTCCGGCTCTGCGTGGCCGGCGGTGGGGGACTGCTCGCCTACGTCCTGCTCGCCGTACCCGCGGCGCGGCTCAGAGAACTCGGCGCGCGGGCCGTTCCCGCCCGTGCCCGCTGAACCACCACCGAGAGAAAGAGAGGACCGGATGCCGAACTCCGACACGCTGGTGTCCATCGTGCTTCCCGTGCGCGACGGCGCCGGGCGGATCGAGGGCGCGGTCCGCTCGGTCCTCGGCCAGGACCACGAACGCCTCCAACTGGTGATCTCCGACAACGCGTCCACGGACGGCACCGAGGAGATCTGCCGCGACCTGGCCGCGACCGACGGCCGGATCGTCTACCGCAGGCATCCGGAGAACGTGGGCCTGTTCGACAACTTCGTCCGTACCGTCGAGCTGGTCGAGGGCGAGTTCTTCCGCTGGGTCGGCGACGACGACCGGCTGGAGCCCGCCTGCGTCTCCCGTTCCCTGAGGGCCTTCGCCGAGGACGACCGGCTCGTCCTGGTCACCACGCAGGTCGCCTACACCGGGCCCGACGGGACGGTCGCGACCGCACCCCTGGAGGGCTCGGAGCTGGCCTCGGACGACCCGGTCGAGCGGTTCACCGGGATGCTGCGGCTGCTCAACGAGAGCCACCTGCTCATCGACCCGCTGTACGGCCTGTTGCGGCGCGAGCCGCTGGCGCGAATCCCCCGGCGGAACATGCTCCGCGAGGACGAGGTGTTCGCGGCGAAGCTGGCGCTGGCCGGACCGTGGGGGCACGTTCCCGAGGTCCTCGCCCACCGCAACTGGAAACACGACACCCTGTCCGCGATCGCCCGCCGCCTCGACGTGCCGCCCTGGAAGGCCCGCTGCTCCACCCTCCTGCAGTGCGGGGAGCTGCTGGGCTGGCTGCGGGGGGCCGGCCTCACCGGCGAGCAGCACCGTCGCGCCCGCGCGGCGGTCCTCGGCATGTACGTGCGCCGCCAGCGGCTCACCGCGGCCCGCCGGGGCCGCAGGCTCGCCCTGATCGCCTCGGGACTGGTCCCCGGCATCCGCTCCGGCGACCCGCTCCGGTGACCCGCAGAAAGGAATTTAAATGACCACCGTCTTCTCCAACAGCGTGGTGGACGACGACACCCGCAGAGAACTGCTCTACCGGGGACAGGTCTTCGTCTACTCGGCGACGCCCGCCTCCACCCTGCTGGCGGCCTTCGCGCGGGAGATGACCGCCGAGGCGTTCGGCGGGCGCGACCCGGAGACCGCACAGTTCGACATGCCGGTCGAGGAGTTCGCCGACCTGCTGGCCCGGCTCAAGCCGCGGTTCATCCACCACCCCCGGTGCAAGGAACTGCTGCCCGCGGTTCTCGAGGAGCTGGGCTGCGACCTGGACCGGACCTACTTCGACGTGCCCCGGCTGCGCACCTCCACCTCCCACGACTACCTCACCTCCGGGATCTCCTACGCCTTCCACCCCCATCGGGACTGCTGGTACTCGGCCCCCTTCAACCAGCTCAACTGGTGGATCCCCGTCTACGAGGTGGTCCCGGAGAACGTGATGGCCTTCCATCCCCAGTACTTCGGCAACCCGGTGCGCAACGGCAGCGCGCGCTACGACTACGCCGAGTGGAACAGGACGAGCCGGCTCACCGCCGCCCGGCACGTGCGCGGCGACACCAGGGAGCAGCCCAGGCCGGAGGAGAACGTCGTGCTCGACCCGCAGGTGCGGGTGGTGCCCGAACCGGGGGGCGTCATGGTGTTCTCCGGCGCCCAGCTGCACTCCACGGTGCCCAACACCTCGGGCAGGACCCGCTTCAGCATCGACTTCCGCACCGTGCACATCGACGACGTGCGTGCCCGTCGCGGCGCGCGCAACGTGGACGCGGCGTGCACCGGCACCACCCTGCGCGACTTCGTGCGCTGCGCCGACCTCGACCCGATGCCGGAGGAACTGGCGCTGGCGTACGAGGCGGAGGCACTGGCCAGGGTCGGGTGAGCGGCGGCCTCCCGGCCACCGACACACCGCAGTAGTGACAAGGAGTTCGTGTGCCGCGACCGATACGCATCGTGTCCCGGGCGTCCGGCGCGCTCGGGAGAGCGGGGAAGACGTAGTGGAGTTCTGGAGGACCGTGCTCGACCTCGCCCGCAGGAAGCGGGTCGGGCTTCCACTGGTCGGCCTGGCGCTGCTCGGCGCCGCGGCCGTCTTCTTCCTGGTGCCCCCGCGTTACCTGGCGAGCACCTCCATGGTGCTGACCACACCCCCCGCGGGAGGGACGACGGAGCCGGACAAGCCACCGGGGCGGAGCAACCCGCTGCTGCAGTTCAGCGACGGCCTCCGGACCACGGCGGGCATCCTCATCCTGTCCATGAACACCGAGGCGGTCGCGGCGGAGCTGGGCGTCGTGAAGGACGGCCCCGTCGAACTGACGATCAACGACGGGCGGACCAACCCCGGCATGCTGGGCATCCTCATGAACGGCCCGTTCGTGTACGTGGAGGTGCGGAGCGACTCCGCCGAGCTCTCCCGTGCCGTCATGGCCAGGACCCAGTCCCGCCTGCGGGCCGAGCTGGTCCGCAGGCAGGAGACGCTCGGCGCCCCCGTCTCCACCTTCATCGGGCTCGTCGAGGTGGTGCCGCCCGCATATCCCGTGATGGACCGGAGCGGCACCTGGAAGGCCATGGGCGGGACGGCGTTCCTCGTCGTCGTCCTCGGCCTCGGCGCCGCGTACGCCGTGGAGCGCCGCAGGGTGTTCCGGGACTCCTCCGGCGGCGAACGGCCGGAGGGGCCGCCCCCGGCCACGGTGGAGATCCCGGACGGAGCGGACCGCGACGACCGCGACGACCGGGGTGACCGGAGCGAGCGCGAGGAGGAGCCCGAGAGCGGCGAGGGGTGCGAGGGGCGGGAGGAGCAGACGGTGTGAGAAGCGGACGAGGCAAGCGGTAGAGGACCTGGTCACCGGCCGGGGAACCGTGCGGTTCTCCGGTCAGGCGGCCTACATCCGGCCAGGAAGGGAGAGGCGTGGACTTCTGGGGGACAGTGCTCATCGTGTTGCGGCGCTGGTACGTCGCCCTGCCGGCGTTCCTGCTCTCCATCGGTGCCGCGGCGGGCGTCTACTCGTCGATTCCGACGCTCTACGTCTCGAACGCGGTGCTCGTGCTGACCATCCCGCCCACCGGCGGAAGCCTGCCGAGCGATCCCGGTCGCCCCAACGGGCTGACCAACCCCCTGCTGAACTTCGACTGGGGCCTGAGCATGTCCGCCTCGATCCTCGTCCAGGTGATCAGCGCGCCGGAGACCGTGGAGTCGCTCGGCGTGCGGCCCGAGGGCGACACCACCTTCACGGTCACCAACGGCAGCACCAACCCGGAGTCGCTGGACGGCGGGCCCTTCGTGTACATCGAGGGCACGAGCAGGTCACCGTCCGAGGCCCGGGACATCGTGACGCGGGTCAGGGACCGGGCGAGGATCGAGCTGGCCGTTCGCCAGCGGCAGTTGAACGCGCCCCCGGCGACCTACATCACGATGAACGAGATGGTGCCGCCGACGGAGCCGCAGCCCCAGCGCACCGGGAAGACCCGGGGGGCCGCCGCGGCCCTGCTTCTCGGAGTGCTCGCCGGCCTCGCCGCGGTGTTCTCCCTGGAGAGCTTCCTCGACGCCCGGAGACGGAGGGGCCGGGTGCCCCCGGCACCGGCGTCCGGGCTGCCCGCCGAGCCCTCCCTGCTGCGGCGTTGAGAGCCCCCGTGGTCCCCGCCTCCCTTGACCGTCCCGGTCTGCGCAGCGCCGACGGGGCGACCCTGGCCGCCGCGTTCGTCGTGGTCCTGATGCTGGTTCCCGCGCGGCTGGTCTTCCGCGGCGTGCCCTTCTCGCTCACCCCGGCCGACGCGGTCGGCCTCTTCGCCGCGCTCTGGTGGTTCTGCGCGCACCTCACCACCACGCTCGGCGCGGCCAAGGGCCCCAACCCCGTGCGCACCGCGCTGTTCGCGTACGCGGTCGCGATGCTGGTCACCTACGGGTACGCCGGTGCCGGGTACCTGCCGCCCGACGAGCTCAACATGGCCGACCACGGCATCGTCCTCGTCGTGGCGACGGTGGGCATCGGGCTCGGGGCGTGCGACGGCATCCGGGGCCGGGAGCGGCTCGACTTCGTGCTGAAGTGCCTCGTGGTCTGTGGCGCGGCCGTCGGGGTGATCGCGGCGCTCCAGTTCGTGCTCGAATTCGACCTGACCAAATATCTGGCCCTTCCCGGCTTCCGATTCACCGCGGAACTGCCCGCGATCCTCGAACGGAACACCCTGCGCCGGGTCGCGGGTACCACGGGGCACCCCATCGAGCTCGGGGTCGTCTGCGCGATGATCACACCTGTCGCGCTGCACTACGCGTTCGGCGCCCGCGACCGGGGCGAGCCCTCCCTGCGCTGGTGGATCTGTTCCGCGCTGATCGGCGCCGGGCTGATGTTCTCCGTGTCGCGGTCGGCGGTCCTCGGGATAGCCGTCGTCGGCGCGGTGCTCCTCGCGGGCTGGCCCGCGCGCAGGCGGCTGTGGGCGGCACTGGGCGGCGCCGGGTTCCTGGTGGTGATGAAGGTGGCCGTGCCCGGCCTGCTCAGCGTGTTCCTCGGGCTGTTCACCAGCCTGTCCAGCGATTCGAGCATCCAGTACCGGACCCACGACTACGCGGTGGCGGTCACCGAGATCGGGAACCACCCCTGGGTCGGCAGGGGGCTGGGCACCTGGTACGCGCCGAAGCACCTGATCTTCGACAACCAGTACATCCTGTCGCTGGTGGAGACCGGGATCATCGGCCTGGTCGCCTTTTCCGGGATCTTCCTGACCGGCCTCTGGGCGGCACTGCGCGTCCGCCGCCTCAGCGCCGACCCCGCCGTGCGGGACCTGGGGCTCGCCCTGGCCGCCTGCCTGGTCGTCCCCCTGGTCGGGGCGGCCACGTTCGACCTGCGCTCGTTCGCGACCGTGACCGGCCTGTCGTTCCTGGTCATCGGAGCCGCGGGCGCGCTGCTGCGCGGCACCCGGCAGCCCGGGAAAGCCGTCGAGAAACCCGTCGAGAAACCCGGTGAGGAGGTCAGTCGACCAGCCGCGCGCGCAGGTCCGCCCAGGAACCCGCGGCCAGATCACGCTCGCTGATCGCGGTGACCGGCATCGGCCACTGGATGCCGAGATCGGGGTCGTCATAACGGACCGAGAGGTCCTCGGCGGGGTCGTGCTCCCGGTCGATCCGGTAGCAGACGTCCGCCTGATCGGTCAGTGCCTGATAGCCGTGCAACAAGCCAGGAGGAACATAGAGATGGACGAACATCTCATCGTCGAGCACCACCGACATCTGGTGGCCGAAGGTCGCCGAGCCCGGCCGGGCGTCGACGAGCACGTCGTACACGGCGCCTCGGGCGCACCTGACGAGCTTGGCCTCCCCCCGTCCGCCCCTGCCGTGCAGCGCCCGGACCGTTCCCAGACGGGACCGCGACTGGCTGTCCTGGACGAACTCGGCGGGCCGCAGCCCGTGGGCGGCGGCGAGTGCGGCGTCGAAGGTACGGGTGAACAGCCCGCGGTCGTCCCTGTGCTGAGCCGGGACGAACAACAGGACACCGTCGATCTCGCCTCGTTCGACTCTCATACCCCTACTTTCCCAATTTCACGGGCTTCCGGCCATCCCAAAGGTGAAAACGATGTTGATCGGAACGGGCCACCGGACTCCGGGGCGGGCCCGGTGACACCGGAGGAGACCCGGGGCCAGAACGGTTCGGCCAAGCCCAAGGGCGTCGGCGGGGCGGGGTTCACGCGTATCAGGGTCGGCGCGGTCGAGGTCATGGCGGTCAGCGAGGCCGAACTGCTCGACCACGTGGCGGCGGAATGGCGGCGGGGACGCGGCGGCGCGATCGTCACCGCGAACGTCGACATCGTCCGCGCCGCCACGCGCGATCCCGACCTGGCCGACCTGGTCGCCCGCTCGGAGATCGTGGTCGCCGACGGCATGCCGGTGGTCTGGGCCGCGGGGCTCGCCGGACCGGCCCTGCCCTGCCGGGTCACCGGGGCCGCGCTCGTGCACTCCCTGGCCGGGCGCGCCGCCCGCGAGAACCGCTCGGTCTACCTGCTCGGCGGGGAGCCGGGCGTGCCGGAGGCCGCGGCCCGCGCCCTCGCCGGACGCTGCCCCGGACTGCGGGTGGCGGGCACCTGCTCGCCGCCCTTCGGGTTCGACTCCTCGCCGGAGGGGGTGCGTGAGGTGGTCGCCGGGGTGGTCGCCGCCGCACCGGACCTCGTCCTCGCCGGACTGGGCTTCCCCAGGCAGGAGAGGGTCATCGCCGCCCTCCGTGCCGAGCTGCCCGGCGCCTGGTACCTCGGCTGCGGAGCCGGCATCCCGATGGCGGCCGGGCGGTTCCGCCGCGCCCCGGGGCCGGTCCAGCGGGTGGGCGCCGAGTGGCTGTACCGGCTCGCCCTGGAACCGCGCCGGCTGGCCCGCCGCTACCTGCGGGACGACGCGCCGTTCGCGGTCGCCCTCCTCGCCGGCGCGCTGCGCACCCGCCTGACGTCGAGGCACCGCGGATGAACGGCTCCGACATGGCTGTTCAGGCCCGGCCCCGGCTCACCGTGGTGATCGTCACGTATTTCAGCGGTCAGGTCATCGAGGGGTGCCTGCGCTCACTCGGGGCGGCGCTGGCCGGCGCCGGTCCGGCACGGGTCGTGGTGGTGGACAACGCCTCGGCGGACGACACCGTCGAGCGGGTACGCGAGGCCGCGCCGGCGGCCGAGGTGATCCAGACCGGGCGCAACGCCGGCTTCGCCGCCGGGGTGAACGCGGGCATCGCCGCCGCGGCCGGCTGTGACGTGCTGGTGCTGAACCCGGACATCCGGCTCGCACCCGGTTCGGTGCTCCTGCTCAGGCAGGCGCTCGCCGTGCCGGGGACCGGGATCGCCGCCCCCCGGCTCACCGCCGAGACGGGCGAGCTCCACCTCTCCCTGCGCAGGCGGCCCACCGTGCCGAGGGCGCTGGGTGAGGCGCTGCTCGGCGGCCGGCGGGCCGGGCGGATTCCCCCGCTCGGCGAACTGGTCGTGGAGCCGGCCGCCTACCGCAGGCCGCACACCGTCGACTGGGTGACCGGCGCGGCCTGGCTGGTCTCCCGGGCCTGCCTGGACGCCCTGGGCCCCCTCGACGAGCGCTACTTCCTCTACTCGGAGGAGACCGAGTACATGCTCAGGGCCGGGGAGGCGGGGTTCGCGGTCCGGTACGAGCCCCGGGCCGTGGCCGTGCATCTCGGTGGCGAGCAGTCCACCTCAAGCCGGCTGTGGGCGCTGTCGGCGGCCAACCGGGTCCGGATGCACCGCGAGCGGTACGGTCGCCCGCGCGGGCGGCTGATGCGGCTGGCCGTCGGGCTCAACGAACTGGTCCGCGCGGTGGCCAGGGGCGGCGAGGGCGGGAGAAGGCATCGGGCCGCCCTGCGCGGGCTGGTCGCGATGCGCGAGTGGCCGCCCAGGCCCGGCGAGGAGGCGGACTCCCCGGTCCGTGAGCCGGCCCCCTCGTCCCCTGAGCAGGTCTCCTTCGCCCACGGGAAGGCACTGCCCGTCCGGGAAAGGACCTCCCCCGCTCAGGAGCGGGCTCTTCCTGGCCGGACGGAGGCCTTTCCCGCTCGGGAGGCGGGCTCACCCGGCTACGTCTGCTTCTCGGCGCAGGACTGGTGGTACCACAACCGGGCGCACTCGGACTTCCAGCTCATGCGCTCGATCGCCGCCCACCGGAAGGTCCTCGTGGTCAACAGCATCGGGATGCGGATGCCGACGCCGGGCAGGTCCACGCAGGTGCTGCGGCGCGTCGGGCGCAAGCTGCGCAGCGTCGCGATGCTGGTCAGGAGGCCGCTGCGTGAGCTGCCCGGCTTCTACGTGATGTCCCCGCTGCCGCTGCCCTTCTACGGGTCACCGCTGGTCAGGCGGGTGAACGCGCTGCTGGTCCGGGCACAGGTGCTGGCCGTCTCGCGGGCACTGGGGCTGCACCGGCCTGTGATCATGGTGACCATCCCCACGGCGTGGGACGTGGTGCGCCCGATGCGCAGGCAGGCGCTGGTGTTCAACCGCTCCGACCGGCACTCGTCGTTCCCCGAGTCCGACCGGCCGACCATCGAGGCGATGGAACGCGGCCTGCTGGAGCGTTCCGACCACGTGGTCTACGTCAGCACCGCGCTGATGGACGAGGAGCGCCGGCTGACCGGCGACCGCGCGTACTTCCTCGACCACGGGGTGGACACCGACCACTTCCGGCGGCGTCCGGAGAGCGAGCAGCCCGCCGACATTCGCGCGATTCCCGGACCGAGGGTGGGCTTCTTCGGCGCGCTCGACGACTATCTGGTGGATTTCCACCTTCTGGAACGGATGGCCAGGGAACTGCCCGACGTGTCGCTGGTTCTGATCGGTGACGCTACGGTCCCGATGGAACGGCTCACCCGGCATCCGAATGTGCACTGGCTCGGATTCAGGCCGTACGAAAGCATTCCCGGCTACGGCTCCGGGTTCGATGTCGCGATCATGCCATGGCTCGACAATCCATGGATAAAGCATTCGAACCCCATCAAACTCAAGGAATACCTCGCGCTGGGCCTGCCGGTGGTCAGCACCGATTTCCAGGAACTCGTGAACTATGCCGATCGAGTGAGAATCGCCGCGAGCGGTGACCTTTTCCTGGATGCTGTCCGTGCGACATTGCGTGAGGGGGGCCTGCGGCCGGCCGACGACCTACGGGGGTCCGTGCTCGGTGCGTCCTGGTCGTCGCGTGCGGCACAACTGATGGCGCTCGCCGAGCCGCCATCGGGCCCGCGCTCGTCGGGCCCGCGCTCGTCAGGTCCGCGCTGAGGAGGACGGGGTCATGGGGGCTGGAAGGCACGGACGGATGAGGGGCCGCCGGTCCGGGCGGTCGCTGCCGGTGCTGGCCGGGGTGGGGGCCGCCTCGGTGACGATGGCGATGCTCGGGTTCTGCTCGGTCGACGCGCCCGCCGACCAGGCCGGACGCCCGCTCGCGGACACCTCGACCGGTGCCCCGGCACGTGGCGACGCGCCGCGGGGGAGGGCACCGGGGGGCACCGCCCGGGCCGCCGGTCACGCGTGGCCTGTGACGGCCGCGCGGGTGCCGTGGGAGGGCGGTCCCGCCTACTACGGGCGGTTCGCCGCGCCCACCGCGGCGGGCTGGACGAAGCCGTCGTTCTTCCCGGTCGGCGTCTGGTTCGAGTCTGTGATCAGCCAGGCCGACGTGAACCGGGACAGGGCCGCCGGGATCAACACGTACGTGGAGCTGACCGAGACCAGCGACATGGCACTGGTGCGGAAGAACGGGATGTCGGCGCTGACGAACGTCCCGCTGCCCGGCTACGGCAGCGAGACGGTGGGCTGGCTGCTCGACGACGAGGTCGACATGTGGGCGAAGGCGGGGGACGCGGGGTGGACCGGCAACCATCCCGGCGAGGGCCCCCTGTGCGTCCCGGAAGATCAGGGGTGCGGTTTCACGGTGCTGCGCGCCCAGCAGGACCGGCTCCCGAAGGGCGACGGAAGGCTGCACTACGCCAACTACGGCAAGGGCGTGATGATGTGGGAGAAGGACGCGGACGCCGCCGCGTTCGTCAACCGCTTCACCGACGCCGTCTCGGCCGACGTCTACTGGTACACCAGCGCGAGCGCCTGTCTGGACGGGCAGAACTTCCTGGCACTGCCGGTCGCCAGGTGCCGCAGGGCCGCCAACTACGGCGCCGTCATCGACCGCCAGCGCGAGCTGGACGCGCTGGACGGCCGCCGCCAGCCGATCTACGGTTTCGTCGAGGTCGGCTGGCCGGCCGAGAACGACACCCGGGCGATCCGGCCGGAACAGGTGACGGGCGCGGTGATGAACTCGCTGATCCACGAGGCCCGGGGCATCGTCTACTTCAACCACAACTTCGGTGGCCCCTGCCACTCCCAGCACGTGCTGCGCGAGGGGTGCGGCAAGGCGGTCAGGCCCGCGGTGGCCGAGATCAACCGGCGGATCAGGAAGCTCGCCCCGGTGTTGAACACCCAGTCGTACGCGCACCGCTTCGGCCCCGGCCTGGACACCATGCTCAAATACCACCGGGGCTCGTACTACGTCTTCGCGATGCCCGGTGGGAAGGCGGCGCCGGGCAGGCGCACGTTCACGCTGCCGCGCGGGACGCGGGCCACCCGCGCCGAGGTCCTCTTCGAGAACCGGACGCTCCGCGTCGACGGCAAGGGCCGCTTCACCGACTCCTTCGCCGCCGAACACTCCCACCACATCTACCGGATCACGCCTTAGCGTCCTGCGCCTGAAACTCGTCGTGAGTCGTGAGAGGGAAGACGCCAGCGGGCCCAGATGGTTTTGCCGGGGTGGTCGGGGTGGGGGGTGACGCCGATGTCGTGGGCGAGGGCCTTGACGATGGTCAGGCCGCGGCCGTGCAGGGACTCGGGATCGAGGGTGAGGTGGCGGGGCTGTCCGGAGCCCTTGTCGGTGACCTGGACCTGGAACTCGTCCGCGTTCGTCCACAGGGAGAGCCTGACCACCGGCTCGCCGTGGACGATCGCGTTGGCGAGCAGTTCTCCGGCCACCAGGACGGCGTCGTCGACGAGGTGGTGCAGCGCCCAGGCGGTGAGGGTCTCGCGCACCATGGCGCGGGCCTTGCCGACGATCGGCAGGTCATGCGGCAGATCCCAGCAGACGGTGCGCGGGTCGTCCATGGGGCGCTGGTCGGCGGACGTCTGCGAGGCGTCGGGGAACTGCGGGTCGTACGGAGTGTGAGGGTGCTCCAAGGACTGAGGGTGGTTCAGGGCCTGCGGATGTTGTGGGGTATCCGGGGTCTCGGGCATGGGCCCTCCTTGGGGTGGCGGTGTGGTGTCTTCGGCCTCGCGCATCAGGGCGCGTAGCCCGTCGACGGTGCGGGCCTGCACGATCAGGGGGGTGGGGGCGGGCCGGCCGGCGACGGCGTGGAAGTGCCGGGTGCCGGGTGCCGGGGCCGTACCAGACGGTCCAGGCGGGCTCGATCTGGTCGAGTTGTTCGGCGGCGGCGCGTTCGGCCGGGTCCCAGGGCCGGGGGGCGACCTGCGTGGTGGCCGTTCCTCGCCGGTGCCGTCCGCTCTGCCTGGGCCGGGGGTCGCTGTTCATGCCGTCGCTCCCTGCCGGTACGGGGTGTGCCTGCCGGAGGGGGTACGGGTGCTCGGCGGCCGTCCACGCCGGTACGGCACGGCGGCCGTGGTCACGGCCTGCTCCGGCCGCCGGTGCCGACCGGGGGAGACCTCCGAAGACCACGCGGGGAAAGCGGCGGGGGCCGTGGGGCCGGGGACCGTGGGGCCGGGGATCGCGCGGATGGGCGTCGTGACCGGTGGGCGGCCGGAGAGGTCGAGGCGGCGGCGGATGGTCATCCGGGCGTGCACCTGGGCGGGGGTGGGCTGCTCCCAGTGGTGGTGGGCGCGGTGCGGCAGGCTGGCGGCCTCGTGCGCGTACGGCGGGTGACCGCACCAGCGACACCCGAGCGGCATCGGCGGCCGGTCCGTGTGCCAACGCACCCGGATCGGCCTGGGGTTTCCTCTAGGGTTGTGCATCGGGTCGGACCTCCGCTGTCCGGTCGAGGGGCTTGTCATGGCGTGCCGTGCCATGGCAAGCCCCGCCTTGTTTGTGGGTTAAGGGCGATGTGCCAGGGGGGCGCCCGCCTTGCGGGAGGTGACGTCCGCCCCTTCCAGAGGACTTACTCAGTGGTGACAGGTGCGTATCCGGTAGAGGCATGAAGTGCGGCCAGGAGTGCGTTTTCCAATGAATCGATGGACATTTCCACCCCTCTTATCCGGACATACCTGGTGATTTTTTCGACGACTTTGGGCGACTGCCCTCCATGCGCCTGAGAGGGCCGCTCCGATGGTTTTTTCGCTCTCCCGGGTCACTTCACAGGATGCCTCGGGATGACTACTTTGGGTATTGAAAGTTCCAGCACATTGCTGCACAGCTTGTATTGAAGCTGTGTTCTTGTGCTGACGGAGTAGCCTTCCCCGTCGGACGGAGCTGAAATGTCCGCAACCCCCACTTCTGGCCCGTTCACGAGGCCATTGGCTGTTTTCGGTGCCGAGCTACGCAGGCGCCGAAGGATGGCCGGCCTGTCGCAGGATCGGCTAGCAGAAATCACCCAATTCAGTCAAAGTCTGATCGGTTTCATCGAAAGGGGTGAGCGCACCCCAAGCCGCAACTTCGCTCAACGCTGCGACGATGCCCTGGAAGCAAACGGGGAACTTGTCGGTCTGTGGGAGCAGGTCACCCGAGGGGCGAGCCCTCGGTGGTTCCGGGGATGGCTTGATGTTGAACCGGTAGCGCACACGCTGCATACTTGGCAGCCGCTTGTTGTGCCGGGCCTTCTCCAGACTGAGGCTTATGCGCGAGCGGTTATTCGCGGTGAGCCAGGCATATCCGACGAGCAGGTAGAAAAGGCCGTCGCGGCTCGTATGGAGAGACAGAAGATCTTGTCTCGATCTGCGCCGCCAATGCTCTGGGTTATTCTCGACGAGGGAGTCTTGCAGCGCCCGATCGGCGGCAAAGAGGTTATGCGACACCAACTCCATCATCTTCTGGAGATGCTTGATCGACCTCGGGTCGGTATTCAGATCGTGCCTTTGGCGCTTGGGTCGACCACGGGGACCTCGGGTGGCTTCGTGATCGCACAGCTTCCGGAAAACCCGGATATGGTATATGCCGAGTCTGTAGCTCACGGGCACGTGACAAATCGGCCGGAAGACGTCGGGGCCATCCGTGCCCGATACGACACCATCCGAGCTGAGGCAAACCCTCAGTATGTCTCGATCGAGTTGATCAGAGAGGCAGAGAAGCTGTGGATTTGAGTGATGAGTTGAGGGGCGCGGCCTGGCGTAAGGCCACCAAGAGTGCGTCAAACCAGGGTGATTGCCTGGAGGTTGCTCCGTTGTCGGGTGGTCGGGTGGGCCTGCGGGACACGGAGGCTCCCGAGCGGGCGCCGTTCGTGGTGAGTGCGAGTGTCTGGGACGCCTTCATCGACGGCGCCAAGAAGGGCGAGTTCGACTTCTGACTCCGCTCCCGGAGACAAGGAAGCCCTCGACCAGGTGGCCGAGGGCTTCTGGCGTCGTACGGGCTATGCCACGGTGTATTCGACGTCACCGAAGTCGGCCACGACGCGCAGCCGTCCGCCGAGAGCCTCGACGTAGGAGCGCAGGGTCGCCACTTCAACACGATCGACCTCCCCGTGTTCGATAGCCGAGACTCTCGGCCCGGAGACCCCCATGGTGGTGGCGACGTCGCGTTGAGTCAGATCCTGCTCACGCCTGATCTCCGCGAGCTTGTGCGCCCTGACCTCGGCGGCGAGCTGCTCCATCGCGGCGGACTTCTCACCATCCGACTGCACGGGCAGTCCCGCAGCCTGGCGTCGCTCCCGCGCCCGCTGCTTCACCTCGTCCCAGTTGACCGCGCTCATTCGTACTCCCTGCTGGCCAGCTCCGCTATGTGCTCGGCGTACCGTTTCTCCGCCATCGGTATGTTCGTGTCATACCAATGGTCCCAGTTGCCGGCCTTGTCGCCCGCAACCAGAAGCACCGCCCGGCGAACCGGGTCGAATGCGAACAGAATGCGGATCTCACTTCCTTTCGACGAACCAGGTCGCAACTCTTTCAGATGGTGGTTGTCGGCTCCCTTGATGCGATCCACCAGTGGTCGGCCAAGTGTTGGCCCGGTCTGCGCCAGCATGTCTATGGCGTTTTCGACCTGCTCGGCGCTGTCCCAGTCGTCCTGGCATAACCGGTCGTACCAGTCGGCGACCTCGGCAACCAGCACGACCTGCCATCCAGCTCCATCCATAGCTTAACCCTGGCATTAAGTCAGCAGCAAGGGGGCACTTTTCTGATCAGAGGAGCAACTCGTCTGCTCTACTTCTACCAACTCGTCCGTTAGTGGCCGCTTGCGGGTATGGGCCGTCCAGAAGACGGGAAAGCCGTCCACACCAGATACAGCGCTCCGGAGCGGGGCCATCGAGTTGATCAGAAAGGCGGAGAAGCTGTGGATCTGAGTGACGAGTTGAAGAGCGCGGCCTGGCGTAAGGCCACCAAGAGTGCGTCAAACCAAGGGAACTGCCTGGAGGTGGCTCCGTTGTCGGGGGGCAGGGTGGGCCTGCGGGACACGGAGGCTCCCGAGCGGGCGCCGTTCGTGGTGAGTGCGAGTGTCTGGGACGCCTTCATCGACGGCGCCAAGAAGGGCGAGTTCGACTTCTGACTCCGCTCCCGGAGACAAGGAAGCCCTCGACCAGGTGGCCGAGGGCTTCTGGCGTCGTACGGGCTATGCCACGGTGTATTCGACGTCACCGAAGTCGGCCACCACGCGCAACCGTCCACCGAGAGCCTCGATGTAGGGGAGAACCACGCGAGGCGTTCGAAGCCCGAGGAGACCTTGCTCAGGAAAGATCGATGACGAGATCGGGAGTGGCGATGCCGATCTCGCCTTCGTATTCGGCCTCGGCGGCGGCTCGCGCGGCTGTGGCGTCCGTACCCGGCTGCAGGTGAGTCAGCAACAGGTGTCGGACATCGGCTTCCCTGGCCTGTCGGCCTGCCTGGCGGGCGCTCGACAGGTTGCGCCGCGAACCCTCAGGGACCCGGTCCGCATAGGTGGCCTCGGCCAGAAACAGGTCGGCGCCGCGTGCCAACTCCACCACCTCGGGGCTCGGGCCGGTGTCGCCGGTGTACGCGAGCACCCGCTCGCCCGCCGTCAGCCGTACGCCGGCATTGGGCACCGAGTGCGGCAGCAGGCGGGTCTGCGCATGGAACGGGCCGATGTCGATCCGGTCGCCGGCGGTGAACTCGCGCAGGACATGGGCGTCGGTCAGCATTCCCGGGCGGTCCAGTGCGAGCACCGCGTCCAGGGCGCCGGGCAGTGAGTACACCGGCAGGGGAGCCGGCGGATCGTCACGGAACGCACGTGCCCGCAACAGCGGGTTCAGATCGGCGCAGTGATCGGGATGTCCGTGGCTGACGAACACCGCGTCGACCTGATCAGCGGTGACCCGTTCCAGTAGCCGCGGCACCGTCGCGTACCCGGGGTCGACGAGCAGCCTGAACCCGTCGTGCTCCACGAGATAACCGCTGCAGGCCTGGCCCGCTCCCGGCCACGCACCGCATCCGCCAAGGATTGTCAGCAGCATCCACGAACCCTAACGGCCGGTTCGCCGACCGTGGCGCGTCCGTGAGTGCAGACGAGGAACTCCGGTCGTGTACGGATCGGACCGACCGGAGGCGAGCAGTGGGTGCGTCTTCTGATGGCGCGCGAGCGTGCGCTCCAGCCGCTGTGCCGAGACAGGCGACCCGAGTTCGACGACGAGCGAGAACTGCACTGGGTTGCGACAGAGGTCGATAACGCGTTCGAACGCCCCTGACAGGCGCACGACCGGGCGTGCTTGAAAGTCGCGCATGCGTCCTCGGTGTCGTTGTGTCGATGGGGCGGGCGCGTCAGCGCTCAGACTGCTCGGCCCCGATGCGGCCGCTTGTGACGGCGTCGGCGGCCATGCGGAGCGTGTCGGTCTCGAACGTGAGCCGTAAGGCGTCGGCGGGGAGCGCGCGCTCGATGAGGAGGCCGTTGAGGACGGATGCCAGGAACCGTGCGCGTCGCTCGACGTCGTTCGCCGGAACCGCGCCTTCGTCGGCGAGGACGGTCAGCCAGCGCTCGATGCGGTGCAGTCCCAGTCGCTCCAGCGAACGGTACGTGGCGACCTGGTCATCCGTCGGGTCGGACGCGATGTACGTCTCGTGGATCGCGCGCCAATGCTCGCGTGCCCGATCTCCGGTACCGACCTGCGAGAGCAGTTGTCGCAGGCACGCGACGAGGCGTTCTACCGGTGCTCGTTCGGTGTCGAGGATGGGATCGTCGGGGATGTCGATGTCGTAGATGCCGGCGACGACGGTGTCGATGAGCTCCCGTTGCGTCGGGAAGAAGTGGCGAAGCGAACCCATGCTGACGCCTGCTCGCGCAGCGACTCCCCGGACGCTCAGCCGAGCACCCGGGTCCTCTCCGAGCATGGTCGCCGCGGCGATCAGGATCCTGTCGCGAGTGTCTCGTTTCGTTGGACGGTCGTGCATCGTCGGAACCTCCTACCCCCATTTTTAGCACAGTGTGCTAGCTTCAATGAAGTAGCACAGCGTACTAGTGATGCTGTGGGTGAAGACAGACCGAAGACAGGAGGTTCTCGGGTGGCGTTCGGAGGATGGCGCAACCGTCGCGCAGCACGGCGCGTGCGCCCTGGCAACGGCGAGCCGCTGCCGCGCTTCCGCTGGTGGCAGCTGCTGAGCAGGTCTGTGCGCACGCTGACGCTTCGCGCACCAGACGGCACCGTGTCCACCTATGCGGTCGACGTCCGTCAGATGGGTGATCGCGACGACGGCGCGGTACGCGCGCGGCTCTACCGCGACGGCGCACTCGTTTCGCTCTCGACAACGCCGGCTCGCTTCCCCGTGCCGGGCGGTCACATCGAGGTCGTCGTCGGCACCTACGGCTTACGACGCTGCCACTACGTGCGGGTCGATGGTACTGAGGCGCAGTTGACGCCTCATCCCGCTTCCGCCGAGGGGCGACGCGCTCACCTGCATCGGACGCACCCGGGGCTGAGCCGCCTCGTCGGCGTCGTCTCGACACTGCTCGTGCTCGTCGGGATCGGCGTGGCCATGCCACAACTCGTCGAGACCATCTCGCACATTCCGCCCGTTGCGGATGCACTCGGGACATTCGATCTCCCTGTGCACGTCCCGGTCGAGGCGAACCTCGCCGCCGTCATCGCAGCGGTCGCGGGCAGCACCGAGCGCGCACTGCGACTGCGTTCGAACTGGCTCGACTCTCTCGCGAGCTGACCGTGAGGACCATGAGGAAGGACGCCATGACGAACACCACCGAGGGTTGGCTCCTCCGAGCCGACAAGCCCGAGCACTCGCCTCGCGTGCCTGCCGGCGTCGAATACCACCGCGTCTACGCGGGCGACAAGCGCCGGATCCCGCGCGGCATCCTCACGATCGTGCTGCTGTTCGCCGGGCTCATCGGCTTCGCGCAGCTGTTTTTGATCGGCGCCGCCGTCGTCGACGCGCAGCTCCTCGGCCGTACGGGCTTCACCCCGCTGCAACAGGCCGCCGGCGCGCTCTCGCTCGCCGTGCTCATCCCCTACAGCATGCTGCTGCAGCGCCTGCTCTACGGCGTGCCCGCAGGTTCGCTGCACTCCGTTTCGGGACGCTTCCGCTACGGCGTCCTCGGCCGCTCGCTGCTCGCCTTCGGGCCCCTGCTCCTCCTCGTCGTCTCCGTCGGGTTCCTCGTGCCCGGCGAGGCGGTCCCCTGGACGATCGCCGATCTCGTCGCGTTCATCGTCATCAGCACGCTGCTCAGCCCGCTGGCGGCGGCCGGCGAGGAGTACGGACTGCGGGGCCTGATGTTCCGCGTCGTCGGCGGCTGGACCCGAGGCGCCCGCTCCGGGGCGATTCTCGGCATCATCGTCACGACCGTGCTGTTCTCGCTCTTCCACGGCACGCTCGATCCCTACCTGCTCACCTCGTATCTCGTGCTGTTCTCGGCGCTGGCGATCGTCACCTGGCGCACCGGCGGGCTTGAGGTCGCCGTCGTGCTGCACGCCGTCTACAACGCCACGGCGTTCGTCCTCGCCACGACACTCCATCTCGATCTCGGCGGAGCCCTCAGCAGTCGTGGCGAGACGGTCGGTTCGGTCGGGAACCTGGTGCCCGGCGCCGGGCTTGTCGTCATCACCGCGATCATCTGGTGGATGACCCGGAAGTCGGGTCCCGCACGCACGCCTTCAGCGTGACACGAGCCGACGCGAGCCGAACGCTCAGTCCACCCACTCGTAGCCCGAGTAGAGGGTGCCGCCGAACCAGAGGAAACGGCCGGCGCTGTCGACGTAGCGGTAGCTCTGCGCTTCGGCCTTCGTCTGGCGCCAGCCGGGACCGCGGGGGGTGTAGGTCAGGCCGACGCTGGGTCCGGTAAGGCCGAACTGGTCTCTGCCCGTCGTGCCCTCCACCCAGCTCGCGGCCGCGCACACCTCCCACGCGGCGCGGGACGCGTTCCACTTCTGCACCTCCAACCGAACCCTGGCCCGCGCGCCATGCACGGTGGTGCAGTCTCCCGCGAGCGCGTAGGCGCGGGCCCACGCCTGGTTGCCGGACAACGTGCCGGGGACGCGGTGGTCGATGCCCGCGGTGGCCCGGGCGCAGAAGGAGGCTCCCCGCTCCACCGTGACCTGGTGCTGTTGGGTGTACGCCTGCGCCGGCTGTGGCATCGCCACGGTCAGCAGCAGTGCGGAGATCGCGGACAGGGGGCCAAGGAGCAGGGCGCTTCGTCTCGGCACGGCGTCTCCCATGGGGCGTCATCCGGTCAGCGGCCACGGATCCGGTGTGGCATCGCCGGCGCGGTGCGACGTGGCCGCTGGGGAGTGCCGGTGAGGAAGGGCCGTGGTGCTTCCAGGAGGGGGACTCCACGGCTGGATCCGCAGTGGTCTTCGGCCCGGAGACACCTGTCCCGGGCCTGCCGTCACCTTCCAGACTGCGTTGTGGCCCGTTGGTCGCGGGACCCCGCAACTGTGTGCCGAACGGCCCAGAAATACCCCCATTTGAGGGCTTGTCTGATGAAAGCTGGGCGCTCATTGTCAAGCGGTGGAGTCAGCCCTGCGTAGCGCGTCGGCCCGGCACACGTTCGAGCGGATTCGGCGGTTGACGCGGACGGGCATCGCCGACGGCGAGTTCCTGGCCGACCTCTCGCGCCTGCTGCGCGAGATCGTTCCTTTCGACGCCTCGTTCTGGACGGGGGCCGATCCGGTGACCATGCTCGCCACCTCGCCCTCGCGTCTGGAGAACCTGGGTTCCGGTGAATACTGTGACCGCTACTGGGAGAACGAGTTCTTCGTCGAGGATGTCAACCACTTTCACACGCTGGCCGGTCTGCCGACGACGGCCGCGTCCCTGTATCGCGTCACGGGCGGGCGTCCGGCGCGGAGCTCCCGTTACCACAACGTGAACCTCGTGCAGGGACTCGGCGACGAGCTACGGTGCGTTTTCCGGGCCGGAGGCGACGTCTGAGGTTACATGTGCCTGTGGCGAGCCGCCGGCGCGCAGCCGTTCGACACCCTGTCTCGTGCCGAGCCGGCAGCGCGCACCGGCCTGGGCGACCAGACCGTACGCCGCTGGCTGTCGATCATGCGAGAGGAGGGCGTCGTCGAACTGGTGGGAAGCTCGCCTAGGAGCAGGGACGCGCGATACCGGCGGGTCCGGCAGGGCTCCCTGTTCTCGCCTTCGTGAAGGAGCGCACCCATGGAAGTCACGACCACATCGACTTCCTGGGCCGCCATGCCTTCACCCGAGCCGATGTCGCCGGCGGCCTGTGCGCCTTCCACGACAGTGCGCAGTCCCCGATGCTGCGTTCTGGTCAGCGGGCGACGTAGCCGCCGTCGACAGGCAGGGCGACGCCGACGACGAAGCTCGCTCCCGGGCTGCACAGCCACAGCACGGCCTGGGCGATCTCGTCGGCGGTGCCGAGCCGGTTGATGGGCTGGTCGGCCTCGGCCTCGGCCTTGTCGAGCTCGCCCTTGGCGATCATGTCGGTGACCATGGGGGTGTCGATGGTGCCGGGGCAGACGGCGTTGATCCGGATGCCGCGCGGTGCGTATTCGAGGGCGGCGCTGGTGGTCAGCCCGATGACCCCGTGCTTGGAGGCGTGGTAGGAGGCTCGGCCGGGAAGGCCGACGAGGCCGCCGAGGGAGGAACAGTTGACGATGGCCCCGCTGCCCTGGGCGCGCATGTGCCGCAGCTCGTGCTTCATGGAGGCCCAGACCCCGCGCAGGTTGATGGCGTTGACCCGGTCGAAGACCTCGACGGCCTCGTCGGCGGCGTCGCTGGGCGGGATCTGGATGCCGGCGTTGTTATAGGCCATGTCCAGGCGGCCGAAGGTGGCGACAGTACGGTCGACCGCGGCGGCGACCTGGTCCTCGTCGGTGACGTCGCAGGTGACGGCGAGCACGCGGTGGCCCTCCTCGACGAGTTCCCTCGCCGCGACGGCGAGGGCCGGTTCGTCGATGTCGGTGAGGGCGACGGCCGCTCCGGACTCGGCGAAGGCGCGGGCGGTGGCCAGGCCCATCCCGGAACCGGCTCCGGTGACGAAGGCGACCTGGCCGCTGAAGTCGTAGGTGGGATTCATGAGGATCTTCCTATGGCGTGGGTGCGGTATACGGCTGGTCAGACGGTTCGGCCGCCGTCGACGACCAGGGCGTGGCCGATGGTGAAGGCAGCCGGTCGCGAGCACAACCACCGGCCGCACCGGTGACCGGTGCGGACCGGTCTTCGAAAAGCTCGTGTCGTGCCGGGAGTCGTCGGCGTCCCTCAGGGGGTGAGGAGGGCCTTGATGGCGCGGCGCTCGTCCATGGCCTGGTAGCCCTCGGCCGCCCGGTCCAGCGGCAGGGTGAGGTCGAAGACCTTGCCCGGGTCGATCTCGCGACTGACGATCAGGTCGATCAGCTCCGGCAGGTACTGGCGCACCGGCGCGGGCCCGCCGTGCAGGTGGACGAGGGAGAAGAACAGCTCATCGCCGGGCAGCGAGACGTCGTGGGAGACGCCGACGAACCCCATGTGACCGCCCGGGCGGGTGGAGCGGATGGCCTGCGTCATCGACTCCTGGGTGCCGACCGCCTCGACGACGCTGTGGGCGCCCAGCCCGCCGGTCAGTTCCTTGATCCGGGCCACGCCCTCGTCGCCGCGCTCGGTGACGAGGTCGGTGGCGCCGAACTCCAGGGCGAGTTGCCGGCGCGGTTCGTGGCGGCTCATCGCGATGATCCGCTCGGCGCCGAGCTGCTTGGCGGCCAGTACCGCGCACAGGCCGACGGCTCCGTCGCCGACGACAGCGACGGTCTTGCCCGGCCCGGCCTGGGCGGCCACGGCGCCGAACCAGCCGGTGCCCAGCACGTCGGAGGCGGCCAGCAGGCTCGGGACCAGGTCGGCGTCTGGAAGGCCGGGAGTGGCCACCAGGGTGCCGTCGGCGAGTGGGATGCGCGCGTACTCGGCCTGGGTGCCGAGGGTGCCCATCAGCACCCGGTGGATGCAGGCGCTCTGGTAGCCCGACCGGCAGATCTCGCAGGTGTTGTCGGAGGCCCAGAAGGAGCCGACCACGAACTGGCCAGGCTTGAGGGTGGTGACCTGGCTGCCCACCTCCTCGACGACGCCGACGTACTCATGCCCCATCGGAGCCGGCCGGTCGAGCTTCTCGATGCCGCGGTAGGGCCACAGGTCGGAGCCGCAGACGCAGGCGGCCGACACGCGGATGATCGCGTCAGTGGGTTCGATGATCTTCGGGTCCGGGCGGTCCTCGACACGGACGTCACCCGGGGCGTGCAGAACTACACCACGCATATGGAACTCCTTTGGAAATGTCAGCGGGAACCCGGCGGCCGCCTCCCCAAGCCGCCCGTTTCCGGAAACGGTCTTGATCATTTGTGACCGAGGAGAAGATGACCTCCCGTACGGCCTTCCTTTGCCCGGCGGGCCAGGCGCTCACCAGGAAACCCGCTCCTGCGCGCGGGCGGGAGGTCGTGCCTATCGGGGGGACAACCTCGACCCCCCTTCGCCGACCGGCCGCTCCCTACAGTGGAGAAGGTGGACAACCGCAACGAGATCCGCGACTTCCTCGCCAGCCGCCGCGCCAAGATCACCCCGCAGCAGGCCGGGCTGGCGCCCGGCGTACGCCGCCGGGTGCCAGGGCTGCGCCGCGAGGAGGTCGCAGTCCTGGCCGGGGTGAGCACCGACTGGTACACCCGCCTGGAGAAGGGGCACATCGGCGGCGTGTCCGAGGACGTCCTGAACGCCGTCGCCCGGGCGCTGCAGCTCGACCACGCCGAACGAGCCCACCTGTTCGACCTGGCACGCGCCGCGGGCACCCGCCCCCGGCCCCGGCGGCTCGCGCAGAAGGTCCGTCCCGGGCTGCAGCGGATGCTCGACGCGATGACCGACGCCCCGGCCATCATCCGTAACGGCCGCATGGACCTGCTGGCCGCCAACCGCCTGGGTCGCGCCATGTACTGGCCCGCTTTCCAGCAGCACTCCGGCACGGACCAGCCGCCGAACATCGCGCGCTTCCAGTTCCTCGACCCGGCCGGAGCCGGCTTCTACCCTCAGTGGGACACCGCCGCCGACATCACGGTCGCCCTGCTACGCACCGAGGCCGGGCGTGATCCATACAACAGCGACCTCACCCGGCTGATCGGCGAGCTGTCGACCCGCAGCGACGACTTCCGCACCCGCTGGGCCAGACACGACGTCCGCCTGCACCACGCCGGCACCAAGACCTTCCACCACCCGGCCGTTGGTGACCTCACCCTCGACTACGAGTCCATGGACCTGCACGCCGACCCGGGCCTCAATCTGACCGCCTACACCGCCGCCCCGGACACCCCCTCGCACGACGCCCTGCGTCTGCTCGCCAGCTGGGCCGCCACCCTCGATGCCGGCAGCGATGGTGACACCGCATCCTGCCTCCCACACGAGAGTCACCGCCAGGAGCAGTAGACCAGGACCTTGGGGAGTCAGCCGGCGCCTCAGCAGGGCGAGCGCCCGCGAGGCCGGCGATCGGGCATCTGCCGACGTAGAACCGCAATCGCGCCATGGAAACCACCTTCGTTGTCGGTGGCTGCGGCCGATTGGAGCGTACGACAGGGGGCCGGCTTCCGTCGTAGGCTGAATCTCGCCCGTGACGGAGGGAGGCTGCGGTGGCCGAGACGATGCCGGCCGAGGTGCTGGCCGAGCTGGCCGAGCTTGAGGACCCGAGGATACGCGAGGTGAACGAGAAACACGGTGACGATCACGGTGTGAACCTCGGCAAGCTGCGCGCGATCGCGAAGCGGCTGAAGACGCAGCAGGAACTCGCGTGCCGGCTCTGGGAGACGGACGACAGCGCGGCGAGACTGCTGGCCATCCTGATCTGCCGCCCGAAGGCGTTCGAGCGCGACGAGTTGGACGTCATGCTGCGCGAGGCACGCACACCGAAGGTGCACGACTGGCTGGTTAACTACGTGGTGAAGAAGAACCCGCACGCCGAAGAGCTGCGCCTGGCCTGGTCGGCCGATCCGGACCCGGTGGTCGCGAGTGCCGGCTGGGCGCTGACCGTCGAACGCGTGGCGAAGAAGCCCGAGGGTCTCGACCTCGCGGGAATGCTCGACGTCATCGAGGCGGAGATGAAGGACGCCCCCGATCGCCTACAGTGGGCGATGAACCACTGCCTGGCTCAGATCGGGATCGAGCACGCCGAGCACCGTGTCCGGGCGATCGACATCGGCGAGCGCCTGGAGGTGCTCAAGGACTACCCGACCTCCCCGGGCTGCACGTCTCCGTTCGCGCCCATCTGGATCACCGAGATGGTGCGCCGATAGCCACGACAAGCCGGTGACTCCTTTGGCGAGCCGGCAATCCGTCTCCGCTCGAAGTCGACCACCACGCGCAGCCGCCCACCGAGAGTCTCGACCCAGGAGCGCGAAGGCGCCATCGTTCAGCGGCCTTCACGGGTGAACCACTCGACGGTTCGGCGCAGCCCCTCCTCAAGGCCGACGGTGGGTCGCCAGCCGAGGATCTCGGCGGCGGGGGCCGGGTCGGCGATCCTGGCGCTGTCCAGCGCCCTGTCGGTGAGCGCGCCGTAGCGGGGGCGGGTCCGGCCGCCGACGATCTCGGAGAGCAGTTCCACGGTGTCGCGGATCGAGGTGCCCGTCCCGGTGCCGATGTCGAAGGCGCGGCCGGCCGCGTCCGGGGTCTGGCCCGCCGCGAGGAAGGCGTCGACCACGTCGTCGACGTACACCCAGTCGAGTTCGCGGGTACCGCTGCCCAGTTCGGGCTCCTGACCGCGCAGCAGGGACAGCGCCACGTAGGGGACCAGCTTGCGGGTGTCCTGGTGGCCGGGCCCGTAGACCATGCCGATCCGCAGATTGCTGACCTGGACGCCCCACAGGTGGTGGAACATCCGCGCGTAGCCGTCGGCGGCCCACTTGGACACCGCGTACGGCGAGGACGGCGCCCTGTCGCCCTCCTCGGGCCGTGGCTCCTCCAGCGAGCCCGCCAGCACCACCCGGGTTCCCGGGGCGCCGGTGACCGCGGTCAGCAGGTTGACCACGCCGGTGAGGTTGCTGTGCAGCATCGGCAGCACGAGCTTCGGATCCCTGGCCCCGGCGACCTCGCTGGCCAGGTGGAACACGACCTCCGGGCGGACGGAGTCGACGAGCTTCCGCACCGCGCCCTCGTCGGTGACGTCGGCGACGTGCCAGGTCTCGCCGTCCGTGCTCTCCCTGACCCGGCGGCCGACCGCGTGCACCCGCGCGCCGCACCCGCCCAGGCGTCGCACCAGGTGTGCCCCGATGAAGCCACCGGCTCCCGTCACCAGCACCCGTCTCCCGCGCCAGTGGTTCTCTGCTCCGTGTACGGGGGCCGGGCTTCGCATGTGAGCTCTCCCTGTTCGAGCGAGGTTCTCGGGGAAGGACCGGATAATTCATACCTCGTGACATCGGATATCGGCAGGCAATGCCGGGAATCCGGGGAAAAGCGATGAGGCCCGCTCCGAAGAGCGGGCCTCGTCACGTGGTGCGGGTGTCAGCCGATGCGCCAGGTGTCTCCACCGAGCAGCAGGTCGTTCAGGTCGCCGGGACCCCGCGCCTCGACGGCCTCCTGGAGTTGCTCGGCCATGAGCTCGTCGTAGGAGGGGCGTTCGACGCTGCGGAAGACGCCGATCGGGACGTGCTCGAAGGCGGGCTCGTCCAGCCGGGAGAGCGCGAAGGCCAGCGAGGGGTCGACGCGGTGGGCGTCGTGCACGAGGATCTCGTCCTCGCTCACCGACGACCTCGGGACGACCTCGATGCCGCCGTCGGCCGCCCGGCGCACCGCCTTGGAAGCCGAGGCGATGGGCTGTCCGTGCTCCAGGCGGAGCGTGATGTCGTCACGCCGCTCCGGGTCCTTCAACTGCTCGAAGGCGTTGTCGTTGAAGATGTTGCAGTTCTGGTAGATCTCGACCAGCGAGGTGCCCCGGTGCTCGGCGGCCTCGCGCAGCACCGACTGCAGGTGCTTGCGGTCGGAGTCGATGGTCCTGGCCACGAAGGAGGCCTCGGCGCCGATGGCCAGCGAGATCGGGTTGAACGGCTTGTCCAGCGAGCCCATCGGGGTGGACTTCGTGATCTTGCCGACCTCGGAGGTCGGGGAGTACTGGCCCTTGGTGAGACCGTAGATCCTGTTGTTGAACAGCAGGATGTTCAGGTTGACGTTGCGGCGCAGCGCGTGGATGAGGTGGTTGCCGCCGATGGACAGCGAGTCGCCGTCACCGGTGATCACCCAGACCGACAGGTCGGGACGCGAGGCGGCCAGGCCGGTCGCGATCGCCGGGGCGCGGCCGTGGATCGAGTGGAACCCGTAGGTGTCCATGTAGTACGGGAACCGCGAGGAACAGCCGATGCCCGAGACGAACACCATGTTCTCGCGCTTGAGGCCGAGCTCGGGCACGAACGACTGGACCGCGGCCAGGATGGCGTAGTCACCGCACCCGGGGCACCAGCGGACCTCCTGGTCGGTCTTGAAGTCCTTCATGCCGAGCTTGACCTCGGACTTCGGGACCAGCGAGAGCCCCCCGCCGGTTCCGGGGACGGACAATTCGGTACCACTACTCACTGTCGATCACGTCCTGGATCACGCCGGCAAGTTCTTCGGCCTTGAACGGAAGTCCACGCACTCGGTTGTAGCTGATGATGTCGACCAGGAAGCGGGCACGGAGCAGCAGCGCGAGCTGGCCGAGGTTGATCTCCGGCAGGAGCACCCTGTCGTACCCGCGCAGGACCTCGCCGGTGTTGGCGGGCAGCGGGTTGACGTGCCGCAGGTGGGCCTGGGCGACCTTGCCGCCGGCCTTCCTGATGCGCCGCACGGCCGCCGCGATCGGCCCGTAGGTGGAGCCCCAGCCGAGCACCAGCACGCGGGCGTCGCCGTCGGGGTCGTCCACCTCGAGCGCCGGGATGTCGTGGGCGATCCCGTCGATCTTGGCCTGGCGGATCCTGACCATCCGGTCGTGGTTGTCGGGATCGTAGGAGATGTTCCCGGTGCCCTCGGCCTTCTCGATGCCGCCGATCCGGTGCTCCAGGCCGGCGGTGCCGGGAATCGCCCAGGGGCGGGCGAGGGTCTCGGGGTCGCGCTTGAACGGCAGGAAGGTCGTGCCGTCCTCGGCGTTCGGCCCGGAGGCGAACTCGGTGGAGATGTCGGGCAGGTCGGCGGCGTCGGGCACCTTCCACGGCTCGGAGCCGTTGGCGAGGTAGCCGTCGGAGAGCAGCATGACCGGGGTGCGGTACTTCACCGCGATCCTGGCCGCCTCCACCGCCGCGTCGAAGCAGTCGGAGGGGGTCGAGGGGGCGATGATCGGCAGCGGCGACTCGCCGTTGCGGCCGTACATGGCCATCAGCAGGTCGGTCTGCTCGGTCTTGGTGGGCATGCCGGTGCTGGGACCCGCGCGCTGCACGTCGACCACGATGAGCGGCAGCTCGGTGGTCACCGCGAGGCCGACGGTCTCGGCCTTCAGTGCGACACCGGGCCCGGAGGTCGTCGTGATGCCCAGCGCACCGCCGAAGGAGGCGCCGAGCGCCGCGCCGACGCCCGCGATCTCGTCCTCGGCCTGGAAGGTGCGGATGCCGAACCGCTTGTGCTTGGAGAGCTCGTGCAGGATGTCGCTGGCCGGGGTGATCGGGTAGGACCCGAGGAAGAGCGGCAGCTTCGACTGCACCGAGGCGGCGATCAGGCCGTAGGCGAGCGCCTGGTTGCCGGAGATGTTGCGGTACACGCCGGGGGCCAGCTTGGCCGGCTTGACCTCGTAGGAGACCGAGAAGGACTCGGTGGTCTCGCCGTAGTTCCAGCCCGCCTGGAAGGCGGCGATGTTGGCCTTGGCGATGTCGGGCTTCTTGGCGAACTTGGTCTCCAGGAACTGGATCGTCGCCTCGGTGGGCCGGTGGTAGAGCCAGCTCAGCAGCCCGAGGGCGAACATGTTCTTGGACCGTTCGGCGTCCTTCTTGGACAGCGAGAAGCCTTCGAGGGCCTTGACGGTCAGCGAGGTCAGCGGCACCGAGTGGACCCGCCACGCGGCGAGCGAGTCGTCTTCGAGCGGGCTGGCGGCGTAGCCCACCTTCTGCAGGTTGCGCTTGGTGAACTCGTCGGTGTTGGCGATGATGTCGGCGCCGCGCGGCAGGTCCGAGAGGTTCGCCTTCAGCGCGGCGGGGTTCATCGCGACCAGGACGTTGGGCGCGTCACCCGGGGTGAGGATGTCGTGATCGGCGAAGTGGAGCTGGAAACTCGACACGCCGGGCAGGGTGCCTGCGGGGGCGCGGATCTCAGCGGGGAAGTTGGGGAGTGTCGACAGGTCGTTGCCGAACTCAGCCGTCCCGGCGGTGAAGCGGTCACCGGTCAGCTGCATGCCGTCGCCGGAGTCACCGGCAAAACGGATGATCACGCGTTCGAGTTGCTGAACCTGCTTGGTCACAGCTCAGTCCTCCTCGACGCGACAGGGCGCCGTTGCTCGTGGCACATTCTTTTTTCCATGCTAGATCCTCGGGGGTCACGCGTAGTCTTTTCGCGTTCCACTCGGCGGAGGAGAGCGACCCGTGTCGCGCATCCTCTGCGGCCGCTGAGTCGAAACCTGGGGCGCGGATGTCGCGTTCGCGGCCGGATCACGGCCTATATGGAGGTCACGATCGCGGACGGCCGTCCCGACACAGCCCCGCCGCGAGCCGGCACAGGTCGACGTGCAGGCGGGCGAAGAGGACAGTTGAGGTCACGCTGCCCAACTATATGTCCCACCGCGGACGCGCTCTCATCGCCTCAGGCTATGGCCCCATAGCTCCAGGTTATGACATCGGCTACCGGTCCGGCTCCGCCGAAACGCCCCCGGATTCGTAGATCCGGCCGGGCAGCATCTCATCCGAGCCGTACAGCTCGGGGACGGTGACAAAGGTATAGCCCGCCGCGGAGAGCCGACGCAGGATCTCGGGGGCCGCGTCGACCGTCGCGCGGTGGGAGTCGTGCAGGAGAACGATCGCTCCGGGCTCGGTCCGGGCGACGGTCCGGTCGGCGATCGCCTGCGGGTCGGCGTCCTGCCGGTCCTCGCTGTCCACGTTCCAGTGCACCACGGCCATGTTCAGGCGGCCCGCGATGGCGGCCACCTGGATGTCGCTGTCGCCGTACGGCGGGCGCATCAGGGTGGGGGCCTGGCCGATGGTCTGGGCGATCGTGTGCTGCGCGCGGGTGAGCTGGTCGGCGACCCTGCTGGAGGGCAGCATGGTGAGGACGCGGTGGGACCAGGTGTGGTTGGCCACCAGGTGTCCCTCGTCGCGCATCCGCCTGAGCAGGTCGGGCCGTGCGGAGGCGTTGGAACCGATGCTGAAGAAGGTCGCCCTGGCCCCGTGGGCGTGGAGGATGTCGAGCAGCCGCGAGGTCTCGGGGCCCGGCCCGTCGTCGTAGGTCAACGCCACGCACCTGAGCTTCGCGCAGTCCACGCTGCCCGCCTTGGCGCTGCGCGCCGGAGGCTTGTCGGTGCTCGCGGCCTCGATCTCCTCCTGCGACGTGGGGACCGGGACCTTCTTCGCCCGCACGGCCGCGCGCTGTGCCCGCAGCCCGACCTCCGACAGCAGCGGCGCCGCGGTCGCGGACGGTACGGCGACCGCCACCCGGCCGGCGACCCCCAGCCCCACCTGTTCGTCGTCGAACTCCACGACGAGGTCGCCGCGCGGGTTGAAAACGAGGGAGTCGAACATCTCCCGGTCCGGCCTGAGCGCGTTCGGGGTCACCAGCGGTCCCCGTAGCGCCAGTTCGCTCCTGACGATCCCGGTCAGCGCGACCAGCGCGGGACGGCCGGTGAGCAGGTCGGCGGAGTCGAGGGCGCGCCGTTTCGTCCGGTCGTACCAGACGGTGGTGCGCGACTCGTTCCAGCCCGACTCCATGGAGCGGCCGATGCGCAGCCGTACTCCCAGGACCTCGGGGGACGCGGCGGCGAGTTGCCAGTTCACGTTGAACTCGGGTTTGGGCAGGGCGTCGGCGGGGCCGCCGCGCCGGGTGAACCTGTCGAGTTCCCCGCTCACGGTCCGGTGCAGTCTCTCGGTGAGGCGGGGGGCGTCGGCGACGGCCGGATAGACGGCGTGCACGTGCTGGTTTCCCGTCTCTCCGGAGAACAGGGTCCGGGTGTTCAGGCCCTGGACCACGGAGGGGTCCACATAATCGATCAATGTGGGCTCCGAGGGCACGGTGGCCTTCGCGGAAGAGGGGGTGGTGGTTGCGCCGCAACCGGCGATCGTCACGGCCATCCAGGCGATTCCTCCGATGAATCGCAGGTTAGGCATGAAGTAACCCTAGGTGCGGTAATAGTGCATTTACCCGGATTTGAGGTTAAGTGCACGGAGGCTTTAGCGGTGGGCTTCGCCGCATGACGGGAAGGGCGGATACTGCTATAGGTAGGGCGTACGGCAGATCCGGTGAGTCCGTGCGGCAGGCCCCGAAGAGGAGAGGCCATGAGCGGATATTTCGGCTCTTATGTGGTGGTCCTCGCGCTGTTCGCGATCGGCCTGCTGATCGTCGTCGTGGCGCTGCTCGGCAACCGGGCGCTCCGGCCCAGCCGCCCCACCGCCGAGAAGCTGCTCAGCTACGAGTGCGGCGTCGACCCGGTCGGCGAGGGCTGGGCCCAGTCCCAGGTCCGCTACTACGTGTTCACCTACCTGTATGTGATCTTCGCGGTCGACGCGGTCTTCCTCTTCCCCTGGGCGACGATCTTCGCCGAGCCGGGCTTCGGGACGACCACCCTGGCCGAGATGTTCGTCTTCCTCGGCTTCATCGCGCTCGGCATCCTGTACGCCTGGCGCAAGCGCGTGCTCACCTGGACCTGAACCGGGCGAGCACGGGCACCGACCCTGAAGGAGAATGCGTGCCATGGCAGATCTCCCGATGCCCACGGTGGGCCCGGCGACCCGGCTCGCCCCCAAACCCATGCGCTTCATCCTCAACTGGGGGCGTCGCTACTCGCTGTGGGTGTTCAACTTCGGCCTGGCCTGCTGCGCCATCGAGTTCATCGCGACCACGATGAGCAGGCACGACTTCATCAGGTTCGGGGTCATCCCGTTCGCCAACGGCCCCCGGCAGGCGGACCTGATGATCGTCTCGGGCACGGTGACCGACAAGATGGCCCCCGCGGTCAAGCGGCTCTACGAGCAGATGCCCGATCCCAAGTACGTGATCTCCTTCGGTGCCTGCGCCAACTCCGGTGGTCCGTACTGGGACTCCTACTGTGTGACCAAGGGCGTCGACCAGATCATCCCGGTGGACGTCTACGTCCCCGGCTGCCCTCCCCGCCCCGAGGCGCTGCTCCACGGCATCATGATGCTCCAGGAGAAGATCGCCGCCGAGAACCTGGGTGACCGCTATGCCTGACCTGCACCCGTTCACCCACGGCGAGGACGCCCGGGTGTCGGAGTCCTTCGGCTACCGGACCGTCGACGTGGACGCCGACGGCTGGATCGCCCTGCTGGAGTCCGCCAGATCCCAGGGGTACGAGTTCTTCGACTGGCTGACCGCGGTGGACGAGCCGCCGGAGGCCCTGGCGGTCGTCGCACACCTGTTCGCCCCCGCCTCCCACGCCCACCTGCTGCTGCGCACCAGGGTGGCCCGCGAGGACCCCCGGCTGCCCAGCGCGGTCGGCGTGTTCCGCGGAGCCGACTGGCACGAGCGCGAGACCTTCGAGATGTTCGGCGTCGTCTTCGAGGGCCACCCGAACCTCGTCCCGCTGCTGCTTCCCGAGGGCTTCGAGGGGTTCCCGCTGCGCAAGGACTTCGTGCTGGCCGCCAGGGTCGCCAAGGCATGGCCGGGAGCCAAGGAACCCGGCGAGTCCGACCACGGCTCGCCGAGCCGCCGCAAGACGCTCCCGCCGGGGGTGCCCGCCGACTGGGGGCGCGAGCGTGGCGGCTGAGACATCACGGCGACCCGGCAGGCTTCTCCCCCCGAAGGACCGGAGGTAGGCATGATCGCCGAGGTGCTCGACGTCGCGGTCCGGCTGGTCGTGATCGTCGCGGCCTTCCTGGTACTGCCGCTGGTCGCCGGGCAGATGGAGCACAAGGTCATGGCGCACATGCAGGCGCGCCTCGGCCCCATGTACGCCGGCGGCTTCCACGGCTGGGCACAGCTGATCGCCGACGGGGTCAAGTTCATGCAGAAGGAGCAGGTGATCCCGGCCGCCGCCGACCGCAGGGTCTTCACCCTGGCCCCCGGCGTGGCGCTGATCCCCTATCTCCTGGTGATGGTCGTCATCCCGGTCGGGCCGGGGCTGGTCGGGGTCGACCTGGACGCCGGACTGTTCTTCGTCCTCGCCGTGATGGGGGTCGGCGTGCTCGGCTCGATCATGGCCGGCTGGTCGTCGGGCAACAAGTACTCGGTCCTGGGCGGAGTGCGCTCGGCGGCCCAGCTCATGTCGTACGAGCTGCCGCTGGTCCTCGCGGCCTCCAGCGTCGCGATGGCGGCGGGCACGCTCTCCCTGCCGGGCATCGTGGCGGCCTGGCAGTGGTGGTGGCTGCCCTGGCAGGCGATCGGCGGCGTGGTCTTCTTCGTCGCGGGACTCGCCGAGCTCCGGCGCCCGCCGTTCGACATGCCGATCGCCGACTCCGAGCTCATCATGGGCCCGATGACCGAGTACACGGGCATCAGGTTCGCCCTGTTCATGCTGGCCGAGTACGCGGGGATCATCGTGGTCTCCGCACTGACCAGCGTGCTGTTCCTGGGCGGCTGGCACGGCCCCCTCCTGCCGGGGCCGGTGTGGATGCTCATCAAGGTCTTCCTGCTGGTCTTCGTGGTCATCTGGCTCCGGGTGAGCTATCCCAGGCTCCGTGAAGATCAGCTGCAGAGGCTCGCCTGGGCCGGTCTGGTGCCGCTGGCGCTGGTCCAGCTCGCGCTGACGGGGGTCGTCAGGGTCGTCGCCGGGTAACCTCGCACCGCGCGCCCGCACCGGTTTCCCGCTCGGCCCACCGTACGGATGATCTGACGTTCGAAGCGCTCACCCTGGGCAGGGAGTAGTGCACCCTGCGACATCACTTGCCAAGGACGGAACGGATGACCCTCGCGCTTGCCGTGGAAAACGACGAACTGGTCGTCGAGGTGCCGGAACACTCACCGGTGCGGCTGCCACTCGCCGGTGAGAGCCGGGCGAGCAGGCTGCTGATCTTCGGCTACCCCGGCAGGGGCAGGACGAGATACGGCCTGGCGGTGCTCGACGAGTCCGGCCTGGTCATGCTGGAGGCTCCGGGGTCCCGGTCGAGGAAGGCGGTGGAGGCGTTCGCCGCGGGCAGCGGGCTGGAGTTCGAGTTCCGGGCGTTCGACACCCCGCAGCAGGCCAGGGTCGCGCTGGCCCGCAGGTCGCCGAGGTGGCGCGCGGTGACCTGGCGCAGGGCGCCCGCGCCCCTGCCGCGCCTGCGGGTGCCCGGTGCGAGAAGCCTCAGGCCACCGCTGGGCTCGCCGAAGGTGTGGTGGCGCGAGCAGTTGCTGTACGTGCTCATGTGGGCGGTGCTCGCCTACGGGGTGGCGTTCGTGGCGCTGGTGCTCCTCAATCTGACCAGCATCCGCGCCGACGTCACCCGGGGGGACGCCGCTCAGGGCGACGTCACCTGGGGAATGGAGCCGCTCGGGGTCGCCGCCCTGGTGCTGGCCGGGCTGACGGTCGTCGGGGCCGTCGTGGTGGTCGGGATCGGCCGCCGCAGGTCCCGTCACCAGACCGCCCAGGGACGTGTGCTCAGGCGCGAGGGCCAGCCGCACTGCCGCCTGGTGGTCGTCCACGATCGCCTGCTGCTGGAGACCGCGCGCAGGACCCGCGAGCTGGACGCCTCCGAGCTGCTGCTCTACTCGGCGGAGTCCGGCGTGACCGGCCTGCTGGTGGGCGGAGGGCTGTTCCACCTGCCGGGGCGTTGGAACGCGGAGGACGTCGAGCGCTTCGCCGCGGGCAACGGTCTTGGGTTCCAGGCTCGCTCGCTGACCCACGAGGAGTACCTGGACCTGACGGCGGGGGCGAAGGACGCGGTTCCCTGAGGCGCCGGACCTTCGCCCGGACCCTCCCGGAGAGGTGGTCGTTGACGGCGGGATCCCCGTGGGGGATTCTTACTGCACGATCCGCAGCATGATGTCGGAGGCCGTGGGCCGGTTGCGGGGCTGCTTGTCCAGGCAGGCCGCGGCCAGCGGGCGCAGTGACCGGGGCAGGGCCGTCAGGTCCGGCTGGTGATTGATCACCCGGTTCAGGATCGCCGGGATGGTGTCCTCGCCGAAGGCCACCCGGCCGGAGGCGGCGAAGATCATTGTCGAGGCCCAGCTGAACACGTCGGTCTCCGGGCCGACCGCCTCGCCCGCGAGCTGCTCGGGCGACATGTAGGCGGGGGTGCCCATGATGTTGCCCGATGTCGCGGTGACCTGGTCGAGGGCCCGGGCGATGCCGAAGTCGATCACGCGGGGTCCGTCGGCGCCGATCAGCACGTTGGCCGGTTTGAAATCCCGGTGCACCACGCCGGCCCGGTGGATCGCGGCCAGCGCGCCCGCCGTGGCCAGGGCCAGCCGGGTCAGCCCGTCCTCGTCGCGCGGCCCCTTGTCGCGGACCAGCTGCTCCAGGGAGACGCCCTCCACGTACTCGCTGACCACGTACGCCTGGTCCTCGTTGATGTTCACGTCCAGCACCCGGGCCGTGGAGAACGTCGCCACCTTGCGCGTCGCCTCCACCTCCCGCAGGAATCGCTCCCTGACCATTTGATTGCCGTTGAAGTGCTCGTGCAGCACCTTGATCGCGACTTTCTGCCCCTGCGGGGTGAGCGCGAGGTGGACCGTTCCCTGCCCGCCCTTCCCCAGGCTGCCGATCAGGCGGTAGGGCCCCAGCCAGCCCTGGGGGGCCGGGGTGTGCTGAGGGCTTTGGGGGTGCTGTCCCTGTGCGGCATGGGTGGGCGGGCCCTGCGTGAACCGACCCTGCGTGAACTGGCCCTGTGTGAGCTGGTTCTGCACGTACTGGGGCGGTCGGTCGTCACGCTGATGATGCTGCGCCTGCTGGTATCCGTCGTGCTGCGCGGGCACCGGGCGCCGCTGCGGCGGGTGCTGGACCGAGGCCACCGTGGGGCCGGTCTGGTAGGGCGGGCGGGCGTACTCCGGTGGCGGTCCCGGGCGGAACTCCTGGAGCGGCCGCTGCCGGAACACCTCCCCCCTGAGGATCAACGCGTGGCCCAGTCCGCCGAGCCAGCTGCCGAACAGGCCGATCAACCCGATGGTGTCCAGCCAGACCGGGATGAGATCGGAGCTCCCGTAGATTCCAGCGGAGATCACGAAGGTGCCGATGCCGAGGGCGTAGAGGGTGGCGGCGAGGGCCAGCAGCGGGCTCCGCAGCCGGCGCGCGGCGTGTCCGATGACGAACGGCGTGCCTACGCCGCAGGTCAACAGGGGGACCAGCGCCCACACCACGCTCCACGCGGTGTTGGATCGTGCCGGTGGTCGCGGCTGCCAGGCCGGTCCGTACTGGTGGGACATGTGCCGAACAATACGATTTTTTCAGGATCCCCGCAGTCTCTTCTCCGTCGACCTGGCGGTTGGGGGCTGATTATCGAACACACAGTCTGTGGATAACTTCTGTGGATAACGTGAGTTCCCCTGCCATGGCGGTCCGGAGGGCCTACCGCATTCCCGAGCGCCCCACTGTGCGTCATGATGTTGAGTTGTGGCACGGATACCAGGAGTGGGGTTGGTGAAGGGACTCTCCGTCACCCTTCGCCACATGCTGAGCAGATCGGTGACTCAGCAGTACCCCGAAGTCCGGCCGGATCTGCCCCCGAGGAGCAGGGGGGTGATCGCGCTGGTCGAGGAGAACTGCACGGTGTGCATGCTCTGCGCCCGCGAGTGCCCCGACTGGTGCATCTACATCGACTCCCACAAGGAGACCCTTCCCGCCCCCGAGGGGGGCCGCCCCCGCGCCCGCAACATGCTCGACCGGTTCGCGATCGACTTCTCCCTCTGCATGTACTGCGGGATCTGCATCGAGGTCTGCCCGTTCGACGCGCTGTTCTGGTCTCCGGAGTTCGAGTACGCCGAGGGTGACATCCGCAACCTCCTTCACGAGAAGGAGAGGCTGGCCGCCTGGGCCCAGACCGTTCCGCCGCCCCCGGCCCACGAGCCGGGCGCCGAGCCGCCGAAGGAACTGGCGGCCACCTCCCGCCCGGTCCGCCCCCGTCCCGCGCCGGCCCCCAAGGCTCCTGCGGCTCCCGCGCCCGAGGCTCCGGGAGCTCCCGAGGAGCCACCCGCGCGGCGGGTTCCGCCACCCGGCAGGCCGCCCAGGACAGGCCCCTCGGCGGGACACGCGAGCGTCCGGGCCATCCGGCCGCCGGGTGCGCTCCCGAAGAAGGACACCCCGTCCACAGGCGAGTCGTCCGCCGGGAAGTTATCCACAGGTGGGGATGACGTTCCTCCGAAGGCGGCACCGCCGGAGCAGACTTCTGCCACGGATCCGAGTGGAGAGCCCGAGGAGGAGACGTGACCGAGGCGCCGTCCTATCTGTCGCCGACCGGGCAGGAGATCGTCTTCCTCCTGCTGGGCGCGGTGGCCGTCGGGTCGGCGCTGCTTACCGTGACCACCAGACAACTCGTCCATGCCGCCCTGTGGCTGGTGGTCTGCTTCGGCGCGCTGGCCGGGTGCTACCTGGTCCTCACCGCCGAGTTCGTCGCCTGGGTCCAGGTGCTGATCTACGTCGGCGCGATCGTCGTCCTGCTGCTGTTCGGCATCATGCTCACCCGCGCTCCGATCGGCAGGAGCGCCGACCTCGACAGTTCGAACCGGCCGGCCGCCGTGATCGTGGCGATCGCCACCGCGGCCGTGCTGGTCACCGTCGTCGTCGACGGCTTCCGGATGGCCTACGTCCCGCTTGAACCCGGCGGCGGTTCGGCCGGGGAACTCGGCGCCGCCATCTTCCGCAACTGGGTGCTCCCGTTCGAAGTGCTCTCGGTCCTGCTGCTGGCGGCGCTGATCGGCGCCATCGTCCTGTCCCGCACCGACATCCGCGGGAGGGAGTGAAGGTGCACGTCGTCTACCCCCTGGTCGTCTCGGCACTGCTCTTCTCCATCGGCGTGTACGGCGTGCTCGCCCGGCGCAACACGATCCTGGTGCTGATGTCCGTCGAGCTCATGCTCAACGCCGTCAACCTCAACCTGGTCGTCTTCGACGTCTGGTTGCGCGACCGACTGCACAGCGGGCAGGTGCTCACCCTGTTCGTCATCGTGATCGCCGCCGCCGAGGTCGGTCTCGGTCTCGCGATCGTTCTCGCGCTCTATCGCAACCGCCGGACCATCGACCTCGACCGCCTCCGTTCCCTGTCCGAGCCCACCGACCCCGGGGCCACGAACCCCGGACCGGTCGACCCCGGACCCGATGGCAGCCGGCCCACCGACCCCGGATCCGCCGATCCCGCCGGGGCGGCACTCCCCGGCGAGGCCGGTGCCCACCCCCCACCTCGGACCCAGCACCCGGAGCAGACCCCGGCCGAGATCCGAAACCTGCCCCGGGGCCCCGCCCGGGCCGCGACCCGCACGCGGCGATCCCGGTTTCCCGCCGGATCCGAGACAGACGCCAGGCCGGGTGACGCGTCATGATCACTGTCGCCTCGCTGGTCATCCTGCTGCCCTTCCTCGCCGCGGCCACCGGGCTTCTCGGCTCCCGCCTCCCCCGAGGGCTTCGCGGCGCGACGTCCCGCAACCCCGGCACGGACCTCAACGCCGGCGCCGACCGCCGGGCCGCCTGGATCGCCGTGCTGCCCACCGCGATCTCCACCGTCCTGGCGATCTGGCTGGCCTACGCCACCTGGGCGGCCACCGGCCAGGGCGCGGCCGACGGCGGCACCGCGACGTTCACCGTCATCGAGACGGGGTCGGTGCCGATCTCGGTCGGGTTGCTCGTCGACGGCCTCGCCGCGTCGATCGCGGTGCTGGTCACCGTGGTCGCGCTGGCCGTGCAGGTCTACTCCATCGGCTACCTGCGCGGTGACCGGCGCTACCCGTCCTACAGCTCCTTCATCAGCCTGTTCACCAGCGCCATGCTGCTGGTCGTCTACGCGGCGGACCTCCTGGTCCTCTACGTGGGCTGGGAGATCATGGGCCTGTGCTCGTACCTGCTGGTCGGGCACTGGTGGGAGGAGCGGGCCAACTCGCGAGCGGCGATCAAGGCGTTCCTCGTCACCCGGATCGGCGACGTCGGCTTCCTGTTCGGCATCTTCGTCCTCGGGACGGCGGCCGGCAGCTTCAGGATCGCCGACGTCATCGCCGGGGTCCCCGAGATGTCGTCCGGCACCCTCATCGCCGCCACCATGCTGCTGCTGGCCGGGGTCGCGGGCAAGAGCGCCCAGGTTCCGCTGCACGTCTGGCTCCCCGACGCGATGGCAGGACCGACACCGATCAGCGCCCTCATCCACGCGGCCACCATGGTCGCCGCCGGGATCTTCGTCGTCGCCCGGCTCTATCCCGCCTTCCTCGGCGCCCGGCCCACCCTGGACGTGCTCGCGGTCCTGGCCGCCCTCGGCATGCTCGGCGCGGCCCTCGCCGCCCTGGCCCAGGACGATCTCAAGCGTGTCCTCGCCTACTCCACGATCAGCCAGCTCGCCTACATGGCGGGTGCCCTGGCCGCGGGCTCACGGGACGCCGCGATCTTCCACCTGATCACCCACGGGGCTTTCAAGGCACTGCTCTTCCTCTGCGCCGGAGCGGTGATCCACGCGGTCGGCTCCAACCTGATGAGCACGATGGGAGGTCTCCGCAGGGGGCTTCCGGTCACCTTCGCCGCGATGACGATCGGCTTCGCCGCCCTGATGGGCCTGCCTCCGGCCAGTGGCTTCTTCAGCAAGGACGAGATGCTGACGGGCATCGAGCACTCCCTGTCCGCGGGCCCGCTGACCGATGCCGCGGCCCTCCTGCTCTACGGCTGCGCCCTCGCCACGATCGCGGTGACCGGCGCCTACGCCACCCGCGCGTGGCTGCGCACCTTCTTCGGGCAGCGTGCCTCGCGGCCCGAGCCCGTGGCGGGCGAGGCCCACGCCGCCGTACCTGCAGTACATGAGGTGCCGGCCAGCATGCACTGGCCCATCGTCGTGCTGGCCGTTCCGGCCCTGCTCCTCGGCTTCGCCCGCATCGGCGACGTCCACTGGGGCACCGCCGCCCTCAGCCTCACGGTGGCACTGCTGGGCGCGGGGGCGGTCTACGCGGTGTGGCGCTCCGCGCCCCAGACCGACCCGGCCCGCATGCTCGGCCCCTTCCGCGTCCCCTGCGAGCGGGCCTTCTACGTCGACTCCGTCTACACCGGGCTCCTCGTCCGGCCCGTGCTGCTCCTCGCGCGCCTCGTCGTCCGCACGGACAACCGCGTGGTGGACGGCACGGTACGCGGCTCGGGCCGGACGACCCTGAGACTGGCGGGGCTGGTCCGCCTGGTGCAGAACGGCAACGCCCAGCTCTACGTCACCGGCCTGCTGGCGGGCGTCCTCCTGATCGCGGCCGGGGCGGTGATCTTCGGGTGAGCTCTCTGTCCCCCCGGGGCGGCGTGGACGCCGCCGTGCCGCTCTCCACCCGTCTGGCGGTGACGCGCCGTTGACCTCTCCCCGGCGACCGAACTCAGTGCCGAACCTGGAAGCGAACCCAGAGCCGAATCCGGGGCCGAATTCCTGTGAGGTGGCCGCGCCATGAGCTGGCTCCTGATCGCACTTCTCGGCGTGCCGCTCGCCGGAGCAGGCGTGCTGCTCGTGCCGTCCGGGGCGGATACGGCGGCAAGGGATCGGCTGCTCAGGGTGCACGGGCCGGCCGTCTCCGGGGTCACCTTCGCACTGTCGGTGGTGCTGGCCGCCGCGTTCGACCACGGTGACGCCGCCCGCGTGCAGTTCGTGACCGACCTGGCCTGGATCCCCGGCCTGGACCTCAGGTTCCACCTCGGCGTGGACGGGATCTCACTGCCGCTGGTCGTGCTGACCACGCTGCTGACCTTTCTCTGCTTCGTCTACCTGTGCCGGGGCCGCGCCGACGGCCCCGGGCAGTTACTGAGCCCCGGACGCGGCGGTGACCGGCCACGGGCACTGGTGTTCACGCTGCTCGTCCTCGAAGTGGGCATGATCGGCACGTTCCTCGCGCTCGACCTGCTGCTGTTCTTCGTGTTCTTCGAGGTCGTCCTCATCCCGATGTACTTCGTGATCGCCCTCTGGGGAGGACGTGCCCGCCGGGCGGCGGCGATCAAGTTCATCCTCTACACCCTGCTGGGCTCGGTGGTCCTGCTGCTCGGCCTACTGATCATCTGGTCGCAGACCGGCACTCTGGACATGACCGCTCTGGCCCAGGCGCGGGGGACGGGCATGTCCCGCTCGGTGCAGATCATCGCCTTCCTGGCCGTCGGCATCGGTCTCGCGGTCAAAACCCCGATGTGGCCGCTGCACACCTGGCTGCCCGACGCCCACACCGAGGCGCCCACCGTCGGCTCGGTGCTCCTGGCGGGGGTGCTGCTCAAGATGGGCACCTACGGTTTCGCCAGAATCGCGATCCCGGTCCTGCCCGACGGGGCCGCCGCCGTGGCCCCCTGGCTCGGAGCCTTCGCGGTGGTCGGCATCATCTACGGCTCGTTGGCCTGCCTCGCCCAGCGCGACCTCAAAAGGATGATCGCCTACTCCTCGGTCGGTCACATGGGTTTCGTGCTCCTCGGGTTCGCCACGCTGACCCCCGTCGGGATCAACGGCGCGCTGTTCGGCAACATCGCCCACGGCCTGATCACCGCCCTGCTGTTCTTCGTCGCGGGGGCGATCAAGGAGCGCTACGGCACCTCGGACATGCCCGCCCTCGGTGGCGGCATGCTGACCCGCCTTCCCCACCTCGGTTCCCTGCTCACCTTCGCCTGTGTCGCCTCACTCGGGTTGCCGGGGCTGGCGGGTTTCTGGGGTGAGATGCTGGCCCTCCTCGGCGCCTTCGAACCGGCCACGGGCCTGTCCGGCTCCCTCTACCTGGTCTTCATGGCCCTCGGAGGTCTCGGCACCGTGCTGACCGCCGCCTACTTCCTGCTCATGCTCTCCCGCGTCACCCACGGCCGGAGCACCGAGACCGTCCACGTCCCGCTCCTCGCCGCGGCCACCCCGGACGCTCTCCCCTCCACGGGCCCGACCGGATCCGAGGACGACGCCCTCGGATCCAGGGCGGGCGGGGCGGAGGACCTCCCCGCGGCCGCGACGGCCGCGGCCGGCGGAGGCACGCACCCGCCGGGAGCGGCGAGCGCGGGCAGGCCGCGGATGCCCGACGTCATGGGCCACGAACTGGCCGCCTGGGTGCCGCTGATCGCGCTGATCCTACTGTTCGGGCTCTGGCCCAAGGCGCTCCTCCTGCTCACCGATCCGGTGGTCCGAACCCTGGTGGGGGCACCGTGATCCAGTCGATCGACTACTACGCGGTCGCGCCGCCGCTGATCCTCGCCCTCACCGCCGGGCTGGTGCTGCTCCTGGACGCCTTCCTGCCCCGCAGGCCGTTCGCCCGGCCGGCGCTCGGCGCGGTCACCCTGGCAGGGGTGATCGGTGCCCTGGCGGTGGTGGTCTCGCAGGCACTGCGCACCGGAGACCCGCTACGGACCTTCTGCGTGCCGGAAGGACTGCTCGGCTCCCCCCACGCGGTGATCGGCGCCATCGCCCCCCTGAGCACCGAACAGACGGCGACCCCGGCCGCCGCGGCGCCGTGCTCGTTCGTGGTCGACGACTTCACCCTGGTCTTCGCGGGACTTGCACTGGCGGCCGGAATCGTCGTGGTGCTGCTCTCGGCGGCAGAGCTCGCCTTCGGGGACATCCCCGTCGGAGAGTGGTACTTCCTGCTGCTCTGCACGCTGGCGGGTGCCGTCGCGCTGCCCGCCTCCCGTGACCTGATCATGCTGGTGGTCGCCCTGGAGCTCGTCTCGCTGCCGGTGTTCGCGCTCACCGCGCTCAGACGCTACGACGGCCGGAGCTCAGAGGCCGCGGTCAAGCTCTTCCTGGTCTCCGTGGTCTCCACGGCGGTGATGCTCTTCGGGGTCTCCCTGCTGTACGGGACGACCGGGACCGTCTACCTCGACCGGATCGCCCAGGCTCTGCAGCAGCGCGTTTTCGGGGCGCCAGGACTGAGACTCGTCCTGGACGGTGCCGACACCGCCTACAGTTCCTCGCTGGAGATCGGCTACGACCTGCCCGCCGTGGTCACCGTGGCGATGGTGCTGGTCCTCGCCGGGTTCGCCTTCAAGATCGCGGCGGTGCCGTTCCACGCGTGGGCGGGCGATGTCTACCAGGGCGCGCCCATTCCCGTCGCGGCCCTGCTCTCCGTCATCTCCAAGGCGGCCGGGTTCGCCGGACTGATCCTCATCCTGCTCGTCGCCCTGGGCGGCCAGGGCGCCGTCTGGGTTCCGCTGATCACGATCATCGCCGCGCTCACCATGACCGTGGGCAACCTCCTGGCCATGCGCCAGCGCCATGCCGTGCGGCTGCTCGCCTGGTCGTCCGTCGCCCAGTCGGGCTACATCCTCGCTCCCCTCGGCACCGGGCGCGGCGAGGCGGTGAACGCTTCGATCGCCTACCTGGTCTTCTACGCGGCGATGAACCTCGGGGCGTTCGCCGTGGTCGCACTGGTGTCGAGGCGTTCCGGCAGGGGGGAGTTGGACGACTACCGGGGCCTGGCGTTCCGGAACCCGGCGGCCGGGCCGGCACTGGCCTTCTTCCTGATCTGCCTGGCGGGCCTGCCCCCGGGGCTGGCCGGGCTCTTCGCCAAGATCGTGGTGTTCCGGGAGCTCCTCGGCGGTGACGGCGGCTGGCTGGCCGTGGTGATGGCGGTCAACACGGTCGCGGGCCTCTACTACTACATCGGCTGGGTGGTGCGGATCTTCACCCCGGCCGCCGAGGGCACGGAAACGGCCGGCCACGCCGCCGGTTGGCTGCCCGCCGGTGTGGCGATCGCGGTGGCCGGAATCGTCGCGGTCGCGTTCTCGGTCGCCCCCCAACTGGTCCTCGACCTCGTCCCCGGAGCACTCATCGCCGTGGGCTGAAACACCTGGGAACGTTTGTCCTGGCTGGAAACGTTGTCACAGGTGAATCGGCATCAACCGAAAGGGGGGTGTAGTGCACCACAACGGTCTGCGTACCGCGGTCCTTCTCGGCGCACTGTCCGCGGTGATCATCGCGGTGGGGGCGTGGTTCGGAGGCGGCGCAGGCGTGCAGATCGCGGTTCTGGTCGCGCTGGTGACCAACGGTGCCGCCTATTTCTTCTCCGACCGCATCGCGCTGTCGGCCATGCGCGCCCGGCCGGTGAGTGAGGTCGAGCAGCCGCTGCTCTACCGGATCGTGCGTGAGCTCTCCACAGAGGCACGCCAGCCCATGCCCCGGCTCTACGTCTCGCCGACCATGCAGCCCAACGCCTTTGCGACGGGACGCAACCCTCGTAACGCCGCCGTCTGCGTCACCTACGGGATCACCCAGATACTCGACGAGCGCGAGCTGCGCGGTGTCATCGGGCACGAGCTCTCCCACGTCTACAACCGCGACATCCTGATCTCCTCGGTGGCCGGAGCGCTCGCCACCATGATCACCTATCTGGGCTACGTCGGGCTGTTCTTCGGCGGCGGGGACGACGACGAGGGGCCCGGATTCATCGGCGCACTCCTCATGATCGTGCTGGGCCCGGTCGCGGCCGGGATGATCCAGATGGCCATCTCCCGCTCCCGCGAGTACCAGGCGGACGAGTCGGGCGCTCGGCTGACCGGCGATCCGCTGGCGCTCGCCTCGGCACTGAGAAAGATCGAGATGGGCACCCGCCATCTGCCCCTCCCGGAGAACAGCCGGATCGCCTCCGCCTCCCACCTGATGATCGCCAACCCCTTCCGCGGCGCGGGGATCGGCCGGATGTTCTCCACCCACCCGCCCACCGCCGAGCGCGTCGCCCGCCTGGAGCGCATGGCCGGGTACCGCCGCTGACCCCGCCGGATGAGGCGGGTCAGGGCGTCAGACCGGTGATGATCGGGTTGTGGACGGAGCCGGGCACGGCGAAGCCGCCGATCCGCTCCGTCCGGCCCGACTCCGGGGCGACCCGATACCAGTCGTAGCGAGTGCCTCCCCCTCTCCTCAACCTGCGCGGGGTGACCGTCTGCAGGTCGAGGAGGCCCTTGCCGTTCCAGCGCAGCCTGGTGGAGGTGCTGCCCCGGGGTACCGGGATGGGACCGCGCCTCAGCGCGCTGCCCGCGGACACGTCCCACAGGCCGACCCCCGCGTCACGCGCCGTGAAGTGGGCCACGGTCTTCCCGTCGGGACCGAGCGCGCCTCCCACCGGGACGCGTCCCCACTCGGCGAAGGGCGACATCGAGTAGATCCCCGCCTGGAACGAGTCATCCACCACCAGCACGAACCTCGCGTCGGGACTGAAGCTCCACGGCCGCAGCCCCGGCGGCACCGGAACACTCTCACCGCTGTACGTGTCCAGGATCCGGTGCCCCCACCGGATGCCCAGCACCACGTACCGCCCGCCGGGAGAGAGCTCGATCCGCGCCGCGCGCATGGCGCTCGACCACTTCACGCCGGGCACCGCGCGTATCTCGCCGGTCGCCATCTCCCGTATCACCAGCGCCCCGTCGCCGCGCTGGAAATAGGTGACATATCTGCCGTTGGGCGACAGAGCCAGCGGAGCCCGTTGCCTGTCCTGGGAGAACACCCGGGCGTCGGTGAGGCTGACCACCCTGCCGCCGCGTACCCAGAGCTTCCACGGAGCACAGACGCACCCGTCGAGCCCCGCGTACCGGACCGGAGACCTCGCGCCCCCGGCCCGGGCGGGGACGCCCGTCCCCATGACCACGACGACCACGACGACGCAAACACTCAAGCGGCGGAACAACCCCACTGAGGACCCCCCGAGTCTTCCGGACATTCGGGGGGCGTCCGTTACGTACCGGCTACTGTACGCCTCGGTCAAGGCTGACCAGCGGTGCCGTCGTGGGTGTCATCCGACCTCGGAGAAAGGCCGGAAACCTCATCGGAACAGGGCGAAAGGATCGGCGCTGTCAGGAGTGCTGGGTGACCGGGTCGGTCTCCTCGGAGGAGAGGCCGGGGATGCCGTCGATGCTCTCGCGGTTCTTCTTCGCCCGGTAGGCGCGCCGCTCCTGGACATCCTTGCGGCCCGCCCACTCGTCCAGCAGCGTCCGGTCACTGTCGAAGGACATGAACGGCACGGAGAAGCCGCAGGAGTCGGCGATGCGGTCGCAGTCGACGACGATGATCGATCGCACACCCGGGTGCGGGCCGAAGTTCTTGATCAGTGTGGCGAAGTCGGGACTCTCCGGTACGACGACCCGGCCGGTGCCGTACAGGCGAAGAATGTTGGGAGGGCCGGAGAAGGCGCAGAACATCACTGTGATCCGGCCGTTCTGGCGGAGGTGGGAGATGGTCTCCACCCCGCTGCCGTCCAGGTCCAGGTAGGCGACGGTGGTGTCGTCGAGAACGGCGAAGGTGTCGGCGTATCCCTTGGGGGACATGTTGACGTGACCGCCCTGCTCGGGAGCCGTCGCCACGAAATAGACCGGCTGCGCTCTGATGAACTCGCGCAGCCGGTCATTGATCTTGTCGTGAATTTTCCCCATGAAAGCGAAGATAGTTCGCCGTCACTCGCCGGGCAGCCACCAGACCCACACATTCTTCCTGAGCCTGAAGGAGTCCAGCTTGCGAGTGCTCCCGGTCTCGGCGTTCAGCGTCCGCTTCACGGCGGAGTCCAACTCGCCCTCCTGGTCGCTGCGGCTGGTCCAGAGGGTGAGCGAGCCGGCCGCGTCCCAGGAGAGACGCTGTGCGGTCTCGTCCTTGGGCATGCCGATTCCGATCGCCTCGGAGACGGTGTCAGCGGACAGGTCATAGGTACGCAGGCGGGGCCTGCTCGACTCGCTGGAGATGACCAGGGCCACGGTGTTCCCGTCGTCGGCCAGTGCGACAGGCGCGTTGTTGGACACGATCTGCGGGATGACCTGGCTCGCCGTCCTGTTGCCCTCGGCGTCGAAGACCGTGAACTCGGTGATGTTGTCCTCGGTGAACCGGGAGGTGAGCAGGTATTTCCCGCTGGGGCTGAAACCCATCAGGCTGTTCTTCGGCGGCAGCTTGGCCGTCTCGCCGGTCTTCAGGTTGACGACCAGGGTCGGCAGCCTGTTCGCGGTGTCGTAGTAGTCGACCACGATGGCCGAGCCGTCAGGAGAGAGCGTCGTGTCCACGTCGCTCTGGCCGATCCCCTTGGGCAGGCTCGCGGTACCGCCCGGCAGCGGGCGGACCTTTCCGCTGCTCACTTCACGGACGACGAGTTCGCCGCCCTTGAAGTAGTTCACGAAGCGGCCGTCGTTGCTGACGGAGATCGAGTTGCTGGTGGTCCTGTCCACCTTGCCATCTGCGGACCTGGGGTGGACCTGCGCGCCGGGCAGCTTGACGGTCCTCCCACTGCGCAGGGTCAGCATCCACGAACCGCAGGGGACGCTGCCGTCTCCCCGGGGGCAGCTCTTCAGCCAGGCGTACCTGGCCGGGTTGTCCGGCGTCGCCGCTGCCGGAGTGGCGATCATGCCGGTGGCCGCAACGGCGGCGACTGCGAGTACGGCGAATCCGCGTGAGGGTCTCATCGGTGTTTCCTTCCGTCCCCCTGATAGATGGGGATCCGGCGGGAAAAGTTGCGTGCGGAAGGGTGGACCTGGGCCGGTTCTCGGCCACTGGCATTTCAGGTAACCCGGACCGGGCCTCGCTGCGGAGTCGTCAGGGAACCTCTTCCGGCCGGGTGGCCAGGGCGCGCAGCCGGGCACGGATCCCGGTGCGCGAACGGTCGTACGCCAAGGTGTCGTCGAGCAGCAGCGCGGCCGAGTTCGAATGTCGGCTGGGCCGGGTCGACCTCCGCGTCGAGCCGGCCGAGTTGCTGGGCGTCCCGGACGGTCTGCTCGTACAGGCGCAGCCGGTCGCGGCGTGCCCGGGCCAGCAGATCGGGGATCCGGCCAGGCCGCGCGTCGAACTCCGCACCCGCCTCATGAACATCGCCTCGGCCATCCCCCAGCTTGAGGCGCTCAGGCCCACACCGCTGGTTGAACGAGCGGGTGAGCGCGGTCTCCGCCAGGCACGGCGCGCTGGTCGTCGACATGTGGAGCCACCCCGCCTGCGCCGACATCTCGACGTACAGCTCAGACATGATCCATGCTTCGATGCGAGGCCACACCCTGCTCGCCGCGGAGACCATCAGACGCCTGGGCCGTCAGCTCGCCTCGGCCTGAAGGTCTCCGGTCTCGTCCTCGCTGGAACCCGCTGAGCATGGGGCGAGCTTGGCGGCGCGTTTTCGGAAGCAGGAAATCGTTCTGAAGGGTGCGTGCCAGAGCGGGCTCCAGTGCCGTCCATCGCTGGAACCGTCGCGGGCACCCGCTGAGCATGGTCGAGCGACGTTGCGTTTTCGGAGCAGGAAGTCGTTCTGTCGCGAGACCATCCGATACCGGTGGCTCTGGGCCACTCAAGCCTCGTGATCGCTTTGAACACGTCCGGAGGAGAGTGGCCCGAAGCGCCTGTCGTCGACTCCACTCCCGGCAGCGTGCGTCCGAGAGTGGAGGGCGGTAACCGTGCGAGTCACAGTTCCGCCCGGCCCTCGGTCTACCGGTAGTTGGTGAACTGGAGGGCGACCTCCAGGTCCTTGCCCTTGAGAAGGGCGATGACCTCCTGCAGTTCGTCCCTCTTCTTGGAACTCACCCGCAGCTCATCACCCTGGATCTGGGCCTTGACCCCCTTGGGCCCCTCATCCCGGATGATCTTCGAGATCTTCTTGGCCTGTTCCTGGTCGATGCCCTCCTTGAGGGTGATCAGAAGGCGGTACTCCTTGCCGGACAGCTTGGGCTCGTCCGCGTCAAGAATCTTGAGCGACAGGCCGCGCTTGATCAGCTTGTCCTTGAACACGTCGAGGACCGCGTTGGCGCGCTCCTCGCTGTTGGCCCTGATCTCGACGGCCTTCTGGCCACCCGACCAGGCGATCGTCGCGCCGGTACCCTTGAAGTCGAACCGGTGCCCGACCTCCTTGACCGTCTGGTTCAGCGCGTTGTCGGCCTCCTGATGATCGATCTTGCTAACGATGTCGAACGATGAATCCGCCAAAGCCCAATCCCCTTTGAACTGCTGGAACTATCACTCACTGCCCGGCTTCCGAACATCACGGCCCACGAACCGCGGCGGCGTCCGCGAGCCGGTTCGGTAGACGCGTACGTAACGGATCAGCCTAGCCAGCATCTCCTGTCAATGCTGGGGCGGCAGTGTGTCCCGCCTCGCCCTCAGCGTGTCGTCCAACCCCGCCATCCCGCTCCGTCATCCCACCCCACGGCCGGCTCTCCCTCAGTTCACCCCCGGCCCACCCGCCTCACCCGCCCGGTGCCCGCAGCCGAACCCCCTGGCACGCCCGTATCGCAGTGTCTCTCCTGTCTCTCCCTCCCCGCTCAAGACCGCCGCGAGCGACAACACCCGCCCCAAAAGTCCCAGTGCGCCCATCTATCGGGGGGTGCCTTCCGCGGATGTCACGTCACCCCTGGAAGTCCGCTATTCTTTTCCTGTCGCCGCGGTACGCGGAGGACGCGGCAGGTTGCCCGAGTGGTCAAAGGGAGCGGTCTGTAAAACCGTCGGCTCAGCCTACGCAGGTTCAAGTCCTGCACCTGCCACACAGGATTTTCCCAGCTCAGAGCCCCGCGAGGGGCTCTTTTGCTTTTCCGGGCCATGCAGCCGTACTGAATCTGAAAGCTCGGCGTGATACGCGATCATGCCGCTGACCTGCAGTGATAGATAGCCTTCGTGTAACGTCCACCTTTGATCGTCAGTATGCCGCTCTGAGCGGCCCTGTGTCGGCGGTCGCGCAATATACGCGCAATGATCTTGAGGCTGTTTTCCCAGGTGGCATCGGGCTTTCCGGATGCCGTACGGGCGAGAACCGGCCCTGGAACGCCGAAGGGTCCCGGTGGTGTCCGGGACCCTGATCATGCGGCGTGCGTCTCATGCGGTCAGCGCATCACTGATCCGCTTGTTGGCGTTCTCTTTCTGTCCGTCGAGGCACTTGGCGTAGACCCTCAGCAGGACGTCCACGCCATGGCCCGCCCGCTCGGCCACGGCGGGAGCGGAGACGACCGCGTTGAGCCAGAGCGAGACCGCCACGTGCCTCAGGTCGTACAGTCGTCGGGCGAGGGGAGAGGCGACCTGAGTCGGAGTGAGGGCGAGTGCCCGTGCCTCCTGCCAGACCTCGGTGTAGGCCGTCAAGGCGGCGGCGCGGCGCGCCGCACCAGGGCCACGCCGTCGCCTACTGACGGATAAGCCGTCCTCAATGTTCAACGCCGCTGTTGCCACCACGGCCATTCGGGCGAGGCATGCGGGTTCAGCGACGTTCGGGCGAGAAACCGCCTGTCGATAGGAAGAATCAAGCCGTACAGGTACGGCTTAGCCCAGCGCGGCAAGGCGATGAGCGCCTGTTCGAGTCGCCGGCGTGGTACGTCTCCGCAGCACTCAGGACATATGCAGCCGGGGCCGATTCGGTCGACGCTGCCGGGAAGGACCGCCTGCGTCCAGGCCAGCAATGCCTCGGCCACCGTGCCCGGTCGCATCCGTGTGTGCTCCAGCGTGATCACCGCCGCCATGGGCCGGCGCCCGAGGCCGGGAACCTGATGAATCGAAGCTCTGTGGGTTGCGCACACCGATTCTCGTGCGCGAACCCCCGAAGGGCGCCTACGCGGCATGGCCCTTTCTGATCAACGTCATGAGTCGATGATCGCACGCGGGGAAGGGGATCTCCAGACCCGGCCCGTTGGACTACAGCCCTTATGATCGCCTGGCGGTGGCTGATCTCCGTAGGGGGCTGGGGGCGATCGACGGTTCGGGACCTCGTTCCTCAGTCCCGACCCACCGGATACCTCATCCCCTGACGGTACAGGCTCGCGTATCGATAATCAGGAATTGTCGTCCCTTCCTGCTTCAATCCACGTTGAGGCATACCGGTCGATCCACACGAATCAAACCGAGAAGAGGCTAAGGCTGATGGGAGAACTCATCGCGTATCTGCTGGAGGAGGTCCATGACGATCCCGGGCGTTGGATGGTAATCGACGGTGCGGCCATCAACGGTGAGGAGATGGCCCCGTGGGAGCAGGAATGGGGGCGGTATGAGGACTGGATCGAGGTCGGCCCCAATGCTCTGGTCTGTGATACTCCCCGGGACATCACAGCGGATGTCCGGCTTGAACTATGGAGTGATCAACCTCCCACACCTGAATCGGCTTGGGACCACTCATGGACCGGCGAGATCTTCCTCCGGTCGGGAAAGATTCAGCTCAGGGGGTTCTACAACAGCGAGTGGGGCGTGCATGAGGTTTTTGACCTGGGTCACCGGGATGCCACCTGGCTCGTTCGGGCACAGCACAAGACATTGGAGAATGATCGGGAAACCGACTTTCCTCGCGACATCTACCGAGCCGATATCTACAAGTTCCAGTTCTGGCGACCGATCCTTCAGCAGGGGGCTGATTAGCAGTCATAAGAGGGACAGGGCCGGATCTACCACGGAGCACTTCGAGTCCGGATGTCGTGCCCGTCAGGAGAGAGAACAAGGGGGACTCACGGGGACTCGACCCGCCCTGACCTGCACCCCTGTTTTCCGTGCTCAGGGCAGCAAGGTCAGTAGATGATTCCCAAGCTGACAGCGTAGGTTCGATTCCCGCACCCACTCTCAGCATGAAAGCCCGTATCAGTAACCACCTCCGCCTAACGCGTACGGGTGTTGAAGTCAGTTACCGCTTCTCCGGGAAGAGGCCCGCCCGGCTGCTACAGCGGCAATAGTGCAGGCCACAAACAGGCTGATGGAGACATAGATGGCGGGATTGACGAATGCGGGCACTAGGTCAACGACCCCGCTGTCGGATGTGCACAGGGGATTGCTCAGTGGCCACAAGCTCGACGGCTCTCGCGCGGAACTCGAGTAACCGTACCCGTGAGCCATACACGGATCCTCCGGATCGCGGTAGAAGAAACCGCCCATGAAGTATCCGGCCCCGTAGATCGCCACCGCAACACAAGCCGCGATGGCACTATCCTCTATCCACACAGTCCACATGCGTCGTTGGCCTCTTCGGAGGAGGGTGGCGGCGGTGTGTACCGTCAGCCCAACCGTCAGGATCACTATCAGCGGCCACCAAATAGGGACCATGAAGAGGATGAAGGCGAAGGAATCAGTCATAGTGATCAAATCTTTGCAGGTTAAGCAAGGTCGGCATCGGGCTTCCCCGCATAGCGTGGAGACCCGAATCTGAGAGAAGGTTGGGTCGTGGCAAGCAAGAGGCGCCGGGTTTGATCCGGAGTTTCGGGCTGGCGCGTTACACATCGTTAAGGAGACCGGCAAGCCCGTCGCGCAGGTCGCGCAGGACCTGGGAATCAACCCCTACACGCTGCACAACTGGATGCACATGGGACCGGCTCGCCACCCAGCACGGCAACGGTGACGGGACCACGGAGCCGGCGGAGTCCGAGCAGAAAGAACTGGCCCATCCAATCAAACGCACGGAGTATGCGCGGGATGATCTTCTACGGAAGGCGCCAGGAAGGAGACTTCTGCCCTGCTCAGGGCTACTCTTCTTCCTCGGAACATAGCCCTTTTGAAAACCGCTAGGGCGGACCCTGGTGATCAGCTCCTCGGTGCCCTCGACAGGTGATCGATCACGGCATCGAGTTTCCTCAGTACCGCCTGCATGGCGTCCCCGCGGTCGTCGCACTTGCGAGCCCATCCTGGCAACGTGAGGTGTGGCTGAACCCCGATGAGTTCGAGAATCTCGAGGGTGTGGTGCACGTCCTCGTCGGCTCAGCCTACGCGGACATCCGATCTGCGTGGAGTGTCAAGCTCCCGGCTCTGGCGAATAGCGTAAAGATCGTTTTCTGGAATGATGGAGGGGTGTCTCGACCGCGAATCCGCGTCGCCGCCTACGTCATCCGCTACCGATCCACCCCGGAACTTCTTGTCTTCGATCACGTCGGTTCGCCCGACGCCGGTACTCAGGTGCCGGCGGGAGGGGTCCGGCCGGATGAAAGTCTGGAACAGGCTGTTCTGCGAGAAGTCGCAGAAGAGACCGGCTTGACCGAAGTCTCCATCATCGGGCCCATCGCGGTGGACAACAGGCCGCGTGCCGATGACGGGCAGCTGCGGCAGACAACGTTCTTCCAGCTCACGGCCCGCCCAGACAGCGCTGATGCATGGCAGCACCATGTTCGTGGCGATGGCGAGGACGCCGGCCTTGAGTTCGCGTGCCGCTTCGTCCCGATACCGCTGGCCAAGCGGTTGGCCGATGCTCAGGACGCTTGGCTGAGTCGCATCGATCGACGATGGGGGAAGGCGGCGAGCTCGTCGTAGGCCTTGCGGTTTTGCAGGCAGTGAGACAGGCGGCTGAGCATCCGGTTGAAGGTGTTGCGCAACGTGTTGGAGTGCCGGTAATCGTAGTGGGCTCTGGGGCCTGGTGCCCGTAGCGAGGCGAAGGGCCACACGTAGCCGAGAGGTCCTGGTCGTACGGCAGGCATGTCATGCGGTGAGCGCGTCACCGATTCGCTCGTTGGCTGCTTCCTTGCGACCGTCGAGGCACTTGGCGTAGACCCGCAAGAGGACATCCACGCTGTGCCCGGCCCGTTCCGCCATGTCGGGAGCCGAGACACCCGCGTTGAGCCAGGCCGCGATCCGGGCCTGCGCACCTTCTGCCACCAGCAGCAGGTCGGCAAATGCCGGCCGTTGGCGTCGATCTGCCCCTGATCGAGTTGCGCGACCGGGCCGAACCCGTCGGGCACGTGCTGGATCGGTCGCTCGCCCACGGTGAGGCGGCCTGGGTGACCGCCGGGACCGCCGCGAATGGATACAGCCTGCCGACGCGTCGGCGAGGTGCCGCGCGGGCTGAGCGTGGACCGTCAGGAGGTGGGGCTGATGCAGGAGTGCTGTGCCTCGAACCAGTCGGCGGCGATATCGGTTCCTGTGAAGCGCCCGATCAGCGCCAAGGCCGAGCTGACGCTCTCCTCCCGGTCCACGCGATCATCGAAGACGTCATCAGCGCTGATCTGGAAGCGCAGGCCGTCCATCAGGTGATCGAGCGCGTACGGGGCGTCGCCGAAGCGTAACTCCGGCTGGGAGGGGCTGAAGGAGGTCACCAGGCGCCCGTCGCGGGCGTAATGGAGATAGTCCCTGTTACTGATGTCCATGCTGAGGCCGAAGGCCTCGCGGCCGCCCGCGGTGATGGACAACAGGTGCTCGCGTTCAGCGGTCGCCGGCACGATGCTGATCCAGTCCCCGACCTCGGCGATCCAGAGGGATTCGTCGTCGATGTTCTGGTCAAGGATCTCATTCAGGTAGCACGGGGTGCGGGTAGAGAGGTCCAGCTGGTAGATCGGGGCGAGGGCGTCAAGGTCCGCGCCCTTGATCCAGATGGCGCTGAATCCCAGCGCCCACAGATCCATGTCGCCGTCGAGCCCCTCGGTGAAGAGGGTCGAAGCCAGAAGGTCGTGCAGGTAGGTCGGTGACTGCATGGCCGCCTCTCGGAAGGAGAGGGCATCCGGCGGAATACCCCCTCAAAGATTGTTACGGGTCGCCTTGCTCGATTGTCGGCTCTTCGATCTTGAGGGGGATGGCTACGAGGGGAAGCCCACGGCGACCTTCACCGGGTTCGCGGGCAGTTCCTCCAGCTCCACCGCGTATTGAAGGGCGTTGTAGAAGACGGCCCGCTTACGCTGGATCGTGTTCGCAGCCGCCGCCTTGCCGTTGAGGAGCAGGGCGCGCCGCGCCGCGCCGCCGTACCTGGCCCTCCGCCGCCCGCCGACCGGGCCTGCGGCCTGGGGGCGGTCCCGGTCGGCGGCGGCCCGGGCCGTAGCCGTACCAAACGAACGCGCCGACCGCTGGCCCACCGCCGCCATACCGGCGCGAGCCGTGCCATCCCGTGCGCCACGGACGACCTCGAATTACTCCGACGGAAGTTCGACGCCGAAGACGGATCGTTCCTCATTGAGCCGGTGGAAGGAACTCGGCCATGCTGGGTCGTTCGCAGAGGTCAGGGTCGAAACGGGAATGGGATGCGTCGGAGCCGGCGAGGGCCGTCCCGAGGCTTCCTCGTATCGGACGATTCATAGGCGATCATTTTCCGCGGCCTGAAGCGTTCACGATCAAGATGTGTGCGGCGCGGCACGGATTGTCAGTGCGGTGGGCCATACTCCGCCAAGCCAGGATGATCACCGACAAGGCGAAGGCGTTGACATGGCACAGCTGCTGCGGAGGCTCGACGACGAGGTCTACGTCGAGTACAACACGTTCGGGCTGGACGGCGCCGACCTGCCGGCGTGGAGCTCTCCCACCGACGAGATCTACCACTTCGTCGCGGCCGTGCGGCTGGAGTCCTGGGACGCCGAGCCGGGGCCCGCGGATGCCTCGTGGACGCCGGTCAGTTCGACGGCGTTCGTCGCGGAGAGTGGTGTGGTCGCGATCGTCTCGATGATGGACGGCAGGGGGCATGACTTCCTGATCGGGCCGCCGCGTTTCGAGTACGACGTGGATATGTACCTGCGTGAGCCCGAGCCGGGCGACGGGCATGCCACGGGTGAGTGCGAGGAGGCATGGCTGCTGAGATTCTGGCCGATCCGGGATGTCTTCGACCCGATCACGCACGCGGCGCCGTTCTCCTATATTGCGCGCGGGGTTCTGTACTACTCGATCGACCTCGAGCCCGAGCAGCTCGTGCAACCGCCGGCGCGGCGGGAGGTGCCGGTGCCGGTTTCGGCGGTGGAGGACTGGGTGTCACTGCGCGCGGACCCGGACCTGGACACCTTCGACGGCTGGCTGCGTAGGTCGCGCCGCAAGGCCGAGGGCAAGGGCGTCACCGTTCACGAGTTGCTGCGCGCGGCCGGGGTCGACATCGAGGACGGTGCGGACCTTACCCTGGCCTCCTGCACCCCGCCGCGGGCGCGTGTGGGGCGGTTCAAGGATCCGCTGATCGACCGCTACTACGCCGAGCAGGCGCGGCGGCGCTCGTTGCCCAGGCAAAACCTAGGCGAGGATCGGCTGCGCGAGTACGCCGACGGCGAGCGCATCGCCAAGGAGTTGTGCCGCGGCGGCACGCAGACGTTCTCTGTACCCGTCGAGGGCCGTGGCGCCCTGTATGTACCACCGGGTGTCAGCCGCCGCGTGTGGCGGTGGGAGGACGACATGCTCGGCGGCGAGCTCATGGACGGCGGGCTGACAGTGGATCGGCAGGTTCTGGCCAGGAACCCGTGGACCAGGCAGATCCTCGTCTCCGGCATCGTAACGGTCCTGCGCCACGATCATGACAGGCGCGGCTGTGGCGACACCGTCTGGTACGTGGTGCGCGACGCCGAACCGCACGAGGCGGCCAGGGTCTTGTGCGCGGAGGCCACCTGGAAGGAGGACCCGGATCAGCGCCGGGCCTTGGACGAGGTGGCCAGGGAGAAGCTGATTGACCTGCGGGCCACCTACAGGAGCCGGGAGAGGTGAGGGCCGGCTCCGCCAGGCGGGTCTCGGTCTGCGCGGCGGCAGGGCCGGTGAGCCGGTGGTGGTCATGGTTGATGATCAGGTTCCCGGGTCTCTCACCGCGGGCGAGAGTCTCCTCGGATTCGACTTCGTCATGGAAGCCGGAGTCGGAAGGATTGACTTAGCCCTGGGTGGTCCGCAGGTTGAGGTGGCCGAGCATCGTCGGGACGGTAGCGGAGTGGACATCCGGGGCAGCCGGGAGTGATGCCGGCTGGTCGCGCCTCCAAGGCCTCAGTCGTGGTGGGCGATGAGCATGAGCTGCCGCCACAGCAGCACCACGAACACCGCGGAGCCGGCGAAGGCGAACCAGAACGGCGCCGCGACACCGAAGTGGGTGGCCAGGAAACCGCCGATCAGCGAGCCGACCACCAGACCGGCGTAGACGCAGACGGTGTTGACGCTGCCCACCCGGCCCTGCAGTTCGCTCGGGACTGCGCGCTGGCGGACGGTGACCGAAGTCGTGCCCCAGATGAACGCGTGCGCGCCGAAGGCCAGGAAGATGCCTCCAGCGACCCACGGCGAATGGGTCAGGGCCAGGCCCAGGTGGGTGAACGTTTCGATGATGAGCCCGATCCGCATCAGGGCGCCGAGGCTCACCCTGCGGGTGATGGCCCCGTACAGGCCGGTGCCGATCAGGCCGCCGATCCCGCCGATGGTGGTCATCAGGCCGAAACCCATGGCGCCGAGGCCGAGCTGCTCCTGGGTGTAGAGGACGAGAACCGACCAGGCCGCGCCGAAGGTGAAGTTGAAGATCAGGATCGTCAGCGCCAGCGTGCGGACCGCCGCGTGCCGGATGGTCCAGCTGAACCCGGCGATGAGTTCCCGTACGGTGTCGGGCTTGGGATCGTTGGCCTGCTGGCCGTGCGGCGGCAAGGTGATCCGGGAGACCAGGACGATCCCCGCCGCCACCAGGAGCAGCTGGCCCGCGAACGGCCAGGTGAAGCCCAGGCCGAACAGCGCAGCGCCGATCGGCGGCCCGGCGAGCTGATTGAGTGTGATGAACCCCGTGCCCAGGCGGGCATTGGCGATGACGAGATCGTCCTTGCTGACCATCATGGGCGTCAGCGTGGTCGTCGCGCTGTCGGCGAACACCTCGGCGATGGACCGGAGCGTGAGCGCCACCAGCGCCGTCACCACGGTCACCGTGCCGGTCATCATGAGCGCGACGAGCGCCGCCAGCACCACGGCCCGCACCGCGTTCGCGACGAGTACGATCCAACGCCGGTTGTACCGATCCGACAGCACGCCCGCATGCAGGCCGAACAGCAGCGGCGGCGCCCAACCCACCAGGGCCGACAGCGAGATCATCAGTGGATCGCGAGTCAACGTCGCGATCAGCAGCGGGCCCGCGGCGGCCGCGACTCCGTCACCGAGATTCGTCAGCCAGCTCGACGCCAGCAACCACCTGAACCCTGTCCCCAGCCGGCCAGGCAGGACCCTCTCCACCACTGCGATCACGAGCGCAAAACCATACGGATCGAGGGGATGTGCGGCAACGCGTTTTCGCGCTGTGCCGGACGGTCACGACAGGTGGGTCGACGATCTGACATCGCGTTCCCCAGGGGAAGAAGCAGCAGGCCACGTCGTACCCTGCCTCGCGGGTAGCGAGCCACAGCGAGCCACAAGGAAGGCGGTCGCATATTCGATCTGTACGCGCCAGGTCGCGAAAAGCCGAACCGTCTTGACGTGCTCGGCCGAGACCAGAGTCGGCGCGCCGGGCCGCAGAACAACAACGCGGTACGGCCCGACGGGCACCGCGCGGGCGACGAGTGGCAGGGAGATGCCTGTGCGGACCTCCGTCCGGCCAGCCGCCCTGTCCCGATTTCACACGGGCCCATCGCGGATGAAGCGTCGTCAGCGGCCGATATCACGGCGCCAAGAGGTACCGCCGATGTCGGTGAGGACTGCGATACTTCCCGATCATGACGAAGACGCGCAGGAGACTCTGGATAGCCCTTGTCACCGCAAGCTCGATTGTCGCCTTACCGCTTGCCCTGCCCGCGCCTGCCCAGGCCGCCGTTGACCCGCTCGTATCTCTCAAAGGGCAGATCGCCAAGCGGCACGCGGTGCGGGTGGTGGAACTGGGTGGCCTGCTGGCCGACAATCTGGAGATCTTCGCCGTGGAACAGCGAGGCACCGTCCGCCTCGGTGGCGCCGGAGTGGGTGCTGCCGACATGACCCGCACCCTCCGCCCCCATCGCCGGATGCGGGACCAGATGGCGGAAGGCCGTTGGAACGCGGAGAAGGTGGCCGCGGAGGCACAGCCCAACCGTTCGATCACGGTCAACGGGCGGCTCTATCGGTCCGGCAAGCTGTACGAACCGGTCATACCGGAAGGTAAGACGTGGGTGGAGGCGGGCACGCGAAGCGCCGCGACGGCCGCCTACGGGGACCAGCCGATCAATCTGTTCGAGCCCGCCACACTGAAGACGCTGCTGGCCAAAGCGACCACCAAGCGCCCCTCCAAGTACGGCCCGCGAAAGAAGGCCACCTACTACCAGGGTGCGATCATGTTCAACCAGCTCCACGCCGTGTCACCCACCTTTCGTGCTGTGGTCGGCGGCCGATCTCTGACAGCCGCCGGCAACACGAAGATCAGCTGGAAGTTTCGCCTCGACGACCTCGGCCAGGCCCTCATGCTCCACACCAACTGGCCACTCTCTGGCGGCCGGCTCGCCGCTGTCCTCAGCCAGTATTCGCACGCCGCTGACCATGCCGGCCATGTCTCGGCCCCGCGTCCCGCCTTGGTCGCCGCTGCGTCCTCCCTGACCGGAACGTTGCCTCGCCCCAGCGCCCTCATCGACCTGAGTTTCCCTTCGAGGGATTAGCGATACCGCTACCACGACGGCACGAGGCCGCCTGATCAACTGGCGCCGGCCCGGGTTCGGCGGACTGATGCCGCCGGTCGCCCGCTGACGATCCTCGCCGGATCTGGAACGTATGTTTGTCAAGATTTGCGCGGCCGCCCGCCTCTGCCGAATCTCAGGCGCAGGACACTAGGAGGCCGTCGTCATCTCGGAGGCATCGAAATCGGCGCGGGTTATCTCGTGGACCGCGACAGGTCGACCATGCGCAGGTACGACGGTTTCGAGCCCAAACCGCATACCGATCTTGTCCATGACTCGCTTGGAGCGAAGGTTGTCGACATGCCGGATGCTGACCACGCGATCGAGACCGCAGTCGATGAGCCCGAATCGCAGCAGCGCTCCAGCGGCCTCCGTGGCGTAGCCGACCCCCCAGTGTCGGCGACTCAGACGCCACCCGATCTCCACCGCCGGAAGGATCTCGGGAAGGAAGGTCGGCACCGTCAGCGCCACCCACCCGGCGAACTGCCCGGTCTCCCGCACGACCACGGAGAGCATGCCGAAGCCGCGTTCCTCCCATTCTCGTTGCGCACGGGCGATTCCAGCCGCGGTCCGGTCGCGATCCAATGGCGACACTGACCCATCGCCTATATAACGCATGACCTCCGGGTCGGCATTCATCGCGGCGAGCGGATCGATATCGTCCTCGTTCGAGCCGCGCAGGAGAAGCCGCTCAGTCGTCAGCGAAACCACCGGCCGATTCTCTCAGGTCGTCCGGTGGAAGGTGAGACCCTCCAGCGATTCCGCCTCCGGCGGGGGCGCTCCGGCTACGGGATGATCGCTGTTCGGGCCTGAGGTCCGCAGGTGGCCGGAAGCGGCCGCATGTCACCACTCCACCGATATGCGTGCAATGATCTTGAAGGGGTTTTCCTGGGTCGTTCCGGGCTTTCCGGGCGGTACGCGAACGGAAGGCGACCCAGAGAACGCCCAAGGGTCCCGGATGGCTTCCGGGACCCTTTTAGTACGGTGAAACACCTCGGCCGACCGGCGCGTCACCGAGGCGGAACAGCGTCTACCAGACGATCGAGCGGGACCGGGGATCCGGCACCCGGGTCGGACGGGAAGACGATGTCCCGCCCGGCCGGTACGCGCGTCGGCTCCAGGTCATGTGATCCCTGTCATGGCCGGGATCCCGTACCCGCGGGTGACGTCAGCCGAAGGTCAGGGCCGGGTAGGCGAAGAGCATCACGGCGCCGAAGCCGAGCTTGAGCACCGCGTCGACGACTCCGAACACGGGGGTGGGCACCTCGCGCGCCAGCCGCAGTCCGACGAACGCGTTGATCGCCGTCAGGACGCCCAGGATCGTGATCAGCGGGCCGTGGGCGAGACCCATCGGCAGGAAGTGCAGGCCGACGACGAAAAGGATGCTGAGGATCAGCGTCCGCTCGTCCGCGTCCTTGTTCTTCGTGAGGACCAGGTAGATCAGGCCCGCCTCGATGACGAAGGAGCCGACGAGCCCGGCGATGTGCGCGAACGACGGGCTGCCGAGGCTCGGAAGCAGCGCGCTGAGGCCGCTCGCGGTGAATCCCGTGATGAAACCGCCGATGAGGAACTGGATCCAGTACTTGTTGAACGCCCAGCTTCCCAGGAAGCCCAGGCCGACGAAGACGAGGAAGAGGCCGCCTCCGCGGATCAACGGATATGGATGATCTGCGACGGATACCACAATTGGCAGCATGCGGGCTCTAACCTTCCCCAAAGGTAAAGATCCGGCATTATCGCAGAACGGTGATCAATGCTGGGGCCGTCGGCCTGACGTTCACCTGCGAGATCCGTCGGTCGTACGGCGCGGGCCGGAGTCACTTGGGCTGCCCGGCGGGGGACTTCGACCACGGCCCCGGCCGATGCGGACAGCCGCATCTCCCAGGCCGACTTCTCGACGAGATCGACATCCCGAAGCGTCACCGTACGCACCTGGGCGTCAGGGAGGGCTGACAGGGAGGGCCGGACGGGCCACGGCTCGCGCGTGTCCCGTCGCCTCGTACGGCGGCGTGGTGAGAGGCGGAGGGCTGGGAGGATGAGCGGATGACCATACGTGTTCTGATCGCCGACGACCAGGAGATGGTGCGGCGCGGCCTGTGCCGCATCCTGGAGAGCCAGCCGGACATGGCGGTCGTCTGCGAGGCCGCCGACGGGGTGGCCGCGGTCGAGATGGCCCGGAGGTTCCAGCCGGACGTGGCGCTGGTCGACATCCGCATGCCGAGAATGGACGGGTTGGAGGTGACCAGGCTGCTCGCCGGTCCCGACGTGGCCACCCCGGTCCGTGTCGTCGTCGTGACGACCTTCGACCTCGACGAGTACGTCTATCCGGCACTGCGCCACGGCGCGTCCGGGTTCCTGCTCAAACGGTCGGGTCCCGCCCTCCTGATCGAGGCGGTCCGAGCCGCTGTGGCGGGGGACAGCCTGATCAGCCCGTCCGTGACGGTGCGACTGCTGAAGCACGTCACCGGATCAGGACCGGGGCAGGAGCCGCTGCCCGAGCCGCTGACCGAGCGGGAGATCGAGATCGCCGGTCAGGTGGCCGAGGGCAAGACCAACGCCGACATCGCCGCCGAGCTGTTCATCTCGCCGGGCACCGTCAAGACCCATGTGGCGAGCGTCCAGCGCAAACTCGGCGTGCGGAACCGGGTCGGCATCGCCGTACGAGCCTGGGAGATGGGCTATGCCCGTCCCCGATGACAGAGCCTGGACGCGGGGATCCTGTCACCTTCCGTGAGACGAGTCGAAGATCGTCTGACATGCGATACGGGATGGCCGGGTCCCCAGTCGGGACGTGAATATCAAGACAATGCCGGCCCGTGGCGCTGCGTACGCTCACCTTCATGACTCGCAGCCGGATCCGCTTCCTCCTGTGCGCCATGGTCGTCGTGATGGTGCCGGTTCCGGCCGTACTCGCGCCTCCGAGCGCGCTCGTCGTCGCCTGCTCGGCCACGCTGGCCACGGCCGCCGCACTGTCGCGCTGGCCGTACCGGGGGATCACGCTCGCCAGGGCGGCGAGCTTGGTCACGCTGGTCTCCTTCGCCGTCGCCTTCGTCTACCAGGGGCGGCACCAGTTCGTCGGGCTCTGGCTTCCCGTCGAGATGTGCGCGCTGCTGCTCCTCCTCGGGAGGGTGGTACGGCGGCTGCCGGGATGGCAGGCGGCGGTGATCGGGGCATCCCTGGGCGTCGCGATCACGTTCGAACTGCCCCTGCGCCTCACGCTGCGCATGCCCAACCCGACCGCGGAGACGTCGGTCCTCGTCTGTTTCATGTCCTTCTTCCCCGTGGCGGTGGTGGCCGGTATCGCGCTGTACCTCAGGTCTCTGGACGACCGGCGGGTGCGCGCGGTGGCACGGGCACGCCGGGCCCAGCGGCTCGACGTGGCCCGGGACCTGCACGACTTCGTCGCCCACGAGGTCACCGGCATCGTGCTGGAGGCTCAGGCGGCGCAACTCGCCGACCAGGATCCGGAGGGGGCGCGGGCCCTCGCCGTACGCGTCGAGGAGGCCGGGCTGCGGGCGCTCGCGTCGATGGACCACATGGTGAGCGCGCTGCGCGACCCGGACGAGCGAGCCGCGGCGGAGCCGCCCCCGACCAGGATGTACGGTCTGGCGGACCTGCCCGACCTGGTCGGCCGGTTCTCCGCGACGGGAGGGATCCCGGCCGAACTCCAGCAGGCCGAAGAGTCGGCCGATGATCGGAGCGCCGCTCCGGATAGTGACCCGAACGGCGAACGGCCGGAGAACCCGGCCGGAACGCTGCCGCGAGAGATCGAAAGCACCGCCTACGCCGTGGTGCTGGAGGCGCTGACCAACGTACGGAGACACGCGCCCTCGGCGACCCGGGTGCTCGTCTCGACCGTCCGTACCGCCGATCCCGCGCTGGAGGTGTCCGTCGTCGACGACGGCGTGGCCGGTGCGGGCGTCCTCACGGTCTGGAGGGGAGGAGCGGGCGGCGATCGGCGCGACCGCCCGCAGGCGTTGACGGGGCAAGACCGGCCTGCCGGGGGTACCGGCCTGATCAGCCTGGCCGAGCGGGTCGAGGCGCTCGGGGGCACGCTCAGCACCGGCCGCCATGGAAAGGGATGGCAGGTCAGAGCGGTTCTGCCGGTGCCGGACGCCCGGACGGGAACGGGCCCTGCCGTGACGCTGTAGGTCCGAAACGCGTGCCGCGCCTCCGGCGGCACGGGCGCGGGAAGGCGCCGGATATCTGCCGAACGGCAGATGCCGCCGAGCGCCGAGAGGCCGGATCCTGCTCGGGATGCCCAATCCCCACGCATCGGAGGATCCGATGATTACGCGCAAGACGATGACGTGTGCCCTGGTGGCGTTCGTGGCCGCGGCGGCCCTCACCGGCTGCGCGGACGCCTCGAACGCGACGCCGCACCAGACGACCTTCCCGTTCGGCGGCAGGACGCTGGACGTGCGTGCGCACGAAACCCCGACGGACCTGGTCGCGGCGGACAGGAAGGACATCAAGGTCACCCTCTGGTTCGACGTCAAGGGCACCAATCCGTCGTCGAGCTGGTCCCTGGACGGGAAGACGCTCAACCTGCGGGCCGACTGCTCCGGGTGGGCCGACTGCTCGGCCCGGTTCAGGGTCGAGGTGCCACGCGAGGTCAAGGTCCTGCGCGACGGCCGCAAGACGGACCTGCGCGGTACACCCTCGGCCAGCGCGAAATGACCTCGAACTACACCGACGAAACGGAACAAAACCGGTGAACGGCACATCACATCACGCGGCGACGACGAGAACACCGGTGCTCGAACTGGTGGATGTCTCCAAGGTCTACAGGGGAGGTAAACGGGCCGTGGACGGCATCTCCATGCGTCTCGGCGCGGGACTGCTCGGTCTCCTCGGCCCCAACGGGGCTGGGAAGTCGTCGCTGATGCGGGTCGCCGCGACGGTCACCCGCCCGACTCGCGGAAAGGTCCTTTTCGAGGGGGCGGACGTGGTGTCCCGGCCGGACGCGCTCCGCGCGGCTCTCGGTTATCTGCCGCAGGACTTCGGCGTCTATCCCCACCTGACGGCCAGGGAGTTCCTCTCCTACCTGGCCGCCGTCAAGGGGTTGTCGGCCCGCTCGGCGCGGGTGCGCATCGGCGAACTGCTCGAACTGGTCAACCTCACCGAGGCCGGTCGGCGGCCCCTGGGCGGGTACTCCGGCGGCATGTTGCGCCGGGTCGGGATCGCCCAGGCCCTGCTGGGCGATCCCCGGGTGCTGATCGTGGACGAGCCGACGGCCGGGCTCGACCCGGAGGAGCGGGTACGGTTCCGCACCATGCTCAGCGACCTGGCGGCGGACCGGGTGGTGCTGCTGTCGACGCACATCGTCTCCGACATCGAGTCCGTGGCGTCCGACATCGCGATCGTGGCCCGGGGGCGGCTGCTGCGACGCGGCAGCCCGGAGGAGCTCCTGAGGGAGGTGGACGGCCAGGTGTGGGAGACGGTCGCCGGGCCGTCCGACGCCGCCGCCATGCGGGAGCGGTACGTGATCAGCCGCATGATCCGTACGGCGGGCGGGACGCGCCTCCGGTTCCTGTCGCCCACGCCGCCGGGAGGCGACGCCGTACAGGTGACGCCCGACCTGGAGGACGTGTATCTCGCCGTCGTCAACGGTCCCGCCGTGAGGAGCACAGGTGGACGGGCGGTGACCCGGTGACCGCCCGGGCGCCGATCGCGCTCGCCGTCGCCGACTTCCGGGAGCGGGTACGGCGTCCCGCGTACGCGGTCACCCTGCTGGCGGCGGTCGGCCTCGCCTGCCTGGCCGTGCCGGACGCGGGCTCCCACTGGGTGATCATGGATGTCGGGGGCTACCGAGGCGCCTACACCAGCGCATGGATCGGAACGGTCACCGCCCTCGCCGGCGCGTTGTGGCTCACGATGGGCGGGTTCTACGTCGTACGCGACGCGATCGCCCGCGACGAGCGCACCCGGGTGGGGCACATTCTCGCCGCCTCGCCGCTCCGCACGTCGACATATCTGATCGGGAAATTCCTCAGCAACTTCCTGGTGCTCGCCTCGATGGCGGGCGTGCTCGCGGTGGCGGCGCCGCTGATGCAGTTCGCGCGGGGCGAGTCCGGCGCGTTCGATCCGATCGCGCTGCTGCTTCCCTTCGCGCTGATCACGCTGCCCCCGCTGGTGCTGACGGCCGCGGCGGCGGTGCTGTTCGAGACCGTGCCGCTGCTGCGGGGCGGCGTGGGGAACGTCGTCTGGTTCGTCGTCTCGATGGTTCTGCTGCTGGGAGGACAGACGCGGAACGCTCCTCTCGGGGGCATCGGGGTGCGCCAGGCGGCCGAGTCGATGCGCGCCGCCCTGGTCGAGCAGGGGATCGACGTCGGCGACCGGGAGTTCAGCCTCGGCCTGACGTCCGTGGCCGAGCCGTTGCGCACCTTCCAATGGGACGGCTTCACCCCCGACGCGGCCTTCCTCGGTGGCCGGCTGGTCCTTCTCACGCTGGGGATCGCCGTGGCGCTGCTGCCCGCGCTCTGGTTCGGCAGGTTCGATCCCGCGCGCGGTCCCGCCGCAGTGCTGTCCAAGCCGGGCAAGGCCCGGGAGGGGGCTCAGCACGAGATCCTCGGAGACCTCCCGGGCGACGTCCGGGGAGAGCCCGGCACGGGCGGATCTATCAGCCGTCCCGGGGTCCCGGTGACGATGACGGCACCGGTACGTGGCCGGGCCTTCTGGCGGCTCCTCGCCGGTGAGCTGCGCGTCCTCCTTCGGGGCGTCTCGTCGTGGTGGTGGCTGGTGGTCGCGGCCGTGACCGTGGCCGGCTTCGCCACTCCGGAGCCCACGACGCTGCTCCCTCTCGCCTGGGTATGGCCGGTGCTGGTCTGGTCCCGCCTGGGCACCCAACGAGTCGAACATGGCCTGGAGGGGCTGCTAGGCGCCTACCCGACGATGCGGCGCGGGCTTCTGGCGGAGTGGGCGGCCGGGGTGACGCTCACCGTCGTGACCGGGATCGCGCCCGCGGTGCGGATGGCGGCCACGGCCGACTGGGCCGGGGCGGCTGCCTGGGCGGGGGGCGCGCTCCTGGTTCCCGCGCTCGCGCTGGCTCTCGGCGTGGCCTGCCGTACCCACCGGGTCTTCCAGGTCGTCTACCTCGGCCTGTGGTACCTGGCCGTCAACGGCGTCGCGGTGCTGGACTACATGGGAGTGGTCAGGTCGGGAGGGCTTCCGGCCGGGCCGTCGCCACTGGCCGTGGGCGGCCTCGCCCTGCTCCTGGTGTGCGCCGCCCTGGCGGTCCGTACGGCACGGCACGCCGTGAGGTGATCCGGCATCCCACCTGGTCGCGCGATATGGGTGGAATGTAACGTTAGGTAGCAGTGGGGGTGCGCTATGAATAAGATCATCTGTGTTGCGGCGCTTGCTGCGATGACCACGCTCGCCACCGCCGGCGCCGGACACCCGATGGACGGCGTGGGCAAAGAACAGGTCAGCCGGGAGCAATATCGGATCCTCCTCAACCAGTGCAGGTATGCCGATACCAGCGCCGCCCGGCAGGAGTGCCGCGCGGAGGTCCGGCGGACCTACACCATCGGGGAGAGAAACCCCGGTCTCGACTGCCGGACGTACGTCGGCATCACCGTGTGCGGCGAGCTCAAGCTGAGCAAGAGCCAGAGGCAGTGCGTGCAGGACTCCGTACGGAGCGGCCTCACCTACCGCCGCTCCGAGGTGGAGTGCTACGCGCTGAACGGGGGCGGCAACTGAACCGGCGGCGGACGGTCGCACAGCGGGGTTGCGTCCGGCCGCATGTGCCAGTAGAGATCGGCAGGAACAAAACCCAGCTCAGAGCCTTGGGTCTCGGTCAGGAGTGGTGGAGCGGCTGGACTCGAACCCGGAACCTGCGGATTAGCCTGGTGCTGCGGCCTCTCGTTGTGGCAAGCGGGAAAGCCGCAGCATCGACGTCATGTCCGGAAAGAACGTTCAGGTACTCTCGCTTACCTCGATGGCGGCCGCGGGACAGACGGCGGCGGCCTCACGCACCGTGACGTGCAGGTTCTCGGCCGGTTCCGACTCCAGCAGGATGACGATGCCGTCGTCCTCGCGCTGGTCGAACACCTCTGGTGCGATCAGCACGCACTGGCCCGCGCCGCAGCACTTGGCCTCGTCCACGGTGACTTTCATGCGGAGTTCCTCTCTGGTCGGCCGGGTGTCACCGGCGTTCGTACGCGCGTCGTGTCGGTCCGCGGGGGCCGCGTCACCAGTGCACCGGGACTTCGCGCAGGCCGCCGACCACCAGGCCGTCCACCCGCCGCAGTTCCTCCACCGGGACGGCCAGTCGCAGGGACGGCAGCCTGCGCAGCAGCACCTCGAGCACGACCTGCAGTTCGGTGCGGGCCAGCGACTGGCCCAGGCAGGAGTGCGCGCCGGAGCCGAAGGCCAGATGGGGGTTCGGGCTGCGGCTCAGGTCCATGTCGTCGGCGCCGTCGAAGACGCTCTCGTCGCGGTTGGCCGCGGCCATGCTGCAGATCACCGTGGTGCCGCGCGGCAGCACCGTCCCGTCGACCTCGGTCTCCTCCTTCAGGTAACGGGGCAGGCCGAAGCCGGAGTTGGCGTCGAACCGTAGCGACTCCTCCACCGCCGAACGCACCAGCGACGGGTCGGCCAGCAGCCGTTCCCAGCGGGTGCGGTCGACCAGCAGCATGGAGACCATCTTGCCGATCATGTTCGCGGTGGTCTCGTGCCCGGCCACCAGCAGCGCCATCCCGGTGACCAGCAGTTCGACGTCGGTCAGACCTTGCCCCTCGGCGGCGCTCTCCTTGATCAGCGCGCTGAGCAGGTCGTCGCCCGGCTGTTCCCGCTTGGCGGCGACATGGTCGGACATGTACTGGACGAACTCGGCCTGCGCCGCGTCCGTTTCCGCCTGGCTGTAGCGGGTGAGGTTGAGCAGCGCGTCGGACCAGTGGGCGAAGCGGTCCCGGTCGGTGGCGGGAACTCCGAGCAGGTCGCAGATCACGTACACGGGCAGCGGGAAACCCAGGGACGCCTTGAGGTCGCCGGGCCCGCCGCGCTTGACCATGTCGTCGATGAGCCGCTCGGCGATCTCCGCCATGACGGGCCGCAGCGCGGCCATGCGCTTGGCGGTGAAGTACTTGCCGACCAGGCGCCGCCACCGCTGGTGACCCTCGCCGCTGTCGGGGATGATCTGGGCCATCTCGGTGTTGAACACCCCGCCGGATTCGTTGTCCGACAGCCGGGCCGCGTCGGGTGCGTTCAGCAGGCGGGTGAAGCGCGGGTCGGCCAGCACCTGCTTGACGTCCTCGTAACGGGTCAGCAGCTTCGCCTCGTCACCGCTGGGCAACGTGATCCGCGCGACCGGGCACTGACGGCGCAGCTCGGCCCACTCCGCCGGCGGCTCCAACGCCGCCTCGCTCGGGATGGGATAGCTCAGGACCTGCTCGTTCTGGCTCATTCGACTCCTCCTCGGAAGGGGCGTTCCTGTTGTCGTTGACGGGGTGCGGACGCTCACGGTCGTGCGAGGGTTTCGACCACGCTCTGGCGGTGCACCCGGGCGGCCTTGGCCATGTTCCAGCCGAGTACGCCGGTGACGTGGCCGTCGACGCTGTAGTGGGCGACGAATCGGTTGTCCTCGGGGGCGCCTTCGATCACGTTCACCTGGGCCTCGGGGGTGAGAAAGCCGTGTGCCTGGATCTTGACGTCGTACTGGTCGGTCCAGAAGTAGGGGATGGGAACGTACGGGCGGTCCTCGCCCAGGATGTTGGCCGCCACGATCTGTGCCTGCTCGACGGCGTTGGTGCGGTTCTCCAGCCGCAACCGTCTGCCCAGCCCTTCGTGGTGCCAGGAGGCCATGTCGCCGACGGCGTAGACGTCCGGGGCGGCGCGGCAGCGTGAGTCGCACTCGACGCCGTCACCGATGGCCAGCCCGCTGCCGTCGAGCCAGTCCGTGGCCGGGCGGGATCCGATCGCCACCACGACGGCGTCGGCGGGCAGCGATTCGCCGGAGGCCAGCCGCACCCCGGTGACGCGGCCGTCGGCGCCCGTGAGGGCCTCGGCGGCGACGCCGAGCCGGAGCCGGACGCCGCGCCTGGCGTGCAGCGATGTGAGCGTCGCGCCGACCAGGCCGCCGAGCTGGTCGGCCATGACGGCGCGGCCGAGGCCGGCGAGGGTGACGTCGAGCCCCATACCGCAGGCGGTGGCGGCGATCTCCGCACCCAGCACGCCTTCGCCGATGACGACGAGCCTGTTCACCGCGGTCAGGCTCCGGCGCAGGGCGAGGGCGTCGTCGAGGGTGCGCAGGACGTGCACGCCCGCCAGGTCGTCCTGACCGGGGAGCCGGTGGGAGACTAGGCCGGTGGCCAGAATCACGGTCTGCGCGCGCAGGACGCGGCCGGAGGCGGTTCGGACCTCGCGGGCGGCGGCGTCCAGTCCGGTCGCCGGATCGCCGAGCACGAAATCCGCCTCCAGCTTGGCGAGGTCGTCCCGGGAGCGCAGGTACGCCTTCTCGCTCTCCCAGGTGCCCGCCAGCACCTGCTTCGACAGCGGCGGCCGGTCATAGGGAGGGTGCCGTTCAGCGCCCACGACGGAGAGCTCGCCGCGGTAGCCCTTCCGCCGCAGTGCCTCCGCCACGGCAAGGCCGCCTGCCGAAGCGCCCACGATCAGAACGCTCTCAGCGCCGGTCAAGTGCGGTTCCTTTCGATCGAAGCGGACGGCGGCGGCGACGTGCCGCCGCAACCGGACTGAGTCGTCCGGTTGCTACCGTAGACCCTGTCATCGACGCGTGTCGAGTGGTGTGGAAATCTGGAGTCAACAAACCGGATGATACAGTCCGGTTGCTACGGTAGGTGTCATGTTCAGCGCACGGCGACCCAACAGAGGCCCCAGCGCCGCGGCGGAGAACCGGGCGGCGCTGATCGCGGCGGCCCGCGAGGTGTTCGCCGCCGATGGATACGATGCGCCGCTCACCTCGATCGCACGTGCTGCCGGAGTCGGCCAGGGCAGCCTGTACCGGCACTTCCCCGATCGCGTCAGTCTCGCGCTGGCCGTGTTCGAGGACGGCGTCAGGGAGATCGAGGTGCTCGCCGCGGAGCCCGGCACCACCCTCGACGACATGCTGGCTCTGATGACCGAGCGAGCCATCACCTCGACCGCGTTCATCGACGTGGTCAGCGCCTCGGCCGACGCGCGCCTCACCCATGTGCGCGACCGGGTGTCGGAGTTGCTGGAGGGCCTGCTCTCCGGGGAACGGGAGGCCGGCCGGGTACGCGAGCACGTCACCGCCGATGACCTGGTCACGGCCATCGGCATGATCGCGGCGTTGCTGGCCAAGATACCGGCGGACACCCGGCGTGAGACCGCTGACCGCGCCTGGCTGCTCCTGCGCAAGGGCATCGACGTCTGATCGTCACACGTCGTCGGCGGGATGCGTCGCCGGAACGGATGGCGACCGCCGGCCGCGACGCGCGGTTCGAGCCGCTGACGGGCGTACGATCCGGCGGAGGCGTCACGAGTTGTGACGTACAGCAGCCGATACGGCAGTTGGGGGATTGCCGAAGCCGGGTGCTGTGGCGATCGGGGGATCGCCACAGCACCCGATCTTGTCATCGGTCGCTGTTCGGAGATTCGGCGCGGGGTCGGCCCACGCGACAGGAGACGGACGGCCAGGTCCGGTTTCCGTTGTGCTGGATTGTCATGCCGAAGGTGTTTCCATTGCCGTTCGGCCTCACCCGCCGGCGGCGGGGCTCCTCTCGTGTGTTCGGCTGTCCGCGGATGCCCATGCCGGACGCGCGCCGGTGGTCAGCCGGCCTTTCGCGCGGGACAGGTCGGCGCCTCGAACACCACGCCGTCCAGGAAGTTGCCGGCCGTCGGGGTGCCTCCCGCGGCGGACACCGACTCGAAGGCGAACCGTGTGGTGGTCTGTCCCGGAGGCACGACGTACACCCCGGTGTAGTGGCGCCAGGCGGTGTCGTCATCGGAGATGTCCGGGGAGGAGGCCCCGGTGGGAGTCTGGGCCACGGTCGCGCCGGGTGCGCCGATGAGCACCCGCATCACGTCGGTACCGAGGCGGCCTCGGTGGTACAGCGACCAGGTCATCGGTGTTCCCGGAACGGTGGGCAGGTCCTGGTAGAGCGTGGAGATCTGGTTGGCGTTGAGTTCGGCGAACTGCTGGCCGTCGGCTGCCGGGACCCCGCTCGCGCCGCCCCGCCAGAACTCCAGCTTGTTGTCGGTGGCGGTGGTGTGCCAGCCGACACCCGGGTTGACGGAGGCGTCGGAGATGGACCAGTCGACCGTGGCCACCGGTGGCGTCTCGAAGCTGCCGTTGACCAGGTTGATCGGCGTGTAGTCGCAGATGACGGTGACGGTGACCGTGGCGGTGCTGGTTCCGCAGGCGGTGGTGATGGTGTAGGTGAAGGTGTCGGTGCCGCTGAAGCCCGCGGCGGGTGTGTAGATCACGTTGCTACCGGAGACCGTCGCGGTGCCGTTGCCGGGCTTGGTGACGCTGCTGATCGTCGGTGCGGTCGCGGTGTCGTTGGCCAGGACGGGCACGCTGACGGGTGTGCCCCGGGTGACCGTGGTGGTGGCGGTGTCGTCGGCGGCCCTGGTGGGCGAGATGGACTGCCCGTCGACGATCTGGATCGGGGGGGCGGGTGTGTTGCCGCCGAGCTGGCCCGGAGCGGCGATGACGCTGCTGATCCCGGTCGGCCGGATGGTCATGCTGCCCCCGATGGTGCCTTGCCTGACCCGGAAGGTGATGACCTTCGCAGGTGGGTCGGTCTTGGTGCCCGGCGAGGTGATCGACAGGGTGTTGCCGCTGATGGTGCCGGTCCCCGACTGGCTGACGACATCGGCGCCTGCCAGCAGCGACGACAGGTCCCACGTGGTGGTGTAGCTCCTGACCAGCAGCGGCCACTGGGTCGTGCGGTGCGCCAGCGTGAGGGTGAAGGTGCCACCCGGTGTGATCTGCCCGCCCCACAGGGATGGGGAGGTGTTGACCGAGACCGACCCGCTGCCCAGCCTCATGCCGAACGCGTTCTTCCAGTAGTAGTCCACGGGGTAGGTCGCCTGCCCTGGCCGGATACACGGCGCGGTGGCTCGCGTGACAGCCTGCCGTGCGACGGTGGCGGCGGCATGCGCGTCGGCACTGGCCGCCACCTGCGTTCCCGATGTGGCCAGTAGCGTCAGCAGGGCGCAGGCCAGCGCGGTGAGCGCGGATCCGGATCGTTGTGACATCAACGCTGAACTCCCAGTCTGTCTTAGGGACGTCTTCGTAGATCGACTTCACAACGAAACTACTCTCTGTGTTCGATCTGTCTCGCTAGGTGCTGGATGGTGTGATCCCCGTGTCGCATCCCATGGGCGGCGTGCACGGGGCTCTTTGCCGCCCTTGACGGCAAGGCCGGCCGTGGTGCCCGCAGCGCTGAGGGCAGGCCGCTCTTTCCGGTCGGGGTGATCAGCCGCGGGGCGTGGTCTTGGGCCGGTGAACACGGGAACCTTTACCGGCACGCCGCCGGTCCGTCGCTGCGGCGTGCGGCGATTTTGTCGGGGGGCTGCCGTAGCGTCGTGGCCACGACCGTGGCGGGCACGTCGTGAATCGAGTCGACTCCGAGCCCGGTCGGACGATCCGGAGCGTGGCCGCAGTGCCGACACAGCTCGGCACCAAGGTCTGAAAGGAACGCCGATGAGTGGTGTACGAGTACTGGTTGGCACGCGCAAGGGCGCGTTCATCCTGACGTCGGACGGCAGGCGCGAACGGTGGGACATCAGTGGCCCTCATTTCGGGGGCTGGGAGATCTACCACCTCACGGGATCTCCCGCTGATCCGTCTCGGCTGTACATGTCGCAGTCCGGTGGCTGGTTCGGACAGTTGATCCAGCGTTCCGACGACGGCGGTGCGACGTGGGAACCGGTCGGTAACCGGTTCCAGTACGAGGGTGTCCCCGGCACTCACCAGTGGTACGACGGCACGCCGCATCCATGGGAGTTCGCACGGGTCTGGCATCTCGAACCCTCGCTGACCGATCCGGACACGGTTTACGCCGGGGTCGAAGACGCCGCCCTGTTCCGCTCGGTGGACGGCGGGCAGACCTGGCAGGAACTGCCTGGGCTGCGCAACCATCGCTCAGGGCCTTCCTGGCAACCGGGTGCCGGTGGGATGTGCCTGCACACGATCGTTCCGGATCCGCGCGATCCCGGGCGTATCGTCGTGGCGATCTCGGCGGCGGGTGTGTTCAGAACGGACGACGCAGGCAAGAGCTGGCAGCCGATGAATCGCGGCCTGCAGTCCGGAGGCATCCCTGACCCGGATGCCGAGGTCGGTCACTGCGTCCACCACATCGCGATGCACCGGTCGCGTCCAGAGGTGCTCTTCATGCAGAAACACTGGGACGTCATGCGCAGTGACGACGCCGGTGAGTCGTGGTACGAGATCAGCGGCGACCTGCCCAGCGACTTCGGATTCCCGATCGCCGTCCACGCGCACGAGCCGGACACCGTCTATGTCGTTCCGATCAAGAGCGATTCGGAACATTACCCGCCCGAGGGAAAGCTACGTGTGTACCGCAGCCGGACGGGCGGAAACGAATGGGAGCCGCTCACAAAGGGGTTGCCACAGAGCCACTGCTACGTCAACGTGCTGCGGGACGCGATGGCCGTCGACTCGCTGGATTCGTGCGGCGTGTACTTCGGTACGACCGGCGGGCAGGTGTACGCATCGGCCGATGCCGGCGACAGCTGGGCGCCCATCGCCCGAGACCTTCCGCCCGTGTTGTCGGTCGAAGTCCAGACGCTGCCATGATCCGTGTCGTGCTCCCGGCGCATCTGCGGAACCTCGCACGTGCCGAAAGCGAGGTGAGGATCCACGTTCAGGGGCAGGTCACGCAGCGCTCGGTCCTCGACGCGCTTGAGGCCCGCTATCCGATGTTGCGCGGGACGATCCGCGATCACGTCACGCAGCGGCGTCGACCGTTCGTGAGGTTCTTCGCCTGCGAACAGGATCTGTCCCACGAACCGCCGGACGCCCCGTTGCCCGAGCCGGTCGCGACGGGGGCCGAACCGTTCATGGTCGTGGGGGCCATGGCGGGCGGGTAGGCGCCGACGCCTGCCGGCCACCATCGCGGGGGCTGGCAGGTAGCCGGTGCGGACGACGAAGCCCAGGCAGGAACGAATCTCTGACCTGGGCTTCTAGGGGGCGAAGAGCCGCAGCAACTCCGCTTGTTCGGGGCGTACGGGAAGTGCCGGGTTGCCGGTGCGCGGGTAGATCTCGGCTGCTGCCCACTGCGCGGCCAGAACACTGGACGCGGTCCCGATCCTGACTCCACGCGCACGCAGTTCGGCGAGTAACCGCCTGGCGTCGAACAGGTACACCGACTCGATACACCAGGGGCGAGTGCCGCCTCGTGACGAAGACGCTCTCGACGCGGGTCCCGTCAGCACGAGATAGAAGTCCAGGGCCGGTCTCTCGGTCACGTCGAGAAGGCCCTCGCGCTTGAGGTACCACTTCACATTGACCGTCTGCCCGCGCAATGGACCGGACGAAAACCGGCCGTCGATCGCGGAGGTCACGGTGGACGGCTCCAGCTCGATTCCAAAGACCTGCGCCGCGATCCAGTCGCCCAGATGGCCGGAGGCCACAGGGCGCTGGATGATCGATGAGATCTTCTCGTCGACAGAGTTACGCTCCCTCAACAGTCGCGCGATCCGTTCCACGTTGACGTCGCTCATGTTGCCCAGCTTTCCAGGGGACTGGATGAGGTGTTTCCGAGATTCCGGACAGATCGGTCAGTAGGTGGCTGATGTCGTTCGGGAGGTAGCTCGCCCACCGGTGCGACGATATGCGTTCCGGCGGCTGTGCATCGCCAAACGGCGATCTCATCTTCCATCTCGGCACGCAGGCCCCGATCGTGCGTCGAGCAGACAGGCCAGGCCCTCCAGATCATCTCCATGATCACTTCTTGGGTGGCGTCGGCGATGCGTGCGAGCCCCGCTCCTGGCCCAAGGCCATTGCCCTGGCAGATGCCTTGGAACTCCACCCAGGCCCCACCCATGCTGTCCCAGTCGGGGACGATCATCCGAAGCGTCCCGGTGATTCCCGTGGTGCGAACATCACGCTCCACGATCTTCAGCTCCTGCTCCAGGGGCACCAGCAGAGTGGGGTCAAGAGCGAAGGTCGGTCCGAAGCCGGTCTCGTCGAGAAGAGCCTTGCCCAGCCGGGGCAGGTCAGTCGCCGTCAGATCGGCGGTGGGGCGTTCAAGGAGCTCGCGTGTAACAGGAAGGGAGGCGCCCCACTCCTCCAGCAGACAGGCGAGCTCGATGAGGGGGCTGGCTTCGAGGCCACCGTCGCGCAACGCCGTGTAGATGCGGTTACTCAACTCGTCGACGATCTGCTCGGCTCGCTCATACTCGGTTTGCCCATAGGAGTCCACGCTGCAGTGTTATCTGCTACATGAGTCCAGGTAAACGGGATTTTCCGCGCGGTAGCGAAGACGTCTGGTGGACCCTGGCGTCATCGACCCTTCCTATCAGCCGGGGCACAATCTCCTTTAGCGAGCATCCTTTTCCGGTAGTACCGGCAGTCCGGTTCCGGAGTCGAGCAGGAGTCGGTTGCCCAGGGGTTTGTTGAGCGTGATGGTGATCCGGGCGGTAAGAAGCATCAGGTTGCAGAGTCGGTCGCTGGTTTCCTCGTCCACGTCGACCACCACCAGGTCTTCGGTCTCGTAGGCGCGGGCGCCGTGGATCTGGTCGCAGCTGCCGTGACCGTACCGGAGAAGCAGGTCCCGGGGCTTCGCCGGGGTGAGGTCGAAGGCCATCACCTCCTCGTGCTCACCTTCTCTTCGGGCCGGGCGCGGGCTGATCTGCGATGGGTGGACCGCCACCCGGCTGAACCTTTCCTTGATGCCCTTCACCGTGAAGTGCCAGGCGGGAACCTGGATCGTCCCCCGGCTGGTGCGCAGCGGCACCTCGCCGAGCTCGGCGCCGGTGACCCTGAGAGGGGTGCAGCCGCCCGGCGGGCACTCCTCGTCGATGAAGTCGGCGGCCTTGCTCCGCTCCGCGTACGCCGTTGCCGCCGTGACCAGCGGAACCGTCAGCGTGGAGCCGTCCGGCCAGCTCATTCGCCTGCTGGGCGGAGTATCCGCGGGCAGTTCGACGTCAAGGGACCATGCGCCGTTGTGCACGCTCAGGGGCACCCAGTCGGGAATCCGTTCTCGCGGCTGGATGTCGAGATCCTCCAGTGGGACGAAGCCTGTCCGCCATGCGCGGTCCTCCTCGGAGTCATGCCAGCGCTCTGCCACTTCACCGGCACGATCCTGGAACTCTCCCGGCGACATGCCGTTATAACCGCATGCGGACAGCAGCAGCGCCAACGAGAGGAACCAGATCGTTTTGCGCAAGACGGCTCCCGAGTCATGAAGAAGAGGAGCCACCGTAGCAGCGAGGGGCTGGTTGGTGATCACCCATCTCAGTCGGGGATGGCGAAGGTGTAGGACCAGACGAAACGGCTTGCCGCGTGTACGCCTCGGGCGTATTCGACGACCTGGCCGTCGGCCGTACGGGTGACGCGACGCAACTCGACGACGGGTTCGCCGGGCGGGAGATCGAGGAGCAGGGTCTCTTCGGCGGTCGGCATCCGGGCGCAGAGATCTTCGGTGATCTCGTGAGGGGCGAGCCCTTTGTCGGCCAGGACCCGGAACCCGCCGCCCTGTCCGGCGATTCCCGGTGAGGGATCGACCAGGGGCGTGCCCTCAACGTCGGCGGAGCGGTAGTAAGAGGTCATCGTGTGGGTGGGGTTGCCTTCGCGGGTCACGACGCGTGCTCGCTCGTACACCGGTGACCCGATCTCGACGCCGAACGCGGTGGCGACGGGTTCATCGGCGGGGACCAGGGATACCTCCTGCGTCTGGTGTCCCTGCTGCTGAGCGGCCTCGCTCTCCGGGGCCTCGGTGGCGAACGCCCGGACAGTGGTCTGTTCCCAGTGGTGCCGCGCGTATCGCTCAGGGCCAAGCCGCCGGATCGGGTGCGACTCGCGTACGTAGGCGCCAGAGCCGTGCCGGGTGGTCACCAGCCCATCCGTCTTGAGCAGAATCAACGCCTTGCCCGCCGTGGTGCGGGACACCTCGTAGCGCTCGGCGAGATCCCGGACCGAGGGCAGCTTTCCGCCCGGTGGCAGCTGTCCTGACGCGATGTCAGCCCGCAGATCAGCCGCTATACGCCGCGCGGGCGAATCCGAATCTATGTGCACGTACCTCACCATCCCCAAAGTGTCGTAGGTCATTTCCTTGACGGCCAGCCTTGGCGCCCTCTAGCGTCAAGTGTCGTACGACACTCTACGACAGACCCGACCGGTGCTGGAACACCGGACAGGCCATTGATCAGAAAGGTTCTCTGGCCCGTGACCAACCATGCTGCTCCGGTCCTTGAACGGCCGGTGAAGAGCGGCTGCGGGTGCTTTGCCGATGCTCCGCCGATGCCGATGGGGTGCGCCGTCTGTGGCCATCCGCCCTATGACCATGGCTGCGACGACACCGCGCCCGATCATGAGTACGCGCAGCCGTCCGGTGCGCTGATGGCCGTCCGCCTGGAGGTCCGCCGCACCGGAGACCTGCCCCTGCCCTGCTTCGAGCCATCCGTCCCCACGGCCCCGACCGAGGTGCTCACGGCGGTGCCCGGTGAGCAGCCCTTGATCGGAACAGGGACATCGGTGCCCACCCAACACGGCTCCGAGCAGGTCCAGGCCACAGAGCCCGTCGTGCCGGTGCCGTTTCGGCGAGGGCGCTGTCGCCGTCGTCCGGCGCTCTCGCCCAGGTCCGCGCCCACTAGACCGTCCCGGCATCGGCCTACGGCCCGCCCTGGGCGAACGGCCACCTGCGCTTTGCCGCGGGCCGTGCTTACCCGATCTCCGTACCGGTCGCTTGGCCCGTACGGCTTACCCCTCCATGTCCTGCACCGCCCCATGAAGCGGGCCCGTCCACCGCTGCGAACGACCGGACGAGCCCTTGATCGGATGGAGGTCCAATCAGTGGACGATGTTAGAGCCAGTGCCCCCGAACCGGCTATCCCCGGCTGGCGGCTGATTCTCAGCGATGCCGGACGGCTGTGGGCGAGCCGGGAGAAGCCCTTCTCCCTGGCCGCCTTCCACGCCGGAGCCGAACGGACCGTCGATGCCGACAGCCTTGACGCGCTGCGGGCTGAAACCGACCGGCAGGAGAGCATCGCGCGGGAGGCTGTCGAGCAGGTGATCTCATGATCCGGCGCAGGGTCGCCCGTTCTCGTGGACGGCACCGTGACGGCCTGGCCGCCGTCCCCGTGCCGCACTACACCTGGGATCACGAGGCCCGCGCGGAGGCCGCGATGCTGGAGATCACCTGGCCGGGGTGGGCCGTGCTGTACGGCACCGGCAGTCGTCTCTTTCATGCCATCGCGACCTGGCCCACCCCCGAGCCGCTGCTTCTGTGTGACCGCACCGTCGAGGGGTTGAAGGCGCAGATGCGCGAGGCGGAGACGACCGCGCTGCTTCACCGCTGGGCGCTCACCTCCACCTCGGTCGGTATCGGGCACTGCTGAGCGGGCACGGCGGCCCCCGGCCTGGGCCGCCGTGCCTTCGACCCGCGTTGTTCAGTCCGCGACGAGGCGGGCCCGCTGTCCCTCGTGTTCGCGTTGGCGCCGGATGACGTAGCTGCCCGGTGGACAGCCGGTGGCGCCGTGCTCGGGGTGGAGCAGGTAGGCGACGGCCGAGGTCTCGAAGGCGCCGATCGCCAGACTTTCGGAGTCCGACACGCCGGTCGTCCACCGGCAGGTGCCCGGGTCGGCGACGAGCGTGTGCGGGTTGCCCCCGGCCGCGCCGCGGAGCAGTTCGATCCCTTCGCCGGGTACGTCCATCCAACCGGCATCGGGCCAAAGCCATATGGACGAGGCGATGACGGAGAGCGGGATGACGATGAGGTCGCCCTGGGCCTGGAGGCCGTGGACGACGGGGATGCTCGCCGACCGCTCAAGGTGGTCGAGCACGGCGAGCCCGGTCTGCCGGGAGAGCGAAGCGAGAGTCACGGTCATGGAGATCACCTCAGGTTCGGCGGAGAAGAAGGGAGTACTGCTCGGCGGAGAGCCCGTAGGTCCAGCCGGCGGCGGCGATCGGATCGTCGAGGAAACCGGGCACGGTCAGCCCGTACCGGCGGCGCTGCCCGTCGCGTTCGACGGACCCGTTGACCGTGAGGAGCACCCTGGTCTCCCCGCGCATGTCGTAGAGCCGCAGCTCCGAGCCGGGGTTGCCGGGGTCCGGTGCGGAGGCGACCAGCCGCAGCCCGGCCCGGTCGATGTAGGACGCCCAGCCGATGTGCTCGATCGCGCACCGCCTGACCTCGACGTTGACCTCCCGCTCGATCCGCTGGACGCTCGGATCGGTGATCACCCAGGGGGGCACCCGCGTCCCGTGCCAGGCGTGCACGTCCCACCCGTCGGCGTACCGCACCGCGGGGCCGTCCGCGCTGTGCAGCCGTACCTCGCCGTCGTCGCCGCACACCTCCGTGCGCATGGTGACGGGGCGCTCGGTGATGACGCACGCGCCTTCACGAGGCCACCACCAGCCACCTGACCGGGCCACCGCCGCCCACAGGTCCAGTTGCCGGTTCTGTTCGGGGGTGAAGAGCACGCCGGCCGCCCGGCGGAGAGCGTCGTAGTGGGCGACCCAGGAGACGCACTGGGTGTCGTACCAGGTGCTCCGAAAGCGGTGTCGCGAGTCGTGCGCCGCCAGAAGCGGCATGCGGAGTGAACCTTCGGTGGACAGTGCGAGCGGGCTGTGAACCTTCTGGCGGATCAGCTGGTCCATCGCCTGACGGCCCCGTCTGACCTGGGCGTCGAGTGCCAGGCACAGCTGTCTCATCAGCGAGGAGAGCCGTGACGGCAGCGGCCACGCGGCGATGCGGTCGACGGTTTCCGAAGGCCGTGGACGTATCCCAGGCGGGACGGTTGTCAGAGCCGTGACCGGCGAGGAGACCCAGTGGAAACGTGGTGGGGCGAGCCCGATCAGGTGGTAGAGCTCGGAGATGGCGGCCTCTGCGGCCGGACGGTCGGCGGGCAGCGTCGACAACGCCCGGCCCAGCCATTCTTCACGGATCTCGGCGGCTTCCCGCCGCACCAGAACGCTCACCGGATGAGGGTGGCGTCGTCCTTTCTCACGATCATGTCCGGAATGGTGACAGATCGACGCGGTGCCTGTCTACAGCAGATGCATACTGAGCCGATCATAAGTATTGAGATTTTCCGAAGGTTCGAGTGGTCCGACCGCCACCCCGGCAGGGAAAGCTTGCCCTCCGATCTTCTCAAAAGTCCCAGAACTTATGATCGGCTCAGTACGAAGCTGGACGCCGTTAGGCAGGCATGAGTCAAGCATGACTTTCTTCCACGAAATGCATTGAACGCCACCAGAGCGTTCATCTTGACCGAGGAACGCCCAGCGAGGGCTGCTGTTCTGTCGTACCCGGCTGGAAGGATCCTGATCCTCACATACCTTCCAGATGATGGAGTTTCACGATATGGGTGACGGACGGCCTGTGGTCTCGGACGTGTACCGGCGCTATCAGCGGCTTCTTGCGGGACACTGGCTAGGGGAAGCCATCTGCTGGACTGTCGTCGTTCCCAACGACGGAGAACCACTCACGCTCACTGAGATCGGCGGGCGTGTGAGTGGCGGCGCCGGCTACGAGGCCAAGGAGATCGCGAGCTTCGAGGATGACTACTCCGACGGGTCCGACTGGTCGATGCTGGTGGATAACTCTGGCCCTGTGACCATGCTGTTCGAATACAACGGGTTCAAGGGAGTCCACGCTCCAACACTTCCGCGCCTCAGCACCAATGCTCGGGCGTACAGCGCCTTCTGGAACGTGAACGCCAACAACCGCATCAGCTTCGCCGCCGACGGGGAGATGATTCTGACGTTTGACACCATGTTCGTCGAGGACTGGATAGACCTGCCCAACCTGGCACGATGGCCCGAACTGCGAACCATGGTGCCCTATTTTGACTGGCAGAACGGGAAGAGTTGGCGAGCGGCGATGCTGGCCGCCATTGAGCTGACCACCGGAGCGCGGTTGAGTGAGGAGTGGGTCGAGCAGGAACGGCCGTATCTGATCTCTCAGGAACCCGTGGCGGACTGAGGACTGTGGGCAGGTCGACATCAAGCCTGGTGTGCGGATGTGAAATGGGATGGTGGGCGGGACCGGAGGGTGGTGGCGGCCTGGAGGAGGACGGCGGTCGGAACGCGGGGGAGAGCCCTTTGTCGGCCAGGACCCGGAACCCGCCGCCCGGTCCGGCGATTCCCGGCGAGGGGTCGACCGGCACGGTCAGCCCATACCGGCGGCGATGCCCGTCGCGTAAGGAACCGGACGTCGCGCGGCAGGTCATCCCGCGACGGTGTTGGCGACGCGCGAACAACGGCGCTGTCTCGCTTTGGGGAGGTGCTTCGGTTGACCGGCAGAATGCGTTTGCGGATTCGCAGACCCCGTTGTCGGTCAACGGTGAATCAAAGGTGTACGAGACGATCGGGGCAGGGGAAACCGGGTGGAGTCGCAGGAGGCCTGCTTATATCGTGGGGGAGTCGAGCGCCCTCATACATTCGCAGGATTCAGACGGGTAATTCGTTTCGCCATGGAGGGCTGGATCTTCCATGCGAGTCGGTATAGACCTCGCATCCGAGGTGGGTGTTCCTGACAGTACTTCAGGGCGCGATGGATCATCTCTGCTCCGCAGACCTCGACCACCCTGCGGTCCAGCGCGTATATCTGCTGTCTCATCATGATCGGTATTCCGATCGCGATGAGAAGTGTCAGTGCCACCGCGATGGACGGGATGAGCGAGTCGAACAGAAAGACCAGTGGGACTACGGCCAGGCCGATCACAACGCCGATGCCGGCCGAGGCTGGAAATGAAACCCCCTCCTTGTGAACACGTGCCCGGTCGGATGCCGCGATGACCCAAGCGAGATCCGCATCCTGGATATGCTCCGGCAGGGCATCGAAGGTAGCGCCGATGACGATCAGGGAATTCTTGCCGCGCCTCTTCAAGGTGCAGTCCGACCCCTGGGGCGGCTCCCCGTAAACCACATCGGGTGGGGTGATCCCAAACCGCTGGGACATCACCTCGACGCGGGAGCGCAGCTCATCCATGTTCACGTGGCCATCATCGAGGGTGAAGATCACGTTCTAGTCGCGAAAGGCGATCAGTGAGTCGGCGGAACCGCTTACCCAGGACGATGTGAAGATCTCCCCGGTTATGCCGACGCACTTCGCGTGGAGCCGCTCACCGTTCCCGGCGCCAAGCCTCGAGACTCCCATCGCTCCGGGTTCACACATCAAGATTGTCCGACACACTGATCGGCATGACAGTCGCCCCCCACACCCTGGCCCCCTGGACTCTCGCCGCGAGACGTTACCGTTTTGGGGCCGCCATCGTCGATATGCTGATCTTTGCGATAGCGACCTCACCGATCTATGGGGTGATCGTCGATGATTCCACCGAGTTCGAGTTGACCCTCGACACCTATCTCAACCCTTACTCGGGAAATCCTTACTGGCCGATCGACGTCGGGCTCGCGGTTCTTCTCGCCGTCTACTACTGGTTGCAGCACGCGCTGTGGGGGCAGACGCTCGGCAAACGACTGTGGCGGTTGAAGGTGGTGTCCAGGAAGACCGGCGAGACGCCGAGTCTGCGCCAGGCGGGAGTTCGTGCCCTTGTCTATTCGGCCCTGACGTTGGTGCCGTATTCCGGGATGCTGATCAGCCTGGTCGACATGTTGTGGATATTCATCGGTTCGAAACGCCGGTGCCTGCATGACGTGATCGCCGAGACCGTCGTGGTCGACCTTACCGGCCCCGGCAGGAAAAAGTTCGGAGTAGGCGGATTCCTGTTCAGCCTGGGGGTCGTCATCACCCTGTGCGCCGCGATCCTGCTCTTCTCGCTACTGGTGGGGAGGTAGCTTTCGCCTCCGCCTAGCACCCCATGGGCGGAGGTACGGAAGAGGAGACCCGGCTATTCACTGACGATGCCGTCGAGGTAGACCCAGGTGTAGTCGTGGCGGACGAAGCGGCTGTTCTCCTGGAGTTCGCCTGGACGGCCGTGTTCGGTGTAGTGGGCGCGGAACTCGACGGTGCCCGCGGCGGAGAACGGGCCGCCCTCGGTGCCGCCGAGGATCTCCAGGCGCGTCCAGCGCAGCGCGGGGTCGAAGCCGACGCCGGGCGGCCTGGTCGTGGGGTGCCAGCTGCGGAGCAGGTACGCCTCGTCGTGCACGGCGAACGCGCTGAAGCGGGAGCGCATCAGCTGTTCCGCGGTGCTCGCCTTGGTCTCCCCGCGGTGCAGCCGGCCGCAGCAGTCGTCGTAGGCCGAGGGCAGCCCGCAGGGGCAGGTCGCCGGGGTGACGCGGACCGGTCGAGGGCGTGGCGTGCGCGGGGACATGGCTCCATTGTGGCTCAGGCCCGCCGGTCCGCTCGCCCCCGACGCCCCGACGCAGGCGAGGCGGGGCAGCGTGGTGGGGGCCTCGGCAGGCGGTGGGTCAGGTGGTTTCGTTGTTCCTGGGCGGCCGGTGCCACAGCGGGTAGGGGATGCCCGCCATCCGGTTGATCACGAACCCCTGGATGACGATGACCAGCACCGCGAGCATCATGATGCCCAGTTGAGGGGGCGTCCGCAGCAGGCCCAGCGCGACGATCAGGGTGGTGGCGCCGGCCGGCGGGTGCGCGGCGTTGAACACCGGCATCAGCCCGCAGGTCAGGCCGAGCGCGATGGCGGAGGCCAGAATCCGGTTGGGGCCGATGCTCTCCAGGTCGGGCGGGGTGTTCAGCAGCCCGGTGACCGCCAGCGCGAACCAGCCGGCCAGCACGCCGATCAGGTGTCCGATCAGGCTGTTGTGCGGCGAGGCCGAAGCGCTCCGCGGCGTGTAGAAGAGCAGGAACGCCGTGGGACCCAGGGACGGGAAGACGAACGGGGCGTTGGTGGTGTAGGCGATCAACGCCATGAGTCCCAGCGAGATGAAGCTGTTGAGACCGCTGTATATGGCGCGCACCAACCGTTCCGGGTGACGCCGCACCAGTTCGTCGAACTGGAGCGCGGCGATCCCGTGCCGGGGCCGGTCGTTCATCGGATCTCCTGAGACTGGAGAGCCCCGGCGTTCAGGCCGGGGTAGTCGGATAACGTTCCGTTCCCGGTCGCGCCGGGGATGGACGAGGCACGCCGGGAAGTGGTCAGATATCGCTCCGCTCCCAGCCGCGCCGGGGGGCGGTGGTGCCGATGACCTGCGGATCGCGGGCCCGGTAGACGATGTAGGGGCGGAACAGGTACGGCACCGGGGCGGTGAACGAGTGCACCAGCCGGGTGAACGGCAGGATCGCGAACAGCAGCAGCCCGGACACCGCGTGGACGCGGTACTCCACCGGAGTGTTCGCCATCAGCGAGACCTCCGGCTGGAAGACGAACAGGCTGCGCACCCAGGGCGAGACGTCCACCCGGTAGTTGTAGCCGGGTCCGGAGGCGTTGATCAGCGTGGTGGACAACCCGAGCCCCAGCGCGCCGACCAGGAAGATGTACATGATCTTGTCGTTGAGGGTGGTGGCGAGGAAGACCGGGCCGGTGGTGCGGCGCCGCCAGATCAGCAGCATGAGGCCGCCGAAGGTGAGCACCCCGGCGGCTATGCCCAGCCAGAGCGCCATCGTGTGGTAGTCGTTCTCGCCGAAGCCGACGGCGCCCGTCCAGCTCTGCGGGATGAACAGGCCGACGAGATGACCCACCAGCACGACCAGCAGTCCGACATGGAAGATCGGACTGCCGAACCGCAGCAGCCGTGACTCGTACAGTTCCGATGAGCGCGTGGTCCAGCCGAACCTGTCGTAGCGCCACCGCCAGATGAGGCCGGTGACGAGCAGGGCGACGGCTGCGTAGGGCAGCGCCCCCCACAGGAAGATGTCAGCGGGCGAGGGCATCGCGGGCCTCCAGACGCGCCTGCCGGTTCCGGTCTGATGTGTACGGGGTCATCCGGTGCCTCCGGGGTTGCCGATGGAATTCCAGGGGAGGAGGCCGGTGGCGTTCAGGCCGACCGGTTCCGGGCCGGCGTCGAGCGGGCGACCCCCCAGCGCGCGGGCCTCCTCGCGGGTGCGGGGAGAGGGGCCGGGCAGCGTGCCGCACACCGCCTCCAGCAGCAGCGCGTACGGCGTGCCGGCTTCCAGCAGGGCGAACCGCAGCAGCTCCAGGCCGGTCCGGTGCTCCTGGAGCAGCGCCGTCCCGTCCTCGGGTTCCAGGGCCGCGTACTCCAGGACGGCCGGCAGGTAGTCCGGCAGTTCGGTGCCGTCCGGGGGGAGGAGCCCGCGGGCCCGGTAGCGGGACTTGAGCGCGGCCAGTGAGAACCCCCGGCGACGGGTGTCCCCGTCGCTCCACCAGGTCAGGTGGAGCGAACGGCGGTTGCGAGTGTCGAAGGTCGCCACATAGTGTTTCTCGGCCCGCAACGGCTCCTCGGCCGCCAGGTGGTCGACGAACCCGGCGACGGCGGCCACCGCCGGATGCGCGCCGCTCTCGGCGAGCGCGGCCCGGATCAGCGGCAGCCGGTCGAAGAGATCCCGGTCGGGATAGTCCAGGCACAATCCGGCGGCCCGGCGTACCACGGCCCGGTCGTTCGCGGACGGTCTCCGTTTCCGGGAGGTCCAGCGCGGTCTCACGGGTTCGGCCCTTTCCGGAAAGGCCGTCGAGTGGTCTCGCCTTCCTGGGGAGGCCGCCCGGTGATCTCGCCGGGACCGGCATCCGGTCCGGGGCCTCCTGCGCCGTCCGCGTTGTCGCCGGACCCGGGAGGGAACATTCCCTCGGGCAGGCCACGGCCGTCCCAGTTGAGCAGGTTGACCCGGCCGCGCAGGCCGGAGGTGTCGGAGGAGCGGTCGGCCGTGCTGCGGTCACGCAGGGTGTGGAAGGTCTCCACGGACAGCGGTGCCGGACGTCCGGACGCCTCGCCGAACGGTCCCGAGGCGGTGCCGCCGCCCATCCCGGGACCGCCCTCGTAGTCCAGGCTGCATCCGGTCAGCGCCGTCTCCTCCAGGGCGCGGACGTCCCCGGCGACGGCGGTCGGGATGACGTAACGATCCTCGTACTTCGACAGGGCCAGCAGCCGGTACATGTCGTCCAGCTGCTCGACGGTGAAGCCGACCGACTCGGCGATCGCCGGGTCGACGGCGTCACCGAGGTTGAGCCGCCGCCGGTGGGCGCGCATCGCGGCCAGCCGCCGCAGGGACAGCTCGACAGGGGCCGGGTCGCCCGCGGTGAACAGTTCGGCGAGATAGGAGACGGGGATGCGCAGCTTCTCGATGGCGCCGAACAGGTTCTCGTGGTCCTCCCCGTCATGCCCGGCGGCGGTGATCGCCTCCACCACGGGGGACAGCGGCGGCACGTACCAGACCATCGGCAGCGTGCGGTACTCCGGATGCAGGGGCAGCGCCACCCCGTACCTGGCGATCAGGTCGTAGACGGGAGAGCGGCGGGCCGCCTCCATCCACTCGTGCGGGATGCCCGCCCGCTCGGCCTCGACGCCGACCCGCGGGTCGTGCGGATCGAGGAAGACGCCGAGCTGCGCCGGGTAGAGATCCTGCTCGCGCGGGGTGGCGGCGGCCTGCGGCACCCGGTCGGCGTCGTAGAGGAGCACGCCGATGTTCCGCAGCCGCCCCACACAGGTCTCCGAGCAGACGGTGGGCAGCCCGACCTCGATCCGCGGGAAGCAGAAGGTGCACTTCTCGGCCTTGCCGGTCTTGTGGTTGAAGTACATCTTCTTGTACGGGCAGCCGGTCACGCACATCCGCCACCCCCGGCAGCGGTCCTGGTCGACCAGCACGATCCCGTCCTCCACCCGCTTGTACAGCGCGCCGGACGGGCAGGACGCCACGCAGGACGGGTTGAGGCAGTGCTCGCAGATCCGCGGCAGGTAGAACATGAACGTCTGCTCGAACTCCAGCCTGACCTTCTCCTGGATCCGGCTGAGGACGACGTCGTCCGCACCGTGCTGCGGCATGCCGCCCAGGTTGTCGTCCCAGTTCGCCGACCAGGCGATGGTGCTCATCGGCTTGCCGCTGAGCAGTGACCTGGGCGCCGCCACCGGGAAGTCGTCGCCGGCCGGCGCCTCGGCGACCGACTGGTAGTCGTACGTCCACGGCTCGTAGTAGTCGCGGATGTTGGGCAGCAGCGGGTTGGCGAAGATGCTCGCCAGCCGGCGCGCCCGGCCCCCGGCCCGGGGGACCAGCCGGCCCCGCCGGGTCAGCTTCCAGCCGCCGCGCCACCGCTCCTGGTCCTCGTAACGGCGCGGGTACCCCTGCCCGGGACGGGTCTCCACGTTGTTGAACCACACGTACTCGACCCCGGGCCTGCTGGTCCAGGTCTGCTTGCAGGTGACCGAGCAGGTGTGGCAGCCGATGCACTTGTCGAGGTTCATCACCATGGCGATCTGCGACATCACCCGCATCAGTACTCGACCTCCTGGGCGCGCCGCCGGAGCACGGTGATCTCGTCCCGCTGGGTGCCGACCGGGCCGAAGTAGTTGGGGAAGAAGGTCAGTTGCCCGTAACCGCCGATGAGGTGGGTGGGTTTGAGCAGTACGCGGGTCAGCGAGTTGTGGATGCCGCCGCGCCGGCCGGTGGCCTCGCTCCTGGGCACCGCGATGACCCGGTCCTGGGCGTGGTGCATGTAGACGGTCCCGGCCGGCATCCGGTGCGAGACGATGGCCCGGGCGACCACGACGCCGTTGCGGTTGACCGCCTCGATCCAGTCGTTGTCGACGACGCCGATGGCCTCGGCGTCCTGCGGGCTGATCCAGATCACCTGGCCGCCCCGGGAGAGCGAGAGCATGATCAGGTTGTCCTGGTACTCCGAGTGGATGGACCACTTGTTGTGCGGGGTGAGATAGCGGACCGTCACCTCCCGGGTCCCATCGGCACCGAGGACGGGCTCGCCGAACAGGCGGTGCATGTTCAGCGGCGGCCGGTAGGTCGGCAGGTTCTCGCCGAGTTCCCGCATCCAGTCGTGGTCGAGGTAGAAGTGCTGGCGCCCGGTGAGGGTGTGCCAGGGTTTGGCGTGCTCGACGTTGATGGTGAAAGGGCTGTAGTGGCGGTCGCCGCTCTCGTCACCGGCCCACTCGGGGCTGGTGAGGGTGCGCTGCGGTTGTGCCTGGGTGTCGGCGAACCGGATGCGCCGATCCGCGTCCGCGCGGCCCAGCCCGGCCAGGCCGCCGCCTGCGGAGCCGACCCGCCGGTCCAGGGTGTGGAAGCCCTGGTCGGCTAGGCGGCCGTTGGTGGAGCCGGACAGCGCGAGTATCGCCTCGCACGCCTTCTCCTCGGTGTCGATCAGCGGCCGTCCGCCGGCCGGGCCGCCGCGCGCGGTTCCGTTCGCGGCGGCGAGCTCGGCGAGCTCGGAGCCCACCTGGTAGACGACGCCCTTGCAGGGCAACCCCTTGGAGTCGGCGAGCGGGCCGAGCGTGCGCATCTGGTCGAAGACCGCAGTGTAGTCCCGCTCGACGATGGTCAGCGCCGGCATCGTCCTACCCGGCACCGGCGTCGAGGAGTCGGCCCGCCAGTCCTGGGCGGCGCCCAGCGGGTTGCCGATGTCGCCGGGCGTGTCGTGGTTGAACGGGGTGGCCACCAGGTCGTACCGGGTTCCCAGGTACCGGACGGCCATCTCGGAGAAGACCCTGGCGATGTCGTTGAAGGTCTCGAAGTCGGTGCGCGCCTGCCAGGGCGGTTCCACGGCGGGGTTGAACGAGTGCACGAACGGGTGCATGTCGGTGGCGTTCAGGTCGTGCTTCTCGTACCAGGTCGCGGCGGGCAGGGTGATGTCCGCCAGCAGGGCCGTGGAGGTCATCCGGAAGTCCAGGGAGAGCAGCAGGTCGAGCTTGCCCTCGGGGGCCGGATCACGCCACCGCACGTCCCGTGGCCGGGTCTCCTCGGGGGCCTCGGTGGCCCGCAGGTTGTCGTGCGTGCCGAGCAGGTGGCGCTGGAAGTACTCGGCGCCTTTGCCGGACGAGCCCAGCAGGTTGGCCCGCCAGGTGAGCAGGATGCGCGGCCAGTTGTCCGGATGGTCGGGGTCGTCGATGGCGAAGCCGAGCCGGCCGGCGGCCAGCTCGGCGGCGATGTGCTCGTTCGGGTCCCGGCCGGAGGCGCGCGCCTCGTCGGCCAGGTCCAGCGGGTTGCGGTCGAAGGTGGGGTAGGTGGGCATCCAGCCGAGCCGGGAGGACTGGGCCAGGACGTCCACCGCGGTCATCCCGGCGAAGCGGCCCGCCCCGAGCGGCGAGGCCAGGGCGTCGGCGCGGAAGTGGTCGTAGCGCCACTGGTCGGTGTGCAGGAAGAAGAACCCGGTGCCGATCATCTGCCGGCTGGGCCGCTGCCAGTCGGCGGCGGTGGCCAGCGTGGTCCAGCCGGTGAGCGGGCGGCACTTCTCCTGGCCGACGTAGTGCGCCCAGCCGCCGCCGTTGCGTCCCACGCAGCCGGTGAGCAGCAGCAGGGTGATGAAGTTGCGGTAGGTGGTCTCCGAATGGAACCAGTGGTTGGTGCCCGCCCCCATGAGGATCATGCAGCGGCCGTCGGTGCGCTCGGCGGTCTGGGCGAACTCCCTGGCGATCCGGATGGCGGCGGCGGCCGGCACCGAGGTGATCGTCTCCTGCCAGGCCGGGGTGCCGGGTGCCGCCGCGTCGTCGTAGCCGGTCGGCCAGTCGCCGGCAAGCCCGTCCCGGCCCACCCCGTAGCGGGCCAGCAGCAGGTCGAAGACGGTGGTGACCAGCGGCCCGCCGGGTGTCACCCGCCCCGCGGGCACGCCGCGCCGCAGTATCGCGCCCGAGCCGTCGGCGGTGTCGAACCGGGGCAGCAGCACCTCGACGCCGGTGGCCTCCGCGTCGCCGTACAGGGTGAGCCGGGGGACCACGTCGCCCAGCCTCAGGTTCCACCGCCCCTCCTCCTGTGACCAGCGGTCGGCGACCGTGCCGTTCGGGATGATCGGGGTGCCGGTGGCGTCGTCCAGCAGCACGGTGCGCCAGGCGGCGTGTTCCAGCGTGGCCGGCTCGCCGCCGAGGTCGGTGGCGCGCAGGAACCGCCCGGGGATGTACGCGCCGTCCCGCTCCTCCAGCGTCACCAGGAACGGCAGGTCGGTGAAGCGGCGGACGTAGTCGACGAAGTACGGCACCTGCCGCTCGACGAACCACTCCCGCAGGATCACGTGCCCCATCGCGGCGGCCAGCGCGCCGTCGGTGCCCGGATGGGGATGGAGCCAGTCGTCGGCGAACTTGGTGTTGTCGGCGAAGTCGGGGGAGACCACCACCACCTTCTGGCCGTTGTAGCGGGCCTCGGCCATCCAGTGCGCGTCCGGTGTCCGGGTGACCGGAACGTTGGAACCCCACATGATCAGATAGGCCGCGTCCCACCAGTCGCCGGACACCGGCACGTCGGTCTGGTCGCCGAACACCTGGGGGGAGGCCACCGGCAGGTCGGCGTACCAGTCGTAGAACGACAGCGCCTGGCCGCCGATCAGTGCCAGGAACCGGGTGCCGATCGCGTGGGAGAGGACCGACTGGCCCGGGATGGGGGTGAACCCGGCGATCCGATCCGGACCGTATCTCTTGATGGTGTAGATGTGGGCGGCGGCGATCATCTCCAGCGCCTCGGACCAGGTGACGCGCACCAGCCCGCCCTTGCCGCGCGCCTGCTGGTAGCGTCGCCGCCGCTCCGGGTCGCCCACCACGTCCGCCCAGGCCAGCAACGGATCCCCGAGCCGCTCCTTGGCCTGGCGGTACATCTCCACGAGCACCCCGCGCGCGTACGGGTATCGCACCCGGGTCGGCGAGTAGGTGTACCAGGAGAACGCCGCCCCCCGAGGGCACCCCCGCGGCTCGTACTCGGGCCGGTCGGGGCCGGCCGTCGGGTAGTCGACCTCCTGCGTCTCCCAGGTGATGATCCCGTTCTTGACGTACACCCGCCAGCTGCACGATCCGGTGCAGTTCACCCCGTGGGTGGACCGCACGATCTTGTCGTGTGACCACCGGTCCCGGTAGAAGGTGTCGGAGTTCCGGCCACCCCGGTAGGAGACATCTCTTAGGTCATCGGAGTAGGTGCCCCGGCTGAAAAACCGCCCCACCCGTAGCAGCGCCTCCGCCGCTCCCTCCGTTGTGGGTTTCCCGGCCGTTCGCTTGTTGACCATGCGATGTATCTACCGGCGGATTTATCGGGCAACCGGCCAGGCCCGCAAACTTTGGGTATTCGCCCCCTTACCTTCGGTGGCGGCCATGTCCGGGCCGCACATGTGGAAAGGCCGGGCCGTCCAGCGGTCACAGCTCCTCGGGCGGGGCCGCCGACATCACCTCGATCGGCTTGTTCGGCGGCTTGCCGCCGGGGCCGGGCGCGGCCTCGGTGAGCTTCCTGTTCGTGTCGTGCGTGAACTCGATATGGGCTTTGGTGTCCTCGACGGGTCGGCGGGGCCTCGTCCTACGGTTGCCCGCTGAACCGCATCGGCATCATGTATTTCATGTTCGGGCGCCGTTCTCGGCGTTCTCCCTCACAGGTAGAAGCAGCCCCGGTCGTTTTCGACATTCTGCCGGACATTCGTACGGAAAAATCCGCTGGAGTTCACCCGGCACACCCGGCGGGCCGCTATGGGACGGGCGTCCGGCGCCGCGGGCGGCGGCACGCGGTCCCGCTCGTCGCGGCGGCCGGAGGTGGGGAGCGGGCGGGACTACAGGCCCATCTCGCGGGTCAGCAGCAGGTGTGCCCGCTCGATGTCGGCGTGGGTGTGGCCGGGGATGCTCCGGTCGAGCTGCTGGAGAAGGTCCATCAGAGCCTGCTTCTGTGCCATGTGCCGGACGGGGATCTGATCAAGGTCCACGTTGATGAGCCAGTCGAACAGCACCACCGCGTCGGCGGTCCTCAGGCTCAGCGCGGTCATGTCCGAGGCTGCCATCCTCAGGCCGGGCGTTCCGCTCATGCGAGCAACCTACCCCCATGCCTATATGCGAAATAACCCGCTTTGTCATCTCAATGTGCCGGACTTACGGCGGGACCGGAACTACCGCCGAGTAGTGATCGAAAACATTCGAAAATCAATAGAAAGGGATATTGTGTGCGCTTTTTGACCGTTAGCTTCATGCGCAGTCAGCAAATGTCCGGATTTGAGCTTGTCTGGCGGCTCCGGCCACCCCGAAGACCCGCCCGGGCGGCGGGAGGAGCCCCGGGGGAGGACCTCACCGCCCGCTGAGCGCCGCCCACAGGGTCTCGAACTCCTCGGAGGTCAAGGAGTTCAGGCCGAAGTCGCCGGGATAGATCGGGCCCTCGGCCAGGAAGCCGTGCTCGTCCTCGATATGGTTCCACGAGTACGTGCGGGCCACGCCGTCCGAGCCCAGCTCGGCGTGGCGCACGGGCCAGTACTCCCCGCCGCTGTCGATGACGGTCTCGAACAGCCACACGTGGCCGTCGCCGTCCATCCCGTGCCAGTACAGGTGCGGCCGGTCGCTCTCGTCGAGCGCCCGGATCGTTTCCTTGCGACGGTCTTGCAGCATTCTGCTCCTAATGTTCACCAAAAGCAGTCCGAGGGCGCTTATCCTGCCCTTTGCTATGTTGCGAGTTCTTGGTCCGCTTCAGGCGGAGATCAACGGCCGTACGGTCGACCTAGGCACCTCCCGGCAGCGGGCCGTGGTGGCCAGGCTCGTCGCGGCGGGTGGGCACGTGGTCTCCACCGATCGTTTCATCGATGACCTGTGGCGCGGGCAACCCCCTCCCAAGGCGCTGGCCGCCCTCCAGGTCTACGTGTCCAACCTGCGACGGGTGCTCGAACCCGGACGGCTGCCGCGCACGCCCGCCACGGTACTGGTAAGTGCCGCACCCGGTTACCGCCTCCGGCTGGAGCCCGAGCGGGTGGACGCCTGGCTGTTCCCCCGCCTGGTCGACGCCGCCGGGGCCGCGCTCGCCGTAGGAGACGGGGCGCGGGCCCTGGAGGCGGTGGACCGGGCACTCGCGCTCTGGCAGGGGCCCGCCTACGCGGAGTTCGCCGACGACGAGTGGGCGGAGCCCGAGGCCGTACGGCTGGACGAGTTGCGACTGGTCGCCGTGGAGCACCGGGCGGAGGCGCTGCTGGTGCTCGGCCGCAACGCCGAGATCGAGCTTGAGCAGCACGTCCGAGCCCATCCGCTCAGGGAGAACGCCGTCCGGCTGCTCGCCCTGGCCTACTACCGGGCCGGTCGGCAGGCCGATGCCCTGGCCACGATCAGGAAGGCCCGCGGGACCCTCGCGGACGAGCTGGGGGTGGACCCCGGTCCCGCGCTGCGCGCGCTGGAAGGCGACATCCTCGCCCACGCCGACTCCTTGAACCGCCCGGCCACGCTCGCGTCCGGTGCCGACAGGGGGCCCACGGAGGAGCCTGGGCGGAACGGGCCCGGACGGGACCTGGACACGCCGGATCCCGCCGCCGTTCCGGTACCCGAACTCGTGGGTCGTACCGAGGAGATGGCGACGCTGCAGGCGATCGCCGACCGGGGCGGGCTGCGCACGGTCTGGCTGGGCGGAGACCCCGGAGCGGGCAAGAGCGCGCTGGCCACGGCCTTCGCCAGGCGGCAGGCGGCACGCGGCTGGCTGACCGCGACCGGGCAGTGCCCGGAGACCGACGGCGGGGCGCCGCCCGCCTGGGCGTGGAGCGAGGTGCTGCGCGCGCTGGCCGCGGACCGGCCGCCCCAGGACGACCTGGCCGCCCGGCTGGCGCCGCTGCTGGACGACGGCGCCCCGCCGGCGGGGCCGTTCCTGCTGGCCCGGGCGGTGGGCGACTACCTGTCCCGGATCGTCGGGCAGGGCACTCGGCTGCTGGTGGTCTTGGAGGACGTGCACCGGGCCGACAGTGAGACGCTCCAGCTCCTGCGCCACCTCGCGACGGGCGTCGCCAAGGCCGACATCATGATCGTCGCGACCTACCGGCCCACCGAGGCCGTCGACCACCTGGGGACGACCTGGGCGGCCCTGGCCGGGCACGACACCCACCGGCTCGACCTGCACGGGCTCGGCGACGAGGACGTGGCGCTGCTGCTGCGTGAGCGCTCGGGCCTGGAGGTGGACGCGGCGACCGCGCGGACCGTGGCCGAGCGCACCGGCGGCAACCCGCTGTTCGTCTGCGAGACCGCGCGGCTGATCACCACGGACGGCACCTCGGCCGCCCGTGCGCTGCCGCCGGGCGTGCGCGACCTGATCAGGCGCAGGATCGCCAGGCTGCCCGCCGCGGCCCAGAGAACCCTGCGGGACGCGGCCATCGTCGGGCGGGACGTCGACGTCGACGTGCTGCTCGCTCTGGACGGCTCCGACGAGGACGCCGTGCTCGAAGCGCTGGAGGCGGGCGTGCTGACCGGGCTGCTGACCGAGCCCGCGCCGGGCCGGGTGCGCTTCGCCCACGTCCTCGTCAGGGAGACGCTGTACGAGGACACGCCGGGACTGCGCCGGGTTCGCCTGCACGGCAGGGTCGTCGGCGCGCTGGAACGGGTCCGGCCGGGAGAGGTCACCGCGCTGGCCCACCACGCGCTCGCCGCGGCCACCACGGTCCCAGCGGAGCGGGTGGTGTCCTATGCCAGGGCGGCGGCCGAGCAGGCGCGCGGTATGCACTCCTACCGGGAGGCCGGGACGTTCTACCGGGGGGCGCTGCACCTCACCGCCGACGACGAGCTCCGGCTCGACCTGCTCTGTTCGCTGGTACAGGTGCAGGCGCACGAGGGCAACGTGCTGGCCGCCAGGGAGAACCGCGAGCGGGCCATAGCCCTCGCGCGACGGCTGGGCGACGGTCTGAACCGGGCGCTGACCGCCTACGACGCCCCGGTGACCTGGTCGATCCAGCCGGACAGGAGCGTGGACGAGCCACTCGTCGACGCGCTGGTGAAGGCGCTGGAGGAGGCCGACGACGAGACCCGCTGCCGGCTGCTGGCCACGCTCGTCTTCGAGTTGGAGGGGCACGACGACGAGCGCTGCCTGGCCTACAGCGCCGAGGCGGTCGTGATCGCCCGGCGGCTGGGCCGCAGCGACCTCCTCGGCCTGGCCCTGAACGCCCGCTACTTCGTGCTGCTGACCCCGGGCCGCCGTGACGAGCTGGAGGTACTGGGCCGGGAGATGGTTGAGCTGGGCGACCGCGACGGGATGCCCGGGTACGCCATGCAGGGGCACCACGCCCTGTCCATGGTCAGTCTGGGCCGCTGCGACCTGGCCGCGGCCAGGCGGCACGCGGACCGGGCCCTGGAGCACTCCACCACCGGCCAGCTCGGGCTGGCGCTGAGCGTGCTGTCCATGCTCGACACCCTGGTCATGCTGGTCAAGGGCGACTTCGAGGGCGCGGAACGGTCCTACCTGGCGATCGGTGAGCGGATGGTGGCCGCGGGCGGGGCAGTCGCCCACATCATCGGCGCCCTGGGCAGGTTCGTGACCCGGCTGGCGGGCGGTCTGCCGCACGACATGACGGAGCTGCTGACGCTGTACTCCTTCGTTCCCGAGGGGCTGGCGGACATCGTCGTCCGGGCGCTGATCGCCGAGGGCAGGGTGGACGAGGCGCGCGCCTACTGGCGGCCCGACCTGGAGCCCAACCTGGACTACTTCTGGCTCCTCTGGCAGGGACTGCGCGGGGAGAGCGCGATCGCGCTGGGCGACCGGACGGTGGCCGAACGCTGCTACCGGACGCTCCTGCCCTGGGACGGCGAGCTGGCCGGGATGCACTCCGGGTCGATCACGCTGGGTCCGGTCGCCCTGATCCTGGGTGACCTGGCGGCCTTCCTCGGACGCGACGCGAGTGCCCACTACGAGCAGGCGGTGCGGATCGCCGAGCGGGTCGGCTCGCCGCACTGGACACGCAGGGCGACGGAGGCACTCGCGGAAAGCGGGGGCCGGCCCCCCACGGGAGGCTCGAACCGGGTGTAGGCGGCCCGTCGCGGGAGCGGGCGACACCGGGCCCGGCGCCGGATCACGCCGCGCGGGCGGACGCTCCGGGACGGCGTGGCGGTGCGGCCCGGATCAGAGGTCGGCGAGGGGGCCGAAGACGAGCCGCTGACGGCGCCGGTGGCCGCGCCGGAACAGGGAGATCATCAGCATCAGCATGGGGCCGGCGAGCTTGCGCAGCCGGGCCAGCTCGTCGGGCTTGGCGTACTGCTCGATCCTCGGCAGATCGAGCTTGACGTTCCCGCCCTTGCGCACCGCCGTCTCGACCCTCTCCCAGTCGGCGACGGACACGTACTTCTTGATGATCGGGAAGAGCAGCCGCTCCTCCTCGACGATGTGCTCGTCGAGCATGTCGGCCAGCCGGGTGAGGGACTTGGCGAGCACGGCGGCGTCGCCGGTCGAGGCGAACGCGGCGGCCTGGGCGTTGATCTCGGTCAGCAGCGGGTCGAGGTCGGCGTGGTCGTCACTGAGGTCGCGCAGGTCCACCTCGGCTCCGGCGGACCGTTCGAGGACGGGCCAGAGGACCTCGTCCTCCATCGTGTGGTGATGGTGGATGCCCTGGTTCAGGGTCGTGATGAATTCGGCGATGGCGCGGGCGCGGGCCGGATCGGCCACCTGCCGTCCCTCGGCCAGCTGGGCCGCGAGTTCGGCGAGGCGGCGGGTGTCGGCGCGCATGGCGCGGTGGGTGATCTGAAATCCCAGCAGTTCGGGGGTCATCTCGGGTACTCCTTTAGGCGGTGCGGACGCTTACCCACCACGGTGCGGCAACCCTCTTATCAGCTACTTGGCGGCTACTTGGTGGTCGTCCGGCCCCCGACATGGCGGACTTGGCGCGGACGCGTCTCCGCTGCCGCCGGTGCCCGTCGTGGCGGCCGCCGGGGGCTCCCGGGCGGAGGCCCGGATCCGGGGTGCGGGCGGCGATTCCAGGGGATCCCCGGGGGAGGACGTGTGGTGATCCGGACGGTCCTCGATTGATTTCGCATCCCGCTCCGGAGCCGTGTATGGTTACACCTGTCCGCAAGCGAGAGCGACACGGACAGGCCCCTTTAGCTCAGTCGGCAGAGCGTCTCCATGGTAAGGAGAAGGTCTACGGTTCGATTCCGTAAAGGGGCTCAACAGCCTAAAAGCCCTGACCTTCGGGTTGGGGCTTTCGGCTTGGTCGACCTTTGAGTCGGCCAGAAAACACTCAAGGTTCCCGACGCATGAACGGGCATACTGGGGTAACCCAGAAGAGGTCGCCCTGACCTGCACAAGTACGCAGGCACTCTACGGGTCGGGTATCCTTGCGAGGTCGGTCGATTCCATCGGCCTCAAGGCGGAGTAGCTCAGTCAGGCAGAGCAAACGGCTCATAATCGTTGTGTCGCCGGTTCAAGTCCGGCCTCCGCTACTACCCACCGGGGTCCCCTCCCGCAAGAGGGGCTCTGCCGTGGGTTGTCCACTGTCCCGAACGTAGAAAGGCACTCCCAAGTGGCTGCCACCGACGTTAGGCCGAAGATCACGCTGGCCTGCCAGGAGTGCAAGCACCGCAACTACATCACGCGGAAGAACCGGCGCAACGACCCGGATCGGCTTGAGCTGAAGAAGTACTGCCCGAACTGCAAGACGCACCAGGCGCACCGCGAGACTCGCTAGTCCGCGAAGCCTCCCGCTCCGGTGGGAGATGAGTGTCTGACGGGCACGCACATACTCCACGAAAACCGGCGTCCTCAGGCGGGCGCCGGTTTGTCGTATCCGTACAGCTTTTCCGCTCGGGTGTTGATCGCGGCGGACAGGCGGAGCCGTAGTGGTTTCGGGCTACGGTTTCCTGGTGGCCCCGAGGGCACACCCTGGAATCCTGTGCTGTTACTGTCTGCCCGACCCACCGGTTCCGGCCTCGCCGGCTCGGTATCCGCAAAGGAGCACGATGGCCTTGAACCGTGACTTCATCGGGCGGGCGTCCGCGCCCTCCTCGCCGTACGAGGTCAGCCGGGTGAAGATCAAAGAGTTCGCCGCCGCGATCGGCGACGACAACCCGATCTACCGGGACAGGGCGGCCGCCCAGGCGGCCGGACATCCCGACGTGATCGCCCCGCCGACCTTTCCCATCGTGTTCAGCCTGGCCGGGGGGACGATCCTGGCCGACCCCGAGCTCGGGCTGAACTTCGCCATGGTGGTCCACGGCGAGCAGCGCTTCGAGTACCGGCGGCCGATCCACGCCGGGGACGAGCTGGTCAGCGTCTCCACCGTGACCGACATCCGCAACGTCGGCCGCAATGAGCTGATCACCGTCAGGAGCGAGGTCAGCACCGTCGACGGCGAGCCCGTGTGCACGACCTACAACACCATCGTCGAGCGTGGAGGGGCGGGCTGAGATGGCTGCGACTGTCAAGTACGACGAGGTCGAGACGGGGCAGGAGATCCCGCCCGCCGACTACCCGGTGCGCCGCGCCAACCTGGTGATGTACGCCGGGGCGTCCGGTGACTTCAACCCCATCCACTGGAACGAGCGCTTCGCCAAGACCGTCGGGCTGCCGGACGTCATCGCCCACGGCATGTTCACCATGGCCCAGGGAGGACGGTTCGTCACCGACTGGGCGGGCGATCCGGGCGCGGTCGTCGACTACGGGGTGCGCTTCTCCTCCATGGTCGTCGTACCGGACGACGAACAGGGTGCCGTCATCACCGTGAGCGGGATCATCGAGGAGAAGCTTGAGGACAAGCGCGTGGTGGTCGCCCTGACCGCCAGGGCCAACGACTCCCGGGTCCTGTCCAAGGCCCGCGCGGTGGTCCAGCTGTCCTAAGCCCTGTCCTGCGGATCTTTTGCCTACTGCGGTCGGTCAGGCGGCGCCTCGCCGCGTTGTCGTCGGTCACCGCGGCACGCCGCGGCTCCCTCCTCCGCCTTGCGAGACACCACCTGACCGATCCTCGCCACGGCAAGATCCACAGGACAGGGCTTAGTGGTCGTCGGGCGAGGGCATGCTCGCGGGCCGAATCTTCTCTCGGTCCGTGGGTAGCGTCCCCGGCATGAGCGAAGTACCACCTGACGTGACCAACCTGGCCGAGCGGTGGGCCAGGGCGCGAGCCGGGCACGACCATGCCGCGGCCGACGCGCTCCGCGACGAGATCAGAGCCGAGGGCTGGCTCGTCCAGGACACCGCGGTCGGCTTCGAACTCATTCCCGTACCTCCCTTCGAGGTGTGGCCCACGCTCCGTTCCCTGCCCGAGGACGCCTCGGCTGCCGGGAGGCGCGAGGGTTCCGACGCGGGTGCCGGCACGGGTTCCGGTGACCGGCCGGGCACCGCCGCGGACACCGGCACCGAAGACGCGGCCCGGGGGCGGGACGAATCCGCCGATGCCGGACAGGTCGCCGAGGCCGCGGATCCGGGGCGTCACCCCGGGCGGCTCGAACCCCTGGACGCGGAGCGGGTCGCCGAGACCGAGGCGGCACCTCGGCCGAGACCCAAGGGCGCCGAGCTGGTCGGCCGGTCGGACGATCTCCACGGCCATCCCGACCGGATGGTCTCCTCCCAGTTGCTCTGGGACGCCAGCCTGTCGGTCTCCCGGCTCGACGAGACCATCGTCGCCCCCGCCGAGGTCGAGGAGCCGAGGGCGGCGCACTCGACGGTGACCGTCGCGTTGCTGGTCGACGGCCGGCCAGAAGAGCTGCGCGAGTGCGTACGCGCCCTGGTCGCCCGTACGGAGGCCAGGATCCTCGCCCTCGACCTGGGGAACCTGGACGGCGCCGGAGCCGTCCTGCAGGAGTTGGCGCAGGAGTTCCCCCACCGGGTGACGGCATGGCATGTGGCCGAACTCCCGCACTGGAGGGGCGGCTCCGCCGGGTGGGGGGAGAGCCGTGACAAGTTGCTGCGCCTCGACACCTCTGACGTGCACGTCGTCATGGACACCTCGATGATCCTGGAGGGCGACGCCATCACCCCGCTGGTCAAGGCGCTGGACGACGACGTCACCGCGGCGGGCTGGAAGGGCGTGAACCCTCGCGAGGACGGTCAGGAGTGGCTGGAGGCCGAACCGGGCGAGGTCCGGGCACTGCTCGGCCACCTGATCGCGGTCAGGCGTGACACGGTGCTCGCCGCGGGCGGCTTCCCCACCGAGGCCCGTTACTACCGCAACGCCGACCTGGAGTTCTCGCTCGGGCTCCCCGGCACCCTGGTCGGCCTGGGCAGGGACCTCCCGGTCCGCCGGGAGCGACGCCGCGGCCAGGACGAGGTCGACCCCGAATATCGCGACAGGGAGTCGCGGCGGACCTACGACCGGGTGCTGAGCCTGCTGCGCTCCCCGTAGGCTGGTCGCGGATTTCTGCCGGGTGTGGGGAAGCGTATGACGGAGCGGGTGGCAGGGGTACGGCTGGCGCCGTACACGACGCTTGGGCTGGGCGGAGAGGCCAGGGCGTTCGTGGCGGCCGGATCGGCCGAGGAGATCGTCGAGCTGGTGGCCGAGGCCGACCGGGCGGGCGAGCCGGTGCTCGTGCTCGGCGGCGGCAGCAACCTGGTCGTCTCCGACGAGGGGTTCGACGGCCTGGTCGTGCGGGTCGCCTCCCGGGGCGTCGAGATCGACGGGGACCGGGTCACCGCGCAGGCGGGCGAGGACTGGGACGCACTGGTCGAGCGTGTGGTGGCGGAGGGCCGTTCGGGAGTGGAGTGCCTGTCCGGCATCCCCGGGCTGGTCGGATCCACGCCGATCCAGAACGTCGGCGCCTACGGGCAGGACGTCTCACAGACGATCATCGCTGTCCGGGTCTACGACCGCCGGAGCGGCGAGGTGCGGGACCTGACCGCGCGGGAGTGCGGGTTCGCCTACCGGCACAGCGCGTTCAAGGAGGAACTCGGGCGGCACGTGGTGCTCGCGGTCACCTACGAGCTGGCGGCCGACGGGCCGGCCGACGACGCGCTGTCCGGCCCGATCGCCTATCGGGAGCTGGCCCTGCGGCTGGGGGTGGCCCTGGGGGATCGGGTGCCGCTGGCGCGGGCCCGCGCGGCGGTGCTGGAGTTGCGCGCGGGCAAGGGCATGGTCCTGGACGCCGGCGACCCGGACACCCGCAGCGCGGGGTCGTTCTTCACCAACCCGATCCTGACCGGCGGACAGGCCGCCGAGCTGGAGCTGCGGGCGCCGGGGTTCCCTCGCTGGGACATGCCGGACGGGACGGTCAAGGTCCCGGCGGCGTGGTTGATCGAGAACGCCGGGTTCCCGAAGGGATACCGGCGCGGCCCGGCGCGCATCTCCACCAAGCACACCCTTGCAATGACAAATCCAGAGATGTCGGCCTCGACCGAGGAGCTTCTCGATCTCGCCCGCGAGGTCAGGGACGGGGTCTTCGAGAAGTTCGGCGTCACCCTCGTCAACGAGCCCGTGATGGTCGGCACCCGCCTCTGAGCCGGAGGTCCGTCTCCGCCCGGGGCCGGGTGGCCGGTTCGGGAGGCGGGCCCGCCGGCCGAGGGGCCCGGCCACGAGAAGGGGACGCGCATCCTTGCCTGGCCGACCCGTCCGGGGTTCTGACCTGCGGGGACATCGGCCCCCGAGGCGGGGCGGGGGTGCGGGGACGAGCATCTGCCCCCGGCTGCTATGGTCTGATGGAAACACCCGAAGGGGAGTAGTCCCAATCGCGTGATCGACATACTGGCGCCCCAGGGCGCCCGGTCGCGCGGGCCTCGGATCCGGCCGTTCTCACACGGCTCCGGGGCGGACGAGACCTTCGGCCTGGCAGGCAATCATCGATGCCGCCGGGCCGAAGTCGTGCCCGAGACTCCCCGGGTGCCCCCTTCAGCCCGGCCGCACGTGCGGGAAGGGCACCCTCCATTGGAAGCGTTCTGGATCAGCCTTGTTGTGATCTTCGTCGCCGAGTTGGGCGACAAGAGCCAGCTCATGGCCATGACCTTCGCCACCCGGTTCAAGCCGTGGCCGGTACTCGCCGGAATCACCCTGGCCACCGCGGTGGTCCACCTGGTCAGTGTCGGCCTCGGCGGGCTGGCCGGTGACCTCCTCCCCACCACGGCGATCACGATCATCGCCGGTATCGCCTTCCTCGGCTTCGCCCTGTGGACGTTGCGCGGGGACGAGCTGACGGACGAGGAGGCCCAGAAGGCGCAGCGCACCACCCGATCGGCGATCATCGCCGTGACCGTCGCCTTCTTCCTCGCCGAGCTGGGCGACAAGACCATGCTGGCCACCATCACCCTCGCCACCCAGCACGGCTGGTTCGGCACCTGGGTCGGTTCGACCGTCGGCATGGTCGCCGCCGACGCCCTGGCCATCCTGGTCGGGCGGATGCTCGGCAAGCACCTGCCGGAGAAGATCATCAGGTACGGCGCCGCCGCCGCGTTCGCCGTCTTCGGTGTGATCCTGCTGCTCGAACCCCTGCTGGTCTGACCGGGTACCTCGCTCCGGAGCGGCGCCCGGTCAGGCCAGCCGGGCTTCGATCTCCCGCAGGCTGGGATTGACCAGCGCCGATCCGTCGGGGAGGAGCACGGTGGGGATCAGCCAGGAGCCGCCGCCGAGGTCGGTGATGAACTCGATCGCGCCGGGCGTCCGGTCGACGTCCACCTCGACGAAGGGGATCTCCGCGCGGGTGAGCGCGGCCTTCAGCCGGTGGCAGTGACCGCACCACGGAGCGCTGTAGACGGTGAGGGAGGACATGGATTCCCTATTCGAAAGGTGGGTTTGACGTGAACGGCGACCAGTGAATACTCTCGCTTACCAAGTGGATGTTAATGGTAGACACAGCGGCTGAGCGGGCTGGCTGGTCGCACGAAAGTGGGTCCCCGTGGCCGAACTCCCCGACGTCGCCCTCACCCGGCGGTCCCTCCTGAGATCCATCGCCATCGTGAGCGGCCTGGCCGCCGTTCCCGGCCTCGTCGCGGCCTGCGGGTCGCCCGAACCGGCGGCCGGGGGCCCGGCCGGGGCGGCGAAGTCCCTCGACGCCCTCAGGGTCGCGCTGCCCTCCTCCCTCGGCTCGCTCGACGTGAGCAAGGAGGCGGGCATCATGAACTACGTCGTCGCGCTCCTGTGCCAGGAGGCGCTTGTCGGGGTGGGGCGCGACGGCAGCCTCCTGCCGTCGCTCGCCGAGTCCTGGACCAGGAAGGACGCGACGACCTATGTCTATACCATCCGCCAGGGCGTGGCCTTCTCCGACGGGACGCCGCTGACCGCGGACGACGTCGTGGCCAGTCTCGACCTGCACGCGCGGAAGGGCTCCACCTCGGCCTTCGCGTACGCGTACGCCAACGTGAAGAAGATCGACGTAAGCGGGCCGGCCGAGATCACGATCACGCTGAAGCAGCCCGACGCCTCGTTCGCCTGGACGCCTTCGCCGGGCACCCTCATGGTCACGAGCAGGAAGTTCATCGAGGCCTCCGGCGACGGCATCGGCACCCCCGGCGCGAAGATCCTGGGCACGGGCCCGTACCGGGTGACGGAGTTCGCCCCCGACTCGCACGTGACGCTGGAGCGCAACGACGCCTGGTGGGGAGGCAAGGCCCCGTACCGCCAGATTAAAATCGACTTTGTTCCCGAGGAGTCGACCAGGCTCCTCGCCATGCGCGGCGGGTCCGTCGACGTGGCGCTGAACGTGCCCGCCGAGCAGATCGACCAGTGGAAGGGGCTGCCCGGCGTCGAGGTGAAGGCGGCGAGCGACCGTTCCCTCGTCACGCTCGCCTTCAACACCGCGAAGAAGCCGTGGGACGACATCCATGTTCGCAGGGCGGTCGCCCACGCCGTCGACAGGGAGGGAATCCTCCGCAGCGTACTGCGCGGTCACGGCAGGGTGGCCGACACGCTCACCGACCCCGCCCAGTGGGGCGGCGTGCTCGGTGAGGCAGAGGTGGAGAGCCTGTACGCGAGCATTCCGCAGTACGGGTTCGACCTGGCCAAGGCGCGTGCCGAACTGGCCGCCTCCTCGGTGCCCGGCGGCTTCGGTGACGTGCTGACCTACCCGAACAGCGGGCCGCAACTCGGCAGGGCCGCACTGACCCTTGCCGAGAACCTCAAAGGTATCGGCATCACCCTTGAGGTCAAGGAGGTCCCGCTGGAGCAGTGGATCGCCGAGCTCGGCAAGCACGCCTCCGGCGTCTACCTGGGCTGGTACTTCGCCACCACGGGCGACCCGGCGGAGTACATCCAGCAGCTCCTGAACGGCGCCGCGACCGGTGTGAACGGCACGAACATCGCCGAGTACGCCAATGCCGAGGTGACCGGGCTGCTCGACGAGGCGAAGACCGGAACCGACGACACGGCACGCGGCAGGCTCCTGGGGGAGGCGCTGGTCAAGGCCGCGGGCGACGTTCCGTACCAGCCGCTCTGGTGGGGAGAGGCCGCGACGGCGTTCGGCCCCGGCGTGGGGACCGGCGAGTTCGGGCCCTACTTCTTCGTCGGTCCCTGGGCCACCGAGATCACCGCCCGCTCATGACCGCGGCACTGGAGGCGTACGCCGCACTCGCCGGTCTGCGCGTGCCCGACGCGGTGGCGATGGATCCGGAGGGGGCCCGCGTCGCCTGCGTTCTTCCGCTCCCGGACGGCCGCTCCGTCGCACACGTGCTCGACCTGTCCGGAGCCGGGAGCGGGAGCCGAGGACCGGTACCGGTGCCCGTTCCCGTGGCGGGCGCGGGAACCGAATGGCACGCGTTGACGCGGTGGCTGGCGGACGGGAGGCTGCTGCTCGCCGCCGGCGACGGCCCGGACCTTGACCACGTCGAGGTCCGTTCGCCCGGTGATCAAGTCCCCGCCTGGCGGGTTCGCGCGGGAGGGGAGATCGAGGATCTCGTCCCCGGCGGTGACGGCACCGTGCTCGTGCGGTTCGCCGACCCCGGCAGCGAGCGCGACGGCAGCCACCTCGGGCTCCGGGTCCGCGACGAGGCCGATCCCTTCGTTCGCACGCCGGGCGACAGGCGCAGACGGCTCGCGTGGGCACGGGTGGGCGACGGGGAACTGCGGCCGGTGCCGCTGCGCGGCCTGACCGTGTGGGACGCCGACTGGCGGGACGGCGTCGTGCTGGCCGTGACCTCGGCCGACGAGACGCCCGCCGGGTACTACCGGCCCGCCCTCGACCTGATCGATCCCGAGAGCGGCGAATCCCGGACCCTGCTGCGCACATCCTGGCAGCTCAGCCGCCCCCGGCTGGCGCCCGGCGGGCGTACCGCCGTCGTGGTCGAGGGGCTTTCCATCGTCTCCGGGCGGATCATCCGCGTCGACCTCGTCACCGGGGAGGCGACGCCGCTGGCCGCGGTTGACGACGTCACCGATCTGGGCTGGCTGGACGAGGACACCCTGTGGTTCGCCGGGTGGTCGGGTACCGGCACGCACGGCGGCACCCTGACCGCCGACGGCCGCCCGCTGACCCGCTGGACCTCCTGGGGAACCCTGGGCGGGCGCGACGGGCAGCCGTCGCTTTCGGTGGATCGCACCGGTGCGCTCGCCGCCGCCGTCTGGGAGACGGCCGAACGCCCCCCCGAGGTGGCGGTCGCCCAGGTGGCCAAGGGCGACTGGCGCCAGGTCACCGATCTCAACGCGGCGCTGGCGCCGCTCGCCGTGCGACAGGAAGAGGTCTCCTGGACCGGCCAGGACGGCCTCGCCGTTCAGGGGCTCCTGCTGCGTAGGTCGCCGAACTCACCCGCTGTCGCCGTCGATCCCGCCGGTCCCACGGGAACCGGCGGGACCGAGGCGGTGGCGTCGCCGCTAGTGGTGATCGTGCATGGAGGGCCGACCTGGCTGTGGTCCAGTGCCTTCGCGCCGGCCGAGTCCGGCGGGCTCGCCGCCGCGCTCGCGCACGCCGGGGCGGCCGTACTGCTGCCGAACCCGCGCGGGAGCAGCGGGCGCGGCCAGGAGTACGCGCGCCGGGTCATCGGGCGATTCGGTGAGGACGACCTGGGCGACGTCCTCGCCGGTGTGGACCACCTGGTCGCGGCCGGAGTCGCGGACCCGGCGCGCATGGCCGTCATGGGGCTCAGCTACGGCGGCTATTTGAGCGCGTGGGCGGTGACCCGAACCGGCCGGTTCCGGGCAGCCGTGGTGATGTCCGGGGTGAGCGACTGGCTCAGCTTCGCCACCGCGAGCAACCTCGGCGGCGGCTTCGACCTCCTGTACCACCGAGGGGCCGACCCCGCCACGCCCCAGGGCAGGGAGTTTCTCGCCGCACGCTCGCCGGTGTGCCACGCGGCCGGGGTCACCACGCCGACGCTGATCCTGCACGGCGCCGAGGATCGCACCACCCCCGTCGGGCAGGCGGAACAGCTCTATCGTGCCTGGTCGGCGGCCGGTGTCCGGACCCAGTTGGTCGTCTACCCTCGGGAGGGCCACGAACTGACGGAGGAAGCGCACCGCAGGGACGCGGCGGAGCGCGTGGTCGAGTGGCTGACGGGGAACGGGGTGCTCTGATGACGGGGCGTGACCGGGGTCTTCTCCTGCTGCGCAGGCTCGCGGGCACCGCCGTCGTCGTCGCGCTGCTGTCGGCCGGCGTGTTCGGTCTGCTCTACCTCGCCCCCGGTTCGGTCCAGCAGACCCTGCTGGGCACCCGCCCCGCCACCCCGGAGACCCTCGCGGCGATTCAGGCCCGCTACCACCTTGACGAGCCGCTGCCCGCGCAATACCTGCGCTGGCTCGGCGGCATCCTCCACGGCGACCTCGGGACCTCCGTCAGGACCGGGATGCCGGTCGCCGACATGATCGGCCAGCGGCTGCCGCTCACCCTGGCGCTCGTCGGGTACGGCGCGCTGCTCGCCCTGCTTGTGGGGGTTCCACTGGGCGCGGTCGGGGCGCTGCGGCGGGGCCGGGCTTCCGATCGCCTCGTCGTCACCGCCGGTGTGGTGGGGCTGAGCGCCCCGCCCTTCGCGGTCGGGCTACTGCTGCTCGTGGTGTTCGCCGCGGGGCTCGGCTGGTTTCCCGTGTACGGGACGGGCGAGGGCCTGGCCGGCCAGGTGTGGCACCTCACGCTGCCCGCGGTCGCGCTGGCCGTCGGCGCCGTGGGCATGTTCGTCCGCTTCAGTAGGGCGGCGCTCATCCGCGAGCTCGACCAGGACTACGTGGTCTTCGCACGCGCGCGTGGCCTGGGCGGCGCGGCCGTCCTCGGATACGCACTGCGCAACTCGCTGGTCCCCGTCCTCACCGCGGCCGGGCTCATAGTGACCGGCATGCTGGCCGGGACCGTGCTGGTCGAGGTGACGTTCGCGCTTCCCGGTCTCGGATCGCTGCTCGTCGACTCGGTCACCTTCAAGGACGTTCCAGCCGTCCAGGCGCTCGGGCTGCTGTTCACCCTGCTCATCGCCGCCGTCAACCTGCTGGTGGACATCGGCTACTCGGTGGCCGATCCCCGAGTCCGGCTCGGCGGGAGGACATGGTGACCAGCCGTATCTCGCGTGAGGGGGCACCGTGAGGGGCCGTTTTCCGGCGGTCGCGCGGCGCCGTCCCCAGGTGGCAGTGGCCGGCGCGCTGGCTGTCCTGTTCGCCGTGACCGCGGCCGCGGTTTTCGCGCCCTGGCTGGTGCCCGGGGCGACCGACCAGGACCTCGTGCTCGGTATCACCGGCCCCGTGCCAGGTCATCCGCTCGGCACCGACGACCTCGGCCGTGACGTGCTGGAACTGCTCGTCGCGGGAGCCCGTACGGCCGTTCCCGGTGCGCTGTGCGTCGCCGCCGGGTCGATGCTGATCGGCAACCTCATCGGGTTGCCCGCCGGATACTTCGGCGGCTGGGCCGACACGCTGGCCATGCGCTGGGCGGACCTGATGTTCTCCCTGCCCGCCCTGCTGGTGGCGATCGTCGTCGCCGGGGTGCTGGGCGGAGGGTACGGTCTGGCGGTCGCCGTGCTCGTCGTGCTGTTCGCTCCCACCGACACGAGGGTGGTGCGCGGAGCCGTGCTCGAACAGCGGCACCGCCCATACGTCGAGGCGGCACTGCTCAAGAACCTCTCCGCGTGGCGGATCATGACGAGGCAGATCTGGCCCAACATCGCCTCCGTCACGCTGGCCAACGGGTTTCTCAACTTCGCCTACGCCCTGGTGTCCCTGGCCTCGCTGTCCTTCCTTGGCCTGGGGGTGCCCGCGGGCTCGCCCGACTGGGGGCGCACCCTGGCGGACAATCGGGCCCAACTGCTCGTCAACCCGTGGGCCGTGGTCGCCCCCGGCCTCGCCATCATCCTCACGGCCGCCGCGCTGAACATCGTCGGTGACTGGCTCTACGAACGCGTCGACCGCCGGGGAAGGGCACGCTGAGATGAAGAGGTCCACCGGAACCAGGGCGACCGCCGAGCCCGCGATCCGGGTCGAGGGAATCAAGGTCCGGCAGCCCTCCACCGGGCGGACCCTCCTGTCGGAGGTGTCGTTCGAGGTCGCGGCCGGGGAGTCGGTCGCCATCGTGGGAGAGTCGGGTTCGGGCAAGTCCCTCACGGTCCGCGCGATGCTCGGCCTGCTGCCTCAGGGGCTGGAGGCCACGGGGCAGGTGCGCATCGCGGGCGAGCGGGTGGACGACGACCCGCGTGCCCGGCGGCGGCAGCGCGGCAGTGTGGTCTCCCTCCTCATGCAGGACCCGTTCACCCTGCTCAACCCCTTGCGCCGCGCCGGGCGCCAGATCGCCGACGGGTTGCCGAAGGGCGCGGACGCGGCCGTCGAGGTACCGCGGCTGCTGGCGGAGGTGGGCCTGCCCGCGAACGTCGCGGGGCGCTACCCCTTCCAGCTGTCCGGCGGCATGCGCCAGCGGATCGGACTGGCCGCCGCGCTGGCCGGAGGGCCGCGAGTACTGGTCGCCGACGAGCCGACGACCGCGCTCGACGCCACCACCCAGCGCGAGGTCCTCGCCCTCATCCGGCGTGTCCAGCGGGAACGGGACATGGCGTTCGTCCTCATCACCCACGACCTGCGCCTGGCCTTCTCCACCTGCGACCGGGTCATGGTGATGTACGCGGGACGGGTCATGGAGACCGGCCGTGCGGCGGCCGTACGGCAGGAGCAGTTCCACCCGTACACCAGGGCGCTGCTGGCGGCCGAGCCGCCCGCGGACCGGCGGCTCGCGGTGATCCCCTCGGTGCCGGGGGCCGTTCCCGCGCACGACGCGGCGGCCGGGCGGTGCGGGTTCGCCGACCGGTGCTCGCTGGCCGTGCCGGAGTGCCGCGCGGGAGTGCCGGAGCCACGTCCCGTACGCGTGTCGGGGAGCGTCCGCGAAGGGCGGCTGTCGGCGTGCCTGCGGGCGGCCGAGCTGCCCGCGCCGCCCGTGCCGGAACCGGGGGTCGTCGCCAGGCCGCCGGTCGCGGCCGAACCGGTGCTGGAGGTGCGTGATCTGCGCCGGCGGTTCGCCGGGAGCCCGCACCCGGCGCTGGCGGGTGTGAGCCTGACGGTCGCTCCGGGCGAGGTCGTCGGTGTGGTCGGCGAGTCCGGATCGGGCAAGACCACGCTGGCCCGATGCGTCGCCGGGCTGGAGCGGCCGGACGGGGGCGAGATCCTGCTCGGTGGCGCGAACTGCTCCGACTACGGGCGGATGGGGCGCGCGGCCGTGCGCCAGGCCCGCCGGATCTCACAAATGATCTTCCAGGACCCCTATTCGACGCTCAACCCCGCCCGGACCGTGGGGGCGACCCTGCGGGAGGCGCTGTGGGCCGACGGCCGTCCCGCCGGGCCTGACGACCTCGCCCGGCTCCTGGAGTCGGTCGGCCTGGCCCGCGACATGGCCGGGATGCGGCCGGCCGGACTGTCCGGCGGTGAGCGGCAGCGGGTGGCGATCGCCCGTGCGGTGGCGGGCGAGCCTCGCCTGCTGATCTGCGACGAGCCGGTGTCGGCGCTCGACGTCTCGGTCCAGGCCCAGATACTGGGTCTCCTCGCCGAGCTGCGGGAACGGCTGTCCATGGCGATGCTGTTCATCACCCATGACCTGGCCGTGGTCCGCCAGATGGCCGACCGGCTCTACGTGCTGGAATCGGGCACATGTGTGGAGACCGGCCTCGCCGACCGGGTGCTCGACGCGCCCGAGCATCCCTACACCCGGGCGCTGCTGGCCAGCGTCCCCGACGGCTCCGGCGACTGGCTGGACTGAGAGCCGCCCGCGACGGTCCTCAGTCCTCGGAGAACGAGATCAGGGTCAGGACGCGGCAGGCGGCGGATCCGGTGGCGTAGACATGGTCGGACTCGGCGGCGAACCGCACGGCGTCGCCCACGGCGATGGTGACCGACCACTCCTCGGTCTCGACGGTCACCTCGCCGGAGACGACGTAGGCGTGTTCCACCGAGCCGCGGCCGTGGGAGCTCTTGGCGCTGCGGGTGCCCGGCGGAATGTGACCCTCGGCCAGTTCGAAGCGGCGCCGGTCGGGGGCCGCGAACAAGGCGCGGACCGTCGTGTCCCCGGCGGGGAGGACGAGTCCCTCGTCGTGGCGGATCACCTCCGGACCGGTCAGATGGACCCGGGTCAGTTCGCCGAAGGTCAGCTCCAGGGAGGTCGCGAGCCGCGACAGCACCTCGACCGTGGGGTTGGCCACGCCGCGCTCGACCTGGGAGATGAGCGCCTTGCTCACGCCGGTCAGCTCGGCCAGCTCGCGAACGCTGAACCCGCGGGCGAGGCGGGTGCGGCGCAGGTTGGCGGCGATCGCTCCACGCACCCCCGAAGACTCCGGGGGGGCAGGGGTCATGCCGACGGCGATGCCGTTCTCGCGCTGCACGTCTGTCTCCTCTTCCCGGTCCGATCGGTATCCATGATGCAGGAGATCAGCCGATCAGGGCGAGGCGGTGGGCGGCCGCGGTGGCCTCGCCCCGGCTGGAGACGCCCAGCTTGCCGAGGATGTTGGAGACGTGCACGCTCACCGTCTTGGCCGAGATGAACAGCTCGGCGGCGACCTCGCGGTTGGACCGCCCCTGGGCGACCAGCCGGAGCACCTCCAGTTCGCGCGGGGTCAGCAACTGCTCCTCGCTCCCCGTCCGGTCGGTGAGGGAGATCCCCACCCGGCGGGCGAGCGAGGAGATCTCGCCCGCCAGCGGCCGGGCGGAGATCGCCACGGCGATCGGATGGGCGGCGCGCAGCCGGTCGGCGGCACCGTCGCGATCGCCCGCGCCGGCCGCCGCCCGTCCGGCGTGCAGCAGTGACCTCGCCTGCGGGAGAGGGCGGCCCAGCCGTTCCCAGGCCGCGGCCGCGGCGTCGTGGTCGCGGGCGACACCGAGCCGGTAGGCCTCGGAGACGGGGCTGTCCACGGTCATCGTGGCCGCCGCCGCCTCGACGCGGGCGCGCAGTGCCGCCACCCGTTCGGGGGCGAACGCCCCGATCGTCTCGCAGACCCCTCCGAGCAGGTCGAGCATCCGCCAGCCCAGCATGGGCTTGCCCATGATCCGTGTCTCCAGGACGACCCGCTCGGCGACATCCAGCACGGCCGGCGGCTCCCCGTCGAGCAGGTGCAGGCCGATCAGGAGCCGGGAGTTGGCGGTCAGTTCCTGGGTGAACTCCTCCGAGGTGGCGTCGAAGGCGCCCACCTCGTTCAGGACGGACCTGAGCACGTCCGTCTCGCCCCGGGCGACCGCCACGTCGGCGCGGATCCGCCGCAGGTGGTGGCGGGTGCGCAGGATGGGACCCATGCCCAGGGCCTCCTCGGCCAGCTGGGCCGCCTCCTCGAACCTGCCCAGCGCGTCCAGCGCCTCGGCCCGGTTGTTGGCGATGAACGTGCCCTGGACCCGGTAGAGGCCGTACTTCCTGGCCAGCCGCTCCCCTTCGAGCGCCAGCTCGATCGCCTCGGTGGAGCGGCCCATGTTGTTCAGCGCGTCCACGTTGTTGGCGAGGGCGCGCAGCACGATGTCGCCGGAACCGACGCGCTCGCCGATCGCCTGGGCTCTCGTGTTGAGCCGGACCGTGGCGTCGATGCGTCCCGCGAGCGAGTCGCCCAGCGCGAGGTTGAGCAGCAGATCGGCCTCCAGCGGCTCCTCGCCGTGCTCGCGCACGATCCGCACCGCCTCCTCGGTGAGCGCCGTCCCCTCGTCCAACTCGCCGCTGAACATCAGGTACGAACCGAGCTTGGACAGCACCTCGGCGCGGTCCAGCCCCGGCTCGGGGACCAGCCGCTCGGCGTAGCGGAGATCGCCGAGCACCCCCGGCGCCCGCTTGGCCTTCTTGAACTGCGACCCGTGTACGAGCAGGTTCGCCACCCGTGCCGGCTCGGCCCGCTCGTCGAGTTCGTCCAGTGCGGCCTTGACGAACTTGCCGCCCCTGCCGACCTCACCGCACGCGCCGGCGGCCTCCGCGGCGCGCTCCAGGACCGTGGTGTGGTCGACACCGATGCGCTCGGCGGCGTCGGGAACCTTGCTCCACAGCGTGAGCACCCGCTCAAGCAGCTGCATCATCTCGTTGTAGGCGAAGGTCTTCGCGGCCTTGCCCGCAGCCTCCCAGGCGGAGATGAGGGCCCAGAGGTCGTTTCTGGCGGAGTGCCAGTGGTGGGCGATCTCGATGGCGGCCCGGCCGGGCGGGACGAGCGTGCGGTCGCCGCCGATCTCCTCGGCGAAGCGGGCGTGCAGCCGTACGTGCTCACCAGGCAGGAGTTCGTCGTGCACGGCCTCGCGGATCAGCGCGTGCCGGAAGACATAGGCGTGGCCGTCGGTGACCTGCAGCACGTTGGCCGCGATCGCGGTGCGCAGCGCGTCGTCGAGGTCGACGTCGGACAGGCCGCTGACCGCGGCGAGCAGGGCGTGGCCCACCCGGATGCCACCGGCCGCGGCGATGCGCAACACCCGCTGGGTCTCCTCGGGGAGCCGCTCGACGGAGCCGATGATCAGGTCGTGCAGGGAGTCGGGGAAGACGCAGTCGCCGCCGCACTCCATCAGCGCCTCGACGAAGAGCGGGATGCCCTCGCTGCGCTGGAAAACCCTGTTCACCTGGACGAAGTCGGGAGCGGTGCCGAGGATGCCGGCCATCTGGGCCGCCACCTCCGGCAGGGTGAGCCGGGGCAGGTCCATCCGGAGGACCCCGTCCAGCCGGCCGAGCTCGGCCAGCACCGGCCTGAGCGGGTGCTGGCGGTGGAGCTCGTCGGAGCGGTAGGTGAGGATCATCAGCACGGGTGCGGCGCGAAGGTTCCGGCTGAGGAAGGCGATCAGGTCGCGGCTGGAGCTGTCGGCCCAGTGCACGTCCTCGATGAGGAGGATCACCGGCCGCCTCTCGGCGAGCCGTTCCAGCAGGGTGAGAACCTGCTCGAAGAGCCGGGCCCGGGCGGTGTCGCTCTCCGTGTCGCCGCTCGGCTCACCGAACTCGGGCAGTAGCCGGGCCAGGTCGCGTGCCGCTCCCTCGGGGAGCAGCGCCGCGACCTCCTCGGCACCGCACTCGCGGACGAGCTGGCGGATCGCCGCGGTGAACGGCGCGTAGGCGAGGCCCTCGGTCGACAGCTCCACGCAGCCCCCGTTGAGCACGTGGGCGCTGTCGGCCGAGGCCCGTTCCGCGAAACACCCGATCAGCCGTGACTTGCCGACGCCGGCCTCGCCGCCGAGCAGCACCGTCGTCGCCGCGTTCTTCCGCGTCTGTTCGAACGCCTCGGTCAGATCCGCAAGCTCCGCCTCCCGTCCTACGAAGACGGGGCTTACCGCCCGACCGACCATGTCTGCCAGCATGTCACGCCTTACAGGTAGCACTCCTCCTATTTTTCGCTCGGTGAAACCGATCCGCTACGGAGGCAGAGAGGCCCGGCCGGGCGAGGGGAGGCGGCCGGGCTCTCGGGGCGTGGTCATGCTGGAATGATCTTGCCGAGGAGGCTCCTGCGGAGCTTGCCGCCCGGGCGGGCCTTCCCGGCCTGCTGGGCCTCGCGGGCGAGGCGGTGGCTGTCGGCCTGCTGGCGGAGCTCGGCGGTCCTCTGGGTGATCAACTGGAGCTGAAGTTCGGGACCCATGGGGTTCCTTCCTGAATGTGGTGCCTTCCTGACACACTCAAGATTCGTCCTAAGGCCCCCGGTCCCACATCGGGAGGATGTCCTATCTCCGGGCCGCCCGGCGCCCCACCCCTACTTAGGCCCCTGCCTAGGCCCTACCTAGAACACACCGGACGACTCCGGGCCGCCTCAGTGGGCGGCCCCGTGCGACGCGGAGAGCCTGGACCCGGCGGATGTTGACGAAAACCGACGGGAGGGCTGTGCAAGGTCCAGTTTGGAACTAATCACACCAGTGGGCATGCTGGGGAGGTGTCAACTATGACTACCTCGCTCGCGGACGTGGCCACGTCCAACGCCACGCTGCGAACCTTCCTGCACGGTCTGCCAGGTGTCGATCGCGTGGGCGCCGACCAGCGCGCCGCGATGCTCGGCACCCGATCCATCAAGACGACCGCCAAGGCCCAGGCCATCGATCTCGCCATCGGCATGGTGGACCTGACGACCCTGGAGGGAGCCGACACCCCGGGTAAGGTCCGCGCGATGTGCGCCAAGGCCCTCCACCCCGACCCGGCCGATCCCTCGGTACCCAGGGTGGCCGCGGTGTGCGTCTACCCCGACCTGGTCGCCGAGGCCGCGACGGCGCTGAAGGGCACCGGTGTCAAGGTGGCCAGCGTCGCGACCGCCTTCCCCAGCGGACGCTCCTCGCTCGACGTCAAGGTCGCCGACACCGTCTTCGCGGTGGCGGCCGGAGCCGACGAGATCGACATGGTCATCGACAGGGGCGCGTTCCTCGCGGGTGACTACGTCAAGGTCTTCGAGGAGATCGTCGCGATCAAGGCCGCCTGCGGCGCCGCTCACCTGAAGGTGATCCTGGAGACCGGCGAGCTGTCCACGTACGACAACGTGCGCCGCGCGTCCTGGCTGGCCATGCTGGCCGGGGGCGACTTCATCAAGACCTCCACCGGAAAGGTGCAGCCCGCCGCGACCCTTCCGGTGACGCTGATCATGCTGGAGGCGGTCCGCGACTTCCTGGCCGTGAGCGGCCGGAAGGTCGGGGTGAAGCCCGCGGGCGGCATCCGGACCACCAAGGACGCGATCAAGATGCTCGTCCTGGTCAACGAGACCGTCGGCGAGGGCTGGCTCAGCCCCGACTGGTTCCGGCTCGGCGCCTCCACACTCCTCAACGACCTGCTGATGCAGCGCCAGAAGATGGCCACCGGCAGGTACGCGGGTCCCGACTACTTCACCCTCGACTAAGGCGTTCACATGTTTGAGTACGCACCGGCGCCCGAGTCGCGTGACGTCGTCGACATCAGGCCGTCCTACGGTCTGTTCATCGACGGTGAGTGGGTCGACTCCCAGGGCGGGGATCTTCACAAGACCGTCAACCCGGCATCCGAGGAGGTCCTGGCGGAGGTCGCCTGGGCGACGGAGGCCGATGTCGATCGGGCGGTCTCGGCCGCCCGCAAGGCGTTCGGCGTCTGGTCGGCGCTGCCCGGCTCGGAAAGGGCCAAGTACCTCTTCAGGATCGCGCGGATCATCCAGGAGCGCTCGCGCGAGCTGGCCGTGCTGGAGTCCCTGGACAACGGCAAGCCCATCCGCGAGTCCCGCGACGTGGACCTGCCCCTGGTGGCGGCCCACTTCTTCTACTACGCGGGCTGGGCGGACAAGCTGGAATACGCCGGGTACGGTGCCGGTCCGCGCCCGCTCGGGGTGGCCGGCCAGGTCATCCCGTGGAACTTCCCGCTGCTCATGCTCGCCTGGAAGATCGCCCCTGCCCTGGCCTGCGGTAACACCGTGGTCCTCAAGCCCGCCGAGACCACCCCGCTGACCGCGCTGCTGTTCGCGGAGATCTGCGCGCAGGCCGACCTGCCGCCCGGCGTGGTCAACATCGTGACCGGTGCCGGACAGACCGGCGCCGCCCTGGTCGACCACCCCGGCGTCGACAAGGTGGCCTTCACCGGCTCCACCGAGGTCGGCCGCCGGATCGCCAGGTCGGTCGCGGGCTCCGGCAAGAAGGTCACCCTGGAGCTGGGCGGCAAGGCCGCGAACATCGTGTTCGAGGACGCCGCGCTGGACCAGGCGGTCGAGGGCATCGTCAACGGGATCTTCTTCAACCAGGGCCACGTCTGCTGCGCGGGCTCCCGGCTGCTGGTGCAGGAGTCGATCGAGACGGAACTGCTCGACGCGCTGAAGCGGCGGCTCGGCACGCTCAGGCTGGGCGACCCGCTGGACAAGAACACCGACATCGGTGCGATCAACTCCGCGGCCCAGCTCGCCAAGATCCGCGAGCTGTCGGACCTGGGGGAGGCGGAGGGCGCCGAGCGCTGGTCCCCGGCCTGCTCGCTGCCCGACAAGGGGTTCTGGTTCCCGCCGACCATCTTCACCGGTGTCGCCCAGTCACACCGGATCGCCCGCGAGGAGGTCTTCGGTCCCGTGCTGTCCGTGCTGACCTTCCGCACCCCGGCCGAGGCGGTGGAGAAGGCCAACAACACCCCGTTCGGCCTCTCGGCGGGCGTGTGGACGGAGAAGGGGTCGCGCATCCTGTGGATGGCGAGCAGGCTCCGCGCCGGCGTCGTCTGGGCCAACACCTTCAACCGGTTCGACCCCACCTCGCCGTTCGGCGGCTGCAAGGAGTCGGGATACGGGCGAGAGGGCGGACGACACGGGCTGGAGGCGTACCTCGATGTGTGAGCATCAGCGCCTCAGGCGCCGCCGCCGCCGTGCCCAGAGCACCCGGGGTCACGGCTTCGCCCGCGCGGGGCGGCCGGTGCTGCGTGGCTGGTTCGCCCACCGGTGCGGCGTGAGCCGCTGCGGTCAGATCTTCGTGCCGGCCCGGCTGGCGCAGCAGGAGAGCTCGTGGAGAGGGCTGGGAAATGAGTAAGGCGGAGAAGCCGGGCCGGGCGCGGGCGGCCAAACAGGCCACCGAGCAGGCCATCGAGCAGGCCATCGAGCAGGCCATCGAGCAGGCCCCGGGCCCCGGGGACGGGCGTCGGCCCGCACGGCTCGCCGTGCGCAAGACGTACAAGCTGTACATCGGCGGGGCGTTCCCGCGCTCCGAGAGCGGAAGGTCCTACCCGGTGACCTCCTCCAGCGGCGACTTCCTCGCCAACGCCGCCAAGGCCTCCCGCAAGGACGCCCGCGACGCGGTGACGGCCGCGCGCAAGGCCTTCGGCGGCTGGTCGGGTGCCACCGCGTACAACCGGGGACAGGTTCTCTACCGCGTCGCCGAGATGCTGGAGAGTCGGCGGGCCCAGTTCATCGCCGAGCTGGCCGAGTCCGGGACGAAGAACGCGCGGGAGGTCGTGGACGCGAGCGTCGACCGGCTGGTCTGGTACGCCGGGTGGTCCGACAAGATCGCCGCGGTCGCCGGGTCCGCCAACCCCGTCGCCGGTCCCTACTTCAACATCTCCTCGCCGGAGCCGACCGGCGTGGTCGCGGTGGTCGCCCCCGACAAGCCGCTGCTCGGGCTCGTCTCGGTGATCGCCCCGGTGATCGTCACCGGCAACACCTGCGTGGTGATCGCGAGCGAGCGCGCCCCGCTGCCCGCGATCACCCTGGCCGAGGTGCTCGCCACCTCGGACCTGCCCGGTGGGGTGGTCAACATCCTCACCGGCTCCGTCGCCGAGATCGCCCCCCATCTGGCCGCGCACATGGACGTCAACGCCCTCGACCTGGCCGGGGTCACCGACAGGGCGGTGGCGGTCGCGTGCGAGGAGGCGGCGGCGGAGAACCTCAAGCGGGTCCTCCGTCCCGCCGAGACCGACTGGTTCGCGGACCCGGGCACCGGGCGGATGACCGCCTTCCTGGAGACGAAGACGGTCTGGCACCCCACCGGCGTCTGACCCGTACGGGGCCGCCCGCGGGGTCTCCCCCGCGGGCGGGCCCCGTACGGACGGAAAGACGATCAGGCGGGCAGGGCGTGGCGGGTCCAGGGGCGGGCGGCCTCCAGCTGGCCGGCCAGGGCCAGGAGCTGCGCCTCACCCCCCGGGGCGGCGACGAGCTGGACGCCGATCGGCATGCCGCTGGAGTGCCGGCCGTACGGGACGGTCATGGCGGGCCAGCCGGCCATGTTCCAGGCCGCGGTGGCGGGCGCGTACGTCAGGTTGGCGCGGGCGTTCGCCAGGAGCCCGCGCCGGCCCCAGCGCTCGGCGGCCGGTGGCAGGGCGGCGAGCGTCGGTGTGACGAGCACGTCGGCGTTGCCGAACCACTGGTCGGCGCCGTACGCGCGCCAGCGGTCACGGCCCGCCGTGCCGTCCGCCCCGAACCTGGCGAGCAGCCGCCCGGCTCTCGCCAGGGACCTGGTGCGCCGTTCGAGACCGCGCGGGTCGAGGCCGTTCACGTCGTCCCTGGCGCACGCGAACCAGGTGGCGACAGCGGCCGCGCCGACCCCGAAGGGCATCCGCAGGGGGTGTTCCACCACGGTGTGCCCCGCGGCGCCCAGCACCTCCGCCGCCCCGGTCACCGCCCGCTGGAACTCGGCGTCCACCGAGAGCCCGGAGGGCAGCGGCATCGGTGCGACCGTGATCCGCAGCCTCAACGGTTCCGACAGGGTCAGCCCGCCCGGGTAGTCGTCGATGGCGCTGTCCACGCCGAGTGCCTCGCTCTCGCCGGGCGTCGCCAGCGACATGTCGTCCGCCATCACGGCCAGGGCCAGGGCGAGATCGGCCACGGTGGTGGCCAGCGGGCCGTTCTCCGACATCCCGTACCAGTCGTGCTCGGGCGGCGGGACCACCCCGTGACCCGGCTTGATCGAGACCAGGCCGCAGCAGGCGGCCGGGATGCGCAGCGAACCCAGCCCGTCGTTGCCGTGGGCCAGCGGGACCATGCCCGCCGCCACGGCGGCCGCGCTCCCGCCCGACGACCCGCCGGGGGTGCGCCCGAGGTCCCACGGGTTGCGCGTCACGCCGTACACGCTGTCGGAGAATCCGACCAGGCAGAGCTCCGGCACGTTGGTGATGCCGACGACCACCGCGCCCGCGGCCCTGAGCCTGGCCACCACGGGATGGTCCTCGTCCGCGGGCGCGTCCGGCGTCGCCGCGGAACCGTTGCGGGACGCCTCGCCCCTGATCGGCACATTGTCCTTGATCGCGATCGGCACCCCGGCGAGCGGCAGCCCGGACAGGTCCGCCCGCTCCTGCAGCGCCCGCGCCTCGGCCAGCGCCCGCTCGGCGAGGACCGTGCGGAACGCCCTGACGCGCCCGTCACGCTCGGCGATGACGTCGAGATGCTCCTCGACGACCATGGGCGCGGTGACCTTCCCCCGTCGCACGGCCTCCGCGATCTCCACTGCGGAACTTCCCACCCACGACATGAACCGAGTGTGGTCCGGCGAGTCCGCCAGGGGAAGCGTTCCACGTCTCAATCAGGTGACTTGTCCGGCTCATCGGTGTCGTTCCGCTCGCTGTCGTTCCGCTCGCCCCGCCGGGGCTCGCGCCCCGCCGCCTTGAGTGCCAGGCGGAGTGCGTACTCCAACTGGGCGTTGACGCTTCGCAGGTCGTCGGCCGCCCATTTGGCGATCACCTCGTAGACGGCCGGGTCGAGCCTCAGCAGGATCTTCTTCCGCTCAGCCATAGAGGCTGCCGGCGTTGACCACCGGCTGCGTCGCCTTGTCACCGCAGAGGACGACCAGCAGGTTGGAGACCATCTGCGCCTTGCGCTCCTCGTCGAGTTCCACCACCTCATCCTCCCGCAGCTTGGTCAGTGCGAGCTGAACCATGCCGACCGCGCCGGCGACGATGTGGGTGCGCGCCGCGACCACCTGGGCGGCCTGCTGCCGGACCAGCATCGCCTGGGCGATCTCCGGAGCATAGGCGAGGTGGGTGATCCGCGCCTCCAGCACCTCCACCCCGGCGAGCTGGGTGCGGTCGCTCAGCTCGGTGGTGAGTTCGGCGGCCACCTCGGTGCCGTCGCGCAGGCTGGTACGGCCCTCCTCGTGGGCGTCGTACGGGTGGCTGGTGGCCAGGTGCCTGACGGCGGCCTCGGACTGGATCGCCACGTACTGCTCGTAGTCGTCCACGGAGAACGTCGCCTTGGCGGTGTCGGCGACCTTGTAGACGACGACGGCGGCGATCTCCACGGGGTTGCCGTCGGCGTCGTTCACCTTGAGCTTGGCCGTCTCGAAGTTGCGCACCCGGAGGGTGACGCGCGCCTTGCTGGTGAACGGCAGCACCCACTGGAACCCGGCCTGGTTCACCGTCCCGATGTAGCGGCCGAAGAACTGCACGACCTTCGCCTCGTTCGGATTGATCACCGTGAACCCGGTGGCCGTGACCGTCGCGACGATCCCCCACACGATCGCCGCGGCGATCAGCCACGTTTCCCCCGCCGTCCACCCGGCCCAGGCCAGGACGGCCCCGAGCGCCAGAAGCCCGATCAGGACGCCGAATCCGCTCACCCGGAAAGCACGTCGTTCCATGTACGCCACCTTTGCTATCGAAGTGATATCACTACGATAGCTCACAAAAGCCGGCCGCGCGCCGGTCGCAGGGTGAGGTCTCCGGCCTTGCCGCCGGGGACCGGGCATGATCGCCCGGCCGGTACGGGAGGTGAGGAGGCGTGCGCCGGGCATGGCTCCCGGGCCGGTGGGGGAGGTGCGCGGAGCCCGGAGCCGGCCCCGTGTCGGCCCCGTGTCGGCGCTGTGTCAGCGTCGCGGGTTGGTGCGGCGGGTGGCGGTGGCCGACATGGGGTCGTCCGGCCAGGGATGCCGGGGATAACGGCCGCGGAGCTCGGCGCGGACCGCGCGGTAGCCCTCGCGCCAGAACGAGGCCAGGTCGGCGGTGACCGCGGCGGGACGGCCCGCGGGGGAGAGCAGGTGGATCACCAGCGGGACCCCCGCGACGCGCGGGGTCTCGGCCCAGCCGAACAGCTCCTGCAGCTTGGCCGCCAGTACCGGCTGCTCGCCCGAGTAGTCGATCCTGATCCGTGACCCGCTCGGCACCTCGACCCGTTCCGGGGCCGTCTCCGCCAGCCGGGCGTTCCACGGGACCAGGCGGTGCAGCGCGGAGACCACGTCGAGGCGCTCCAGGTCGGACCGGCGACGGGCCCGCGACAGCTCGGGCTCCAGCCAGCGGTCGGCCGCCTCGATCAGCGCGTCGTCGTCCGTCGCGGGCCAGGGGTCGCCGAGCGTGCGCCGGCAGAAGGCCAGGCGTTCGCGCAGGGCCACGGCCTCGGGCGTCCAGCGCAGGACCGACAGGCCCTCGGTGCGCAGACCCTCCAGGACGGCGGGCCGTACGTCGGCGTCGCGGAGCGCGCTGTCGGCCAGCTCGATCGCGCCCAGCCGTTCCACCCGGCGGGCCGACACGTCGCCACGCCGCTCTCCCGGCGGTACGCGCCAGACGATCTCCTCGGCCGAGCCGTACAGGGGGGCCGCGGCGAGCCTGGCGATCTCCTCGTCGATCACCACCGCCTGCCTGATCCTGGCGGACGCCGCCCCGGCGGGCCGGTCCGCGACCGCGACGGCCAGCCACTCCGCCGTCCCCAGCCGCGACCCGCGCGGCAACTCGGCGGCCGTTCCCGAGGCCATCAGGTACGACCCGCCCCGGCGCCGCGCCACCCGCTCGGGATAGGCCAGCGCCACGACGATCCCGGCCACCGCATCGTCGTCCCAGGCCGCCTCGTCTTTCCGGGCCGGGCCGTCACGCCGGGCCGTCGCGTCACCCCGATGCGTCGCGTCGCCCTGGGCCGTTCCGCCGCTCCGGGCCGTGCCGCCCCGGGCAGGGCCGCCACGCCGGGGTGTGACGTCGGCGGACGGCGGTCGCCCCTGGCGCCGGTCGGGGCCGGGGACGGCGCGGGCCAGGCGCCCGGCCTCCTGACGCCACCGGGCGGAGAAGCCGTCCCCGCCCCGGCGCGCGGAGCGCCAGACCGCCACCAGGTCATCGCCCGCGTCCCTGGGCAACTGCTCCGACAGCAGTGCCACGACCTCGGCGACCCGGGACCTCGCGTCGACCCCGGTGCCCGCCAGGGGATCGGTTCCGGCGTCGATCAGGGCCCGCGCCAGGCGCGGATGGACACCGGCCCCGGCCATCCGCCGTCCCCGCTCGGTCACCCGGCCCACGGTGGGCCCCGGTGTGTCAGGGGAGTCCAGAGCGCCCAGGGCGTGCAGGGTGCGGCGGGCGGCGTCCATCGCGGCGGCCGGGGGCGGGTCGAGCAGGGCCAGGCCGGTGGCGGCGGGGTCGCCCCAGCAGGCGGCCTGGAGGGCGAAGCCGGTCAGGTCGGCGAGCGCGATCTCGGGCCGCGCGTGCTCGGGCAGCCGCTCGTGCTCGGCCCGTGACCAGCAGCGGTAGACCACGCCCGGCGCCTCGCGGCCCGCCCGCCCCGCCCGCTGGGTGGCCGAGGCCCGGGACGCGCGGACCGTGGTGAGCGAGCCGAGGCCGCGGGCGTGATCGGTACGGGGTTCCCTGGCCAGGCCGGAGTCGACCACCACCCGTACGCCGGGCACGGTCAGGCTCGACTCGGCGACCGAGGTGGCGAGAACCACCCTGCGCCCCTCACCCGGGGAGAGAACCGCGTCCTGGACCCGGGCCGGGGCCTGACCGTGCACCTGGAGGACGTCAACGCCGGGAAGCATCGCGGCCACCCGGCCGATCTCGCCGACGCCCGGCAGGAAGCAGAGCACGTCCCCCTCGTGCTCTGCCAGCGCGCGCCGTACGACGGCTGCGACATGGGCCAGGAACGCCGGGTCCACCCGCGTGCCGTGCGGCGGCGCGACGTTCCCCGAGGGCGGAACCCAGACGGGCGTGACGGGATACGCGGTGCCGGACGCGTGCACGATCGGCGCGGGGTCGCCCGAGCCGAGGAGGCGGGCCCAGGGGGCGGCGTCGGCGGTGGCGGAGGTGGCGACGATCCGCAGGTCGGGGCGGAGCGTGGCGCGGACGTCGAGCAGGAAGGCCAGCGCGGTGTCGGCGTCCAGGTGGCGCTCGTGGCACTCGTCCAGCAGGACCGTGTCCACGCCTTCGAGGTCGGGGTCGCGCTGGAGTCGCTGCAGGAGGACCCCCGTGGTGACGACCTCGACGACCGTCCTCGCACCGGCCCTGCGCTCGCCGCGGACGGAGAACCCGACCTCCGCGCCCACCTCCGACTCCAGCAGCCAGGCCATCCGCCTGGCCGCCGCCCGCACCGCCATCCGTCTCGGCTCGGCGACGATCACCCGCTTCGGCGCCGGGCCGTCGAGGAGCCCGGCCAGCGCGAGCGGGACGAGCGTGGTCTTGCCGGTGCCCGGGGGCGCGGTGAGCACGGCGACGCCCCGCTCACCCAGCGCCGCGAGCAACTCGGGCAGGGCGTGGCGGACGGGCAGGCCGGACCAGTCGGAGCGCACCCGTCCAGTGTCCACGAGCCCGCCCCGCCGCGAGACGCGCCCCCGGCCTCGCGGGCTCGGGATCACGCGTACCACGGCGGGCCGGACTCACCCGCGTCGACGGGGCGGGCGACGCCATGGGCCCGCGCGGCGTCCTCGTCGCGCACGGGCTCAGGCGGACAGGCCCCCGGCCGCCGGGCCGCCGCCGGGTCGCCGCCGGCAGCGGGTGCCGGGAGAGGCCGGGACCCTAGGCCGACGGGTCGAGGACCCCGGTGCTCACCAGGGCGATGATGAGGACGCCGAGGGCGATCCGGTAGATCACGAAGCCGGTGAAGCGGTGGGTGCTGATGTACTTCAGGAACCACGAGACCGCCAGGTAGCCCACGACGAAGGAGATCACGGTGGCCAGGATCGTCGGGCCCCAGTCGGGCGCCGGGCCTTCGCCGATCTTCGACAGCTCCAGGAAGCCGGCGCCGAGCACGGCCGGGATGGCCAGCAGGAAGGAGTACTTCGCGGCCTCCTCCCTGCGGTAGTCCAGCAGCAGCCCGGCGCTGATCGTGCCGCCGGAGCGTGACACGCCGGGAATCAGCGCGAGGGACTGGGCGAAGCCGTAGACCAGGGCGTGGGTGAAGCTGAGGTGCCGCTCCAGGGTGAGCCTGTTGCGGGCGGTGCGGTCGGCGAACCACAGGATGAGACCGAAGACGATCAGGGTCGTGCCGATCAGGCGCAGGTCGCGGAAGACGCTCTCGATGGAGTCCTTGAAGAGCAGGCCGAGCACCACGATCGGAATGGTTCCCACGATGACGTACCAGCCCATCCGGGCGGAGTGGTGGCCGCGCAGGTCGGGTGTCCACAGGGAACGCGTCCAGGTGGAGATGATCTCCCAGATCTCCTTGCGGAAATAGATCACCACCGCGGCCTCGGTGCCGAGCTGGATGACCGCGGTGAACGCGGCCCCGGGGTCCTCCCAGCCGAAGAACGCCGAGGCGACCCGGATGTGGGCGCTGGAGGAGATCGGCAGAAACTCCGTCAGTCCCTGGATCAGTCCGAGTACCACCGCTTCGAACCAGCTGATCACTTGAGCACCTTCCGTACCAGCACGTGCGTAGCGTACGCGAGGCTAGCGCAGGGACGGGCCGGCTGTGACCCGGTCCGCAGGCTGAGATGTGCCATCGGCCGCGAACCGGCCGGGCCCGCCGCCGGAGGGGACGGCATGGTGACCGCGGAGTGTCGGAGCGGTCACCTGGACATTTTGGGCAGCCCCAAAACCTAGTACCACTTAAGCCGTTGCCAAGTTGGACGCAAGAGGGGTTCACATACTCCGACCTAAGGAGTTCGCCTAACGAAACGGCGTCATATGGCAGCGCAATCCCCCCTGACCGTCCTGCATCTGTTTCAGGAGCGCGTGCGAGCCGCACCCCAGGCGATCGCGCTGATCACGTCGGACGGCGTTCTCACCTACCAGGCGCTGGACGCCCTGTCGACTCGGTTGGCGAAGCGGATCGCCGGGTTCGGGGCGGCCCCGGAGTCTCTCGTCGGGGTTCTCGCGGATCGCTCCGTACTCCTCGTCGCGGCCCAGCTCGCCGTGTTGAAGACGGGCTCCGCCTTCGTGCCGCTCGATCCGTCGGCTCCGGCCGAGCGCCTCCACACCATGTTGGACGACGCCCGGGTCGTCGCCGTGGTGACCAACTCGAACTGGTCGGCGCGGCTGACGCACCCCGACGCTCCTCCCTTGATCCTCGTCGAGGACCTCGAAAGCGAGGACCTCGAAAGCGAGGAAACGGAAGGCGGGGTCCTCGCAGGCGGGGAGACCACTCGGTCACACCTCGACAGGCTTGTCTACACCATTTACACGTCCGGCTCGACCGGGCGCCCGAAGGGGGTCCTGGTACCACACGGCGGGCTGGTCAACGTGGTGCGATGGCACCACGAGGAGTTCGGCATCACGGCGGAGGACCGGAGCGCGCTCATCGCCAGCCCTGCCTTCGACGGAAGCGTCTTTTGGATCTGGACCTACCTGACGGTGGGGGCGAGTATCGCGGTACCGGACGCCGACACCCTGGGTTCCCTCACCTCTCTGCGTGACTGGGTCGTGGCACAGGAGATCACCGCCTGTTTCTTCCCCACGCCCGTCGTCGAAGCTCTCATCGATCTCGACTGGCCGCCTGCGACGAAGCTCCGGATCATGTTCACCGGCGCGGACCGCCTCACCCGTCACCCGCCTCCGGGGCTTCCCTTCCGCCTGGTGAACGGCTACGGCCCCACGGAATGCTCGGTCATGGCCACCGTCGCCGAGATACCCGCCCACGCTGAGCACACCGGCGCGCCTTCGATCGGCAAGGCCATCGGCAACGTGGACGTCTACCTGCTCGACGAGCACCTCGAACCGGTGCCGTCCGGCGAGGCCGGCGAGATCTACATCGGCGGAGCCGGAGTGGCCAGAGGCTACCTGGGGCGACCCGAGCTGACGGCCGAGGTCTTCATCCCGGACCCGTTCGGTGGATCGGCGGGCGCGCGACTCTACAAGACGGGTGACTTCGCCAGGACCAGGCCCGATGGCCGGCTTGATTTCATCGGTCGCGCCGACCACCAGGTGAAACTCCGGGGTTACCGGATCGAGCTCGGCGAGATCGAGGTGGTGCTCGGCCGGCACCCCCACGTGCGGTCCGCCACGGTGCTCCTCCAGCAGGACCAGCTCGTCGCCTATGTCGTCATGAGCGGTGGGACGGTTGAGGAGTTGCGGGCGTTTCTCGGTGCCAAGCTCCCCGAGTACATGGTTCCCGCGCGCTTCGTCCCGCTCGCGGAGATGCCGCTCACCCTCAACGGGAAGGTCGATCTCCGCGCGCTGCCCTCGGTCCAGGTCGCCGACACGGTCCGTGACTCGACGTCACCCCGGACGCCCACCGAAGCGGCCGTCGCCGAGGTGTGGCGGCGCGTCTTCGACCTGGAGCGGGTCGGCGTCCACGACGACTTCTTCGCACTGGGAGGTCACTCGCTCACCGCGATGCGGATGGCCGTGCAACTGGAGGACGTCCTGCGCAGGCCGGTCCAGTCGAGGATCTTCTTCGAGCATCCCACCGTCGCGGCCGTCGCCAGAGAGATCGACGGCGGAGTGCAGGAAGCGTCGCGGCCTCTCGTCCTCGGCTCGGTGAGCGAGTGGTCGCCGCTCTCGCCCGCACAGCAGCGGCTGTGGTTCATCGACCGCCTGGTTCCCGGCAGCGCTCTCTACAACGTGCCGACCTCTTACACGATCGACGGCGACCTGGACGCCGCCGCGCTCGAACGCGCGGTGAACGAGATCGTCAGGCGGCACGAACCCCTGCGCACCCGCTATGACGAGCGGTCGGGCCTGCCCGTCCAGCACGTGGACACCTGGCGGCCCGTTCCCTTCGTCACCGCCGACCTGCGCGGGCTCCCGGGCGAGCGGCGGGCCGAACTCGTCGACGCCGACGCCCGGGCCCCCTTCGACCTCCGTACCGGCTCGCTGCTGCGGGGGCTGCTGCTGCGGCTCGCCGACGACCGGCACGAGCTCCTGCTGACCGTGCACCACATCGCGTTCGACGGCTGGTCGGCGAGCGTCCTCCTCACCGAGCTGGGCGAACTGTACGAGGCGATCGTCACCGGGCGTCCCCCGGCACTGCCCACACTCACCGCCCGCTACGCCGACCTCACCGCCTGGTCGTCGGAGCGGCTGCAGAGCGTTGCCGAGGAACAGCTGGTGTTCTGGGGCGGACGTCTGGCGCGACTGCCCGATTCCCTGGAACTGCCCTACGACCGCCCTCGTTCCCCGGCCAGGAGCCACCGCGGCGCGAAGCTTCGCCGTCCGCTGCCCGCCGGGCTCGTCCCCACCCTGGAGTCGGTGGGCGTGCAGGCGCGGGCCAGCCTGTTCATGGTGATGTTCGCCGCCTTCCAGGTGCTGCTCCGCCGCTACACGGGCCGGCAGGACATCGTGGTGGGGGTGCCCGTCGCGGGACGTGACCACCCGGAGGCGGAACGGCTGGTCGGCTTCTTCACGAACACGCTTCCCCTCAGGGTCGACCTGCCGGGGGACCCCTTGTTCGCCGACCTGCTCCGCGAGGTGCGGCGGACGGCTCTCGACGCGTCGGCCAACGCCGACGTCCCCTTCGAGCGGATCGTCGAGAGCCTCGGCCTCGGCGGGGGAGCCGCCCACAACCCGCTCGTCCAGGTCCTGTTCGTGATGCAGCAGGAGGTGCCCGCCGCGCACGCCGCCGGAATCCGCGTCGCGATGAACGGGGAGATCGACAACGGCTGCGCCAAGTTCGACCTGCTGACATCCGTCGACTTCCCGCCGGACGGTCCCGTGCTGACCGTCGAGTACAGCACCGACCTGTTCGACGCCGAGACGATGGAGCTGTTCCTCGCGCACTACGAGGAGGTGTTGCGAGGGGTGGCCGAAAACCCGCTCCGCCGGATCTCCGAGCTTCCGCCGGCGGCGGGGACCGAGCAGCTGCGCGGCCCCCGTGCGGAGCCCGCCGACGCCCGCCCGCACACGGCGGTCGAGTTCGAGGGCGCCCACCCCGCACCCGTACCGGGGAGCGAGGTGTTCGTCGCCCCGGCGACGGCACTGGAGAAGGTCATCGCCATGAGCTGGGGCGAGATCCTCGGGGCGGAGGAGGTGGGGCTCCACGACGACTTCTTCACCCTGGGCGGTCACTCCCTCCTCGCCACGCGCGCGGCCTCGGCCCTTCGGGAGGCGCTGGACGTCGACGTCCCGTTGAAGGTCCTGTTCGAGGGACCCACCGTCGCCGCGCTGGCGAGGACGCTGCTCGACGAGCACGGCCCCGGCCTGGAGGAGGCGGCCGAGCTGTTCCTGGTGGTCGCCACCTCCTCCGACAGCGACATGGAAGTACTTCTGCGAGAGATCGGAAAAACCGGGTGAACAGTGATCAGTTGTCGCCGCGCCAGCGCGAGCTGCTGGAGGCGCTGAGGAGGGAACGGCGGCTACCGGCCCGCTCCGGCGGCATCCCCCGGCGCGAGCCGTCGGAGCGGGCGCCGATGTCGTTCTCCCAGCAACGGCTCTGGTACCTGGACCGGATGCTGCCGGGCACGAGCCTGTACCTGGTGCCCGTCGCCTACCGGCTTCAGGGACCGCTCGACCACGAGGCGCTGGTCAAGGCGCTGAACGAGCTGGTCGCCCGGCACGAGAGCCTGCGGACGACCTTCGCCATGGACGGTGCCGAGCCGGTGCAGCTCATCGCGGCGGACCTGCGCCTGGACCTGCCCGTCATCGACTGCGACGGCGAGGACGAGCTGTGGTCGCGGCTGGCGGCGCTGGCCGCGGAGCCGATGGACCTGGGCCGCGGGCCGCTGCTGCGCGGGCGGCTGCTGCGGCGCGGCCCCGAGGAGCACGTCCTGCTGCTGACCTTCCACCACGCCGTCGCCGACGACTGGTCGCTTGAGGTGTTCAACCGCGAGCTGGGCGAGCTGTACACGGCTCATCGCGCCGGTCGGCCGGTGGAACTGCCTGAGCCGGCCATCCAGTACCCGGACTTCGCGGTCTGGCAGCGGGAGTGGTCGGCGGGCCCCGAGTACGACGCCCAGCTCTCCCACTGGCGGCGGGCCCTCGAAGGCGCCCCCCAGGTGCTGGAGCTCCTCCCCGACCGGCCGCGCCCGCCGGCGCAGTCGTTCGAGGGCAGGTCGCTGCCGTTCCGCGTCGAAGGGCCGGCGGAGGAGTTCCACGCTTTCTGCCGAGGCCTGGGCGCCACCCCGGCCATGGTGCTGCTGGCCGCCTTCCAGATCCTGCTGGCCCGCTACACCGGGCACACCGACATCGTCGTCGGCACCCCGATCGCCAACCGCGACCGCGCGGAGCTGGAAGGTCTCATCGGGTTCCTCACCAACACCGTGGTGATCCGTACGGACGTCTCGGGGAACCCCTCCTTCGCGGCGGTCGTGGCGCGCGTGCGCGAGGCGATGCTGGACGCGCACGCCAACCAGGGCCTGCCCTTCGAGAAGCTGGTCGAGGCGCTGCGCCCGGAACGTCACCTCAGCCGCAGCCCGCTCTTCCAGATGATGTTCATCTACCAGCAGGGAGCCGAGTCCCGGCCGGACCTGGACGAGCTGACCGTCACCCCCGTCCAGCTGCCCTGCGAGACGTCGAAGTTCGATCTGACACTCGCCGTACGGGACGGCGAGGACGGCATCGAGGGGTCCGTCGAGTACAGCACCGACCTGTTCGACGAGGTCTCGATCCGCGGTCTCAGCCGTCACTTCGGCACACTCCTGGCCGCCGCCGTGGCCGACGCGACGACGCCGGTCTGGGAACTGCCGATCCTGTCGCCCGTGGAACGCGAGCGGATTCTCCTCGGGTGGAACCAGACCGACCAGCCGATCGGTGAGAACCTCGTCCACCGGATGTTCACCCTGCGCGCCCGGTCCGTCCCGGACGCCGTGGCCGTCGTGGACGAAGGCGGGGAGCTGACCTACCGGGAGCTCGACGCCGCTTCCGACGAGTGGGCGCGGGCTCTCCAGGCGCTGGGGGTCGGCCGCGGCGGCCTGGTCGGGATCTGCCTGGAGCGCTCCGTCGAGTTCGCCGTCGCCTTCCTCGCCGTGCTCAAGGCGGGCGGGGCGTACGTACCGCTGGACCCCGCACAGCCGAGGGACCGGCTGGCCTTCGTGCTCGACGACACGCAGGCGGCTCTGCTGCTGACCTCGGGGCGGCTCGCCGACCGGTTCGCCGACTCGTCGGCCCGGGTGGTCGAGGTGGAGACGCTCGACGGCTCCGAGGCGCCCCCGTTGCGGGAGAGCGGGACCGGCCACGACGACCTGGCCTACGTCATCTACACCTCCGGCTCGACCGGGCGGCCCAAGGGCGTGATGGTCACACATCGCGGCATCGCCAACTACGCGGCCTGGGCCCGCGACGAGTACGCCCCCGTCGGCGGCGCGCCGGTCCACTCCTCCGTCGGGTTCGACCTGACCGTCACGAGCCTGCTGGTGCCGCTGCTCGCCGGTGGCACGGTGCACCTGCTGCCCGAGGACGCGGGGGCCGAGGGGCTCGGCGAGGCGCTCCTGGCCGGGCGGGCGCCGTACGGCCTCACGAAGATCACCCCTGCTCACCTGGAGGTCGTGGCACACCAGCTCCCGCCGCACGAGGCCGCAGGGAGGACCAGGAGTTTCGTGATCGGCGGGGAGAGCCTGCTCGCCGAGAACATCGCGTTCTGGCGCCGGCACGCTCCGGACACCCGCCTGATCAACGAGTACGGTCCGACGGAGACCACGGTCGGATGCGCCACCTACGAGGTCTCCGAGCGGTCGCCGGTCACCGGGGCGGTCCCGATCGGCCGTCCCATCGCCAACACCAGGCTGTACGTCCTCGACCCCCTGCTGAACCCGGTCCCCGTCGGGGTGGCCGGTGAACTCCACGTCGGTGGGGCGGGCGTCGCCCGCGGCTACCTGAACCGCCCGGGGCTGACCGCCGAGCGGTTCCTGCCCGACCCGTTCTCGACGTCGGGCGGCGAGCGCATGTACCGGACGGGAGACATCGTCCGCTACCGCGCCGACGGCAACCTGGAATACCTTGGCCGGCAGGACACCCAGGTGAAGCTGCGCGGGTTCCGCGTCGAGCTGGGTGAGATCGAGGCCGTGATGACGCGGCTGCCCGCCGTCGCCGACGTGGCGGTGGCGCTCAGGGAGGACACCCCCGGCGACAGACGCCTGGTCGCCTATGTCGTGAAGTCCGGCGACGGCGACGGCGGCGGTGACCAAGGCGGTGTCGGCGCGCTGCGCGAGGCGCTCAGAGCCGAACTGCCCGACTACATGGTCCCCTCCGCGTTCGTCGTCCTGGACGCGTTGCCGCTGACGGCGAACGGCAAGGTCGACAGGGCCGCGCTGCCCGCCCCGTCCTCCGGGCCGGTCCCCGAGCCCGCGCGCGACAACGATGTGGAGGGGGACGTGGAGGGGATCGTCGCGGGCGTGTGGAGGACGCTGCTCGGCCGGGACGACGTCGGGGCGCACGACAACTTCTTCGAGGTCGGCGGCCACTCACTGCTGCTGCTCGCCGTACACGGGAAGCTGGTGGAGCTGTTCGGCGACCGGCTCACCGTCACCGACCTTTTCCGCCACCCCACGATCCGCTCGCTGGCCGGCTTCCTCGTCGCCGGGGAACCCGCCAAGGCCACCGTGGCGGTGAAGGCCACCGCGCCCTCCGGCGGCGCCATCGCCGTCGTCGGGATGGCCTGCCGTTTCCCCGGCGCCCGTACGCCGGAGGAGTTCTGGAGGAACATCGACGGCGGGGTGGAGGCCGTCCGGCCCTTCTCCGACGAGGAGATCCTCTCCGACGGCGGCGACCCCGCCCTGCTCGGCGACCCCGCCTACGTCAAGGCCGGCACCGTACTCGCCGACATCGACCGGTTCGACGCGGGGTTCTTCGACCTCACCCCCCGCGAGGCGGAGATCCTCGACCCGCAGCACCGCCTGTTCCTGGAATGCTCCTGGGAGGCGCTGGAGTACGCGGGGTACGACCCGCACCGGTACTCCGGGCAGATCGGGGTGTTCGCCGGCTCGGGCAGGAGCACCTACCTGACCGACAATCTCCTCCACGCCCCCGAGGTCGTCCGCGCGGTCGGTGAGTACCAGCTGATGCTCAGCACCGACAAGGACTTCCTGCCCACCCGTGTCTCCTACAAGTTCAACCTGCGCGGTCCGAGCATCAGCGTGAACACGGCCTGCTCGACCTCGCTGGTGGCGATCCACCTCGCGGGAACGAGCCTGCTGTCGGGCGAGTGCGACATCGCGCTGGCCGGCGGGGCGAGGGTCGACGCGGCGCAGCGCCGCGGTTACCTCTACCAGGTGGGCGGCATCGAGTCCCCGGACGGCCACTGCCGTCCGTTCGACGTGGACGCGCAGGGCACGTTCGGCTCCAGCGGCGTCGGAGTGGTGGCGCTCAAGCGGCTTGAGGACGCGATCGCCGACGGCGACGTCATCCACGCGGTCATCCGCGGCTCCGCGGTGAACAACGACGGCGCGCGCAAGGTGGGCTATGTCGCCCCCGCCGTCGACGGGCAGGCGGAGGTGATCGAGCGGGCGCTGGCCGTGGCCGGCGTCTCCCCGGGCACGATCGACTACATCGAGACGCACGGCACGGCGACGCCGCTCGGCGACCCGATCGAGGTCGCCGCCCTGGCCCAGGTCTACGGGCGCGAGGAGACCTCGCGGCCCTGCGCCCTCGGCTCGGTGAAGTCCAACATCGGCCACACCGACGCGGCCGCCGGCGTCGCGGGACTGATCAAGACGGTCATGGCGCTCAAGGACGGCACGCTGCCCGCGAGCCTCAACTTCAGCGCGCCCAACCCCAGGATCGACTTCGACGGCACGCGCTTCTACGTCAACACCGAATCGCGTGCCTGGCCCACCGGTGACGGCCCCCGCCGGGCCGCGGTCAGCTCGTTCGGAATGGGCGGCACGAACGCCCACGTCATCCTTGAGGAGGCGCCGCGGGTCCCGCCCAGGGACACCGCCGACGACCCGGAGCTTCTCATCCTGTCCGCCAGGACGCCCTCCGCTCTGGACGCGGTGACCGAGCGGCTCGGCGACCACCTGCGCGACCACCCCGAGGTGAGCCTCGCGAGCGCGGCCACGACGCTGCGGCTGGGACGGCGCGAGCTGGACCACCGGCGGACGCTGGTCTCCGCCGACCGCAAGGCCGCCGTCGAGATCCTGACCGCGAAGGACCCGCAGCGGCTCCGTTCGGGAACGGCCCGGCGGACGCGTGGCGTGGCGTTCGTCTTCCCGGGGCAGGGGTCCCAGTACCCGGCCATGGGCGCGGATCTGTACCGGCGGGAGGGCGTGTTCCGCGCGACCGTCGACCTCTGCTCGGAGTTCCTGCGTCCGCACCTCGGCCTGGACCTGCGCGACGTCCTCTACGCCGGCGACGGCTCGACGCTGCAGCAGACCTGGCTGACCCAGCCCGCCCTGTTCGTCACCGAGTACGCCCTCGCCCGCCACCTGATGGAGTGGGGGGTGCGGCCCGCGGCCATGGCGGGCCACAGCATCGGTGAGTACGTCGCCGCCTGCCTGGCCGGGGTCTTCTCCGTCGAGGACGCGCTGAGACTGGTCAGCGCCAGAGGCCGCCTGGTCCAGGACCTGCCCTCGGGGGCCATGCTCGCCGTGCCCCTGCCCGAGACGGAGGTGCGCTGGCTGCTGGACGAGGAGTTGTCGCTGGCCGCGGTCAACGGGCCCGCGCTCTGCGTGGTGGCGGGCCCGCACTCGGCCGTCGCCGCGGTCGAGGAGCGGCTGTCGCGGCGCGGCGTCACCTGCCGGCAGCTGCGGACCTCCCACGCGTTCCACTCCTCGATGCTGGACCCCGTCCTGGACGCCTTCGCCGCCGAGGTGGGCCGGGTGTCCCTCCAGCCGCCCCGGCTCCCCTACCTGTCGAACGTCACCGGATCGTGGGTCACCGCCGAGGAGGCGACCGACCCGGCCTTCTGGGCACGGCACCTGCGGGAGACCGTGCGGTTCGGCGACTGCGCCCGGATCCTCCTGGATGAGGGCCACGCCGTCGCGGAGGTGGGACCCGGCCGTACGCTCGCCACGTTCCTGCGGAACCGGGACGGCGGCCGGCCGGACCGGCGGGAGGAGGACGGGCCGGAGACCCCGGCGAACGCCGTCGTCACGCTGATGCGGCACCCGGCCGACGACACGGACGACCTCGCCCACGTGCTGGACGGGGTGGGCCGGCTCTGGCTCGCCGGCGTGCCGGTCGACTGGGCCCGCCTTCCAGAGGGCGGGCCGCGAGTGCCCCTGCCCACCTACCCGTTCGAGCGGAAAAGGCACTGGGTCCAGGGGCGGGGAACGCCCGCCCAGCCGGCGGAGGAGGCCGTCGACGGCCTCTCTCCTGGCTCCCCCCTCTCCTCGCCGGAACCCGCGCCCGGTGACGCGATGCGGGCACGCATCGCCGCGGTGTGGGAGGAACTCTTCGGCATCACCCCCATCGGGGACCACGACGACTTCTTCGAGCTGGGCGGTCACTCGCTGCTGGCCACCCAGCTCGTGGCCAGACTCCGCTCGGTCCTCGGGGTGGAGATCCCGATCGAGGCCGTGTTCGAGCACCCCACCGTGGCCCGTCTGGCCGCGTCGCTCCTGGAGTCCGGGATCGTCACCGAGGAGCGTCCCGAATCCGTCACCAAGGAACCTCCGGGGAAACCGGACGACGGGGAGCATCCCGAGTCCGTCACCAAGGAACCTCCGGGCGAGGTCACGGAGGAACCGCCGGGGAAACCGGACGGCGGCCCCCTGCCGCTCTCCTTCGCGCAGCGGCGCATCTGGTTCATGGACCAGATGTACCCCGACCAGCGCGCGTACACGATCGCCGTGCCGCTGGAGCTGGAGGGCGAGCTGGACGAGCGCGCTCTGCAGGCCGCCGTACAGGAGATCGTCCACCGGCACGAGGCGCTTCGTACGACCTTCCCGGTGTCCGGCGGGGAACCGGTCCAGCTGGTCGCCGCGCCCGGCCCGGTCGAGCTGCCGGTGATCGAGGTTCCCGATATGACGGCCGCCGAACAGGTCGCGTCCGAGCTGGCGAGGACCCGGTTCGACCTGGCGGAGGGGCCCGTGTTCCTGGCCGCCCTGCTACGGTTGGGACCGACGCACCACGTCCTGTCCCTGAACATGCACCACATCGTCTCCGACGGGTGGTCGATGGGGATCATGGCCAGGGAGCTGGGCGTCCTCTACAACGCGTTCGCCGCGAACCGTGAATCGCCGCTGGGCGACCTGCCCCTGAGCTACGGTGACTACACGCGGTGGCAGCGCGAACGGGTGGAAGAGGTCCTGGAGCCCGAGCTGGCCTACTGGACGCGGCAGCTGGCGGACGCGCCGCCGGCCCTGGAACTGCCGACGGACAAACCCCGGCCGCCACTGCAGACCTTCGACGGCGCGGTCTCCACCCGGCTGCTTCCCCTGGATCTGGCGGACCGGCTGCGCGGGCTCAGCAGGGAGCGCGGGCTGACCCTCTACATGACGCTGCTCGGCGCGTTGCAGACACTCCTGTACCGCTACACCGGGCAGTCCGACATCTGTGTCGGTTCGCCGGTGGCCGGGCGTACCCGATCCGAGCATGAGGAACTGATCGGGTGTTTCCTGAACACGCTCGTACTGCGTACCCGGTTCGACGGCCAGATGTCGTTCGATGACCTCCTTCCCCGGGTCCGCGAGACGGCCCTGAACGCGTACGCACGCCAGGACGTCCCGTTCGAGCGGCTGGTCGACGCCCTCAACCTGCCCAGGGATCCCAGCAGGAACCCCCTCTTCCAGGTCATGTTCAACCTGATGAACCTTCCCTCGGACGAGGTGCTGATGGACGGGCTGCGGGTCCGCAGGCCGGATGTCAACGCGAACGCCTCCCAGGTCGACCTGGGGCTCTACGTCTACGAGGTGGACGGCGGGCTCGACTGCCAACTGAAGTACAACACGGACCTTTTCGAGGAGCGCACCGTCGAGCGCATGCTCGGCCACTTTGAGACCCTGCTGGAGGCATTCGTCGCGGATCCCTCAATCCGGCTCGCCGACGCCGAGTTCCTGACTCCCGCCGAGCGCCGTGAACAGCTCGTCGAGTGGAACGTCTCGGCGGACGACCAGGTGCCCGCCTGCCGTATCCACGAACTGGTCGAGCGGCAGGCGGACCGCACCCCCGAGGCGGTCGCGATCACCTTCGACGGGCTCTCGCTGACCTACCGCCAGCTCGACCGGCGGGCGAACCGGCTGGCCCACCGTCTCCGCTCGCTCGGCGTCGGCCCCGACGTGCTGGTGGGGGTGGCCGTCGAACGCTCGCAGACGATGATGGTGGCACTGCTGGCCGTGCTCAAGGCCGGCGGGGCGTACGTACCGCTCGACCCGATGTACCCGCGCGACCGTCGGACGTACATCCTGGAGCACTCCGGGGCCGCGGTCCTGATCGCTCAGGAGGGAGTCCTGGGCGACTACGACGGGTACGGCGGGCAGACGGTCCTGCTGGACGCCGACATCGAGCTGGAGAGCACCGACAGACCCGAGGTGCCGGCTCCCGCCTCAAGCCTCGCCTACATCATCTACACCTCGGGATCGACCGGCCGCCCCAAGGGCGTGGCCGTCCCGCACTCGGCGGCCGTCAACCTCCTGCACTCCGTGGGGCGCGCGCCGGGGCTGAAACCGTCGGACACGCTCGTGGCCGTGGCGAGCTTCGCCTTCGACATCTCGGTCCTGGACATGTTCCTCCCGCTCTCCGTCGGAGCCCGGGTGGTGATCGCGACCCGCGACCAGGCTTATGACGCGACGAGCCTGGCCGCCCTGATGGCCGCGGAGAACGCGACGTTCCTGCAGGTCACGCCCGCCACCTGGCACCTGCTGGTGTCGTCGGGGTGGCAGGGGATACCCGGGCTCAAGGCCGTGACCGGAGGGGACGCGCTGCCCGCCGCGCTGGCCGCCGACCTGCTCGACCGGACCGGCGAGCTGTGGAACATGTACGGCCCGACGGAAACGACGATCTACTCGACCGGGGCGCGGGTCCACAAGGACGGAGGCCCCATCACGATCGGTCCCCCGATCGCGAACACCCAGGTCTACGTGCTCGACCACGCGATGCGGCTCCTTCCCGTCGGCGCCGTCGGCGAGATTCACATCGGCGGCCTGGGAGTCACCCGGGGCTATCTCGGCCAGCCCGACGTAACCGCCGACCGGTTCGTGCCCGATCCCTACGGGTCCGTTCCAGGGGCGCGGCTCTACCGCAGCGGGGACCTCGGCCGGTTCCGGCCGGACGGCACCGTCGAGTTCGCCGGGCGCAATGACGCGCAGGTGAAGGTGCGCGGCTACCGGATCGAGCTGGGCGAGATCGAAACCCACCTGCTGGCGCACCCCACGGTGCTCGACGCGGTGGTGGTCATCCGCGAGGAGGACGGCGCCAAGGAGATCGTCGCCTATCTGCGGCCGCACCCCGGCCAGGACCCGGTCGATGCCGGTGAATGGCGGACTTACCTGCGCAGGAACCTGCCCGACTACATGGTGCCCACGGCATTCGTGACGATGGAGGACTTCCCGCTCACTCCGAACGGCAAGGTGGACCGGCGGGCCCTGCCCGCTCCCGACCGTAACCGCTCCTTCGACGACAGTGGCTACGTCGCGCCGAGGACCCCGCTGGAGACGGCTCTGGTCACGCAGTGGGCGGAGGTACTGGGCGTGGAACGTCTCGGGATCGACGACAACTTCTTCGACCTGGGTGGTGACTCGTTCAAAGCCGTGCGTGCCGTCAGTGGGAACGGCCTTTCCGCCGGTGTGCTGGACCTTTTCAACAACCCGACCGTCCGCTCGTTCGCCGAGCACGCCGGAGAGCGGAGCACGCCGGAGAGCGGAGGGCGGAGCAGGAGACTCTTCCACGAGCTGACGCCACCCCGTGCCAAGGGGGACTCCCCCATGACGATCGTCTGCCTGCCGTTCGCCGGCGCGGGTGCCATCATCTACCGGTCGCTCGCCGCCGCCGCCCCGTCCAACGTCTCCCTGTACGCGCTGGAGCCTCCAGGCCACGATGTCAACCGGCCGGACGAACCGATGCTCCCGATGGACGAGCTCCTGAGCCGCTGCGTCGAGGAGATCAAGGAGCGGATCACCGGCCCGCTCGTCCTCTATGGGCACTGCATGGGGGGCGCGATGACCGTCGCGCTGGCCGAGCGGCTGGAGGCCGAGGGGATCGACTTCGCCCGGCTCTTCATCGGCGGCCATTTCCCGGCGCCACGCCTGCCGGGAAGGCTGGCCGACCTGTTTAACAGGATCTTGCCGGCGGAACGCCGTATCTCCAAGCGCGCCCAGCTGGGCTTCCTACGCGCCATGGGATTCTTCACCGACGCCCTCACCGATGAGGAACAGGCGTTCCTGATGCGGGTGTTCTTCAGGGACGTCGAGAATGGTGAGGACTACTACACCGCCCGGTACCGGGACGGAGCGGCACGCAAGCTCGCGGCACCGATCGTCTCCGTGATCGGAACCGCCGACCGGGCCACCGAGCTGTACGAGGAACGGTTCAAGGAGTGGGAGGAGTTCTCGGACTCCGTGTCCCTGGAGCTCATCGAGGGGGCGGGGCACTATTTCCAGAAACACCAGGCAGCCGAGCTCATGGACATCATCACCTCCTACCATGGGCGGCCCGACGGCCGGAGCGGGAACGAACAGGCCCGGGATGATCACACGGAGGACGGCCGGGCCCGGGAGGAGCGGGCCGGAACACCGCCGGCGCGGACCTCACAGCCGAGCCTGCGGACGTTCTCCCTCGTCGCGGCAGGGCAGCTCGTCTCGGTCGTCGGCACAGGTCTGACCACGTTCGCCATGGGCCTGTGGGTCTACCAGAAGTCCGGGGCGATCTCGCTGTTCGCGCTCACCGCGGTCCTGGCCCTCATACCCGCCGTGGTGCTGGCGCCGATCGCCGGAACGCTGGCGGACCGCTGGGACCGGCGAAAGATCATGATCTTCGCCGACACCTTCGCCGCCTCGGGGACCCTCGGTCTCGGCACCCTCTTCATACTCGGCCATCTCGAACTCTGGCACATCTTCGTCGCCGTCACCATCAGCGCCTGTGCCAACGCGTTCCAGCAACCTGCCTACCTGGCCGCCGTCACCCAGCTTGTGCCCAAGCGGTACTACGGGAGGGCGAACGGCATCACCCAGCTCGGCAGCGCCGTCGGCACGACCCTGGCTCCCCTGCTGGGGGGCGCGCTCGTCGCCGTCATCGGGTTGCCGGGCATCCTTCTCATCGACCTGGTCACGTTCCTGGTCGCCGTCACGATCACCCTCAGCGTCCGTTTCCCCGACACGCTCTTCGTCAGGAAGGAGGAGCCGTTCGGCAAGGAGCTCCTCGGCGGCTGGCGTTACATCTCACGGCGGCACGGCCTCGTGGCCATCATCGGCTTCACCGCCGTGCTGAACTTCATGATGGGGATGGTCGAGTTGTTGGCGACCCCTCTCGCACTGTCACTGGGTGACCCCGCCGTGCTCGGCATGATCCTTGCCGCGAGCGGTGTGGGGCTGCTGGTGGGCAGCGCTGTCATGAGCGTGACCGGGGGCCTGCCCCGTCGCACCACGGGCATCATCGGGAGCTTCGTCCTGATAGGCCTGTCGATGGCCGTGATGGGGCTCTGGCCGCACCCGGTCTTCCCGGCTCTCGGTCTGTTCGGCATGGGCCTGGCCACCGCCGGGGTCAACACGCACTGGCTCTCCATCGTCCAGGCCAAGGTCGGGCTCGAACTCCAGGGCCGGGTGATCGCGACCACCCTGATGTTCAGCTGGATGATGGTGCCCGCCGGATTCCTGTCGGCGGCGCCGCTCGTGGAACATGTCTTCGAGCCGCTCGCGGCAGACCCGGGGCGAGGCATCGGATATCTCATGATCACCGCAGGTGTCTGCACGGTGCTGCTCGGTCTCGCCGCCTACCGCTACCGGCCGGTCCGCCTTCTCGAAGACGACCTGCCGGACGTCATCCCCGACGCGAAGATCATCACCGACAAGGACGTACTCCAGGAGCTGGCCGACCGCCAGCTCGTCATGAAAGAAGGGGCCACCCGATGACCGCCGACCTCTACACCGTCGTGGTGAACCACGAGGAGCAGTACTCCATCTGGGCCGCCGGCCGGGCGATCCCCAACGGCTGGCGCGAGGTGGGGAAGACCGGTTCCAAGGAGGACTGCCTGGCCTACATCCAGACCGAGTGGACCGACATGCGCCCGCTGAGCCTCCGCGGCGAACTCGGCGGATGAGCACTCATCGCGCGCGAGCCACGTCCCCGCGGCAGGTGAACGGTGCGGGGCTGATGTGAAGGGGCGGCCGACCGGCCGCGAACAGTGAGGCTGGGCGGGGTCTGTGACCGCCCAGCCTCACCCGTTTCGGCCTGGATCTACTAGCGGGTCACCTTGACGTCGTCGATGCCGGCCTCGACCAGGGAGGCGCCCGAGGCGTCACCGGCCTCGACGAGGATCCGGACGCTCTGCCCGGCGAAGGCGGAGATGTCGACGTTGGCCGTGCCCCAGGCGCCGTTGCGGTTGGCGGCCGCGCCGAGCTGCTGGAACACCTGGGTGGTGGTGGAGCCGACGACCTTCACCCGCAGGAAGTCGGCGGTGGAGGAGTTGGAACCGTGCGCGAGGTACCAGGAGAACGCCAGCTTGAGCGTTCCCGACGGCAGGGTGACGGCGGGTGACTGGATGCTGGTGACTCCTCCGTCGATGTCGTAGTCGCCCGCCGCGGTGCCCGCGAGCCTGCCGGTGACCAGGTCGTTGGTGCCGCTGACCGTGGTGCCGAGCTGCTTGGCGCCGCTGGAGGTGGTGGCCTGCGGGACGCCGCGCTCCCACTGGCCCGAGGTGGCGGTGTCGGTGCCCGAGGGGTTGGTCGTCCAGCCGGTCGAGGTCTCGAAGGTGTCCTGCCAGAGGACCGTCGGCGGCGTGGCGGTGGCGGTGGTCCACACCGCGTAGGCGATGGCGTCGGCGTTGCGGTTCAGCGCGGTGTCACTGATGTTGGTCGTGGTGTCGCAGGCCCGGTGATAGCAGGGATCGAACGCCTGGCCCGACGTACCACCCCAGAGCGTGGCCTGGGCGCTGGTCTTGATGCCCTCGGCACCGGTGAAGGTGCCTCCGGCCGGGATGCCGACGGCGATGAACGGACCGTAGTCGGAGCGGCCGTCGAAGTCGGTGCCCCGGGTCGCCACGCCGATCGAGGTGAAGTACGCCTGGAGCGTCGCCTCCAGCTGCGCCGAGCCCGCCGGGCCGGGGCCCGAGCCGACGCCGTCGGAGTTGTCGCCGTCGTAGATGAAGTAGCCGGCGTTGGGCGAGCCGACCATGTCGAAGTTGTAGTAGCCCTTGACCTTGGCCCGCTCGGTGGCCGAGAGGCTGTTCACGTAGGCCTGCGAGCCGCGCAGACCCAGCTCTTCCGCGCCCCACCAGGCGAAGCGCAGGTGCTTGGTGGGAGCCAGCGACTGGCGGGAGACCTCCAGGGCGGTCTCCAGGATGGCGGCGCTGCCCGAGCCGTTGTCGTTGATGCCGGGGCCCGCGGTCACGCTGTCGAGGTGGGCGCCGACCATGAGGATGTCGTTCGGGTCGCCTCCGGGCCAGTCGGCGATGACGTTGTAGCCGGTCGCGCCGCCGTAGGTGAACGACTGCAGGGTGGTGGTGAACCCCGCGCCGTCCAGCAGGCCCTTGACGTAGTTGGCCGACGCCAGGTAGCCGGGGCGGCCGTGGGCGCGGTTGCCGCCGTTGGCGGTGGCGATGGACTGGAGTTGGGTGAGGTGTGCCTTCACGGCGGTCAGCGAGATGTCCGGTGGAACGGCGGCCGACGCCGATGGTGCGGTGAACGCCAGGGGGATGGCCAGGATCGCCGCCATGCCCATGGTCCACAGACTGCGCATCATGCTCCTCGGGTTTGAGGGTGTGGGGGTCCCCCGAGCGGCGCGCACCCGTGGTGAGTGCGCGCCGTACAGCGTGGTGGTGCGCTTTGCTGGATTTGCGGTTAGCGGGCCGCGCCCTCGGGAGCCGTCGCGGTCTGCGCCGCGGTCCTGGCGAGCGTCGCGGCGTTGCGGTCGGGGATGCCCGTCAGGTCGTAGGCGAAGAACGCGGTGGCGTAGCCGATGGCCTTGGCGTTGCGGTCGAGCGCGGTGGCGTCGATGTTGCCGATGCCGTCGCAGGCGGCGTGGTAGCAGGGGTCGTAGGCGGCACCGGCGGTCCCGCCGAACTTGGCGGCCTGCTCGGCGGTCTTGATGCCCTCGGCGCCGCTGAAGATGCCTCCGGCCGGGATGCCGTTGGCGATGAACGCGCCGTAGTCGGAGCGGCCGGTGAAGTCGGTGCCCTCGAAGGGCAGGCCGCGCTTGCCGTAGAACCTCTCCAGGCGCTTCTCGATCTCGGCCGACCCCGCCGGACCGGCCGGGGCGCCCTCGCCGTCGGAGTCGTCACCGTCGTACAGGAAGGCGCCGCCGTTCGGTGAGGCGATCATGTCGAAGTTCAGGTAGAGCCTGATCTTGTCGCGCTCGGCCTGGGACAGGCCCTCGACGTACTGCTCGGAGCCGAGCAGACCCAGCTCCTCGGCGCCCCACCAGGCGAAGCGGAGCTTGTACTTGGTCGGCACCTTGGCCAGCTTCAGCGCGGTCTCCAGGACGGCGGCGCTGCCCGAGCCGTTGTCGTTGATGCCGGGGCCCTCGGGCACGCTGTCCAGGTGCGCGCCGACCGCCACGATCTCGCCGGACTTGCCCCAGCGGGAGTCGGCGATCAGGTTCTTGGTACGGCCGACCGTGGTCTCGGCGTCCACCTTCAGGCGGACCGTGGTGTTCGGGCTGGCGGCCAGGTCCAGGCCGACGGCCGTGCTCGCCATCACGATGGGGAAGCCGAAGCGCCACTCGATGATGTCGAAGAGGAGCGGGTCGGTACGGCCGGGCTGGCCCTCGTTGAAGAAGATCACACCGGACGCGCCGGCCGCCTTGGCGTTGGTGGCCTTGTTGATGAACGGGCAGGTGCCGCGCTGGAGCAGAGCGATCCGGCCGGGGACGAACCCGGCGAAGTCAGCGGTCTCGCACCCCGCGGTCGAGGTGTTCGGGCTCGGCGGCGGCGGAATGATCGCGTCGACGACCTGCACCTGGGCGGTGACGTCGCCGCCGCTGGAGGAGATCACCGTCACGAAGTCGGCGGGGTTGGCGTAGGTCTTCGCCACCGGAGCCGTCTGCTGCAGGATGGAGGGGCTGGACTCCTGCCAGTCGAGCGGGAACTCGACGTCGGTCGTGGAGGTCTTGTATCCGGCCTTGTGCAGCTTGTCCTGCACGTAGGCCAGGGAGGCGTCATAGCCGGACGTGCCCGCCGCCCGGTTGCCGCCGTTGGCGGTCGCGATCTGCTGGAACTTGTCCAGGTGTTTCTTGACGTTGCCGCCCTTGATCTGTGTCGCGAACGCGTTGGCGAGGACGTCCGGGACGCTGGGGGCCGTGATGGTCGCGCTCGCCGGTGCGGTGAAGGCGAGGGGGAGGGCGATGGCCGTGACCAGGGTGGCGGTCTGGACCATGCCGCGTCGTAACCTCAGGCGCATAACGCTCCTAGGGGTGGAACGGAGGGGGATTCCCTATTACGTACATGGCGGAACGTACCGTTATCAATCGCGTTCGCCTAGATGCGCTGACACCGAGTTGCGAGAAAAGTTATCAAGTCCGACCCTGTCAGGGTTTTCTCAGGGTCGCCTCGGGAACGTGGCGGTTCCGGTCGTTCGTTTGACTGGACGAGGAACACCGATTCGGGGAGAGGCACCGTGTACCGTTCGAGAAATCACAAGATAATCGCCGGAGTCTGCGGCGGGATCGCGGACAGTCTCAACCTGCCGCCCACCCTCGTCCGGGTGCTGTGGCTGCTGCTCTCGCTCATCCCGGGACCGCTCTGGGTCGTCTACGTGCTCATGTGGATCTTCGTACCCAAGGCGCCGGAGGCTCGCTACTGAAAATAAGCTGGGGTCATGAGGCAACGCCCCCTGGCCCTGGTCCAGGACGACCTGGTCGACTACGAGAAGGCGATGGAGCGGATGACCGACCTGGTCGGTCAGCGGCAGCGCGACGAGCGCCCCGACACGCTCTGGTTGCTCAGCCACCCGCAGGTGTACACCGCGGGCAGGCGAACCCTTGAGCAGCACCTGCCGGATCCGGCGCACGGCATCCCGGTCGTGAGCACGGGTCGCGGCGGCCAGCTCACCTACCACGGTCCCGGCCAGCTGGTCGGGTACCTGATCGTCAAGCTCGGCGAGGGCGAGGGGATCGTCGACTACGTCCGGGAGGTCGAGTTGAGGCTCGTCACGGCGCTCGGCGCGCTGGGAGTCGCGGCCGAGCGCCGCGACACCCCGCCGGGCTCGGAGTTGCTGACCGGCGTGTGGACCGTCGAGACGGGACGCAAGATCGTCTCGATCGGCATGCGGCAGAGCCGGGGCGTCACCAGCCACGGGTTCGCCCTCAATGTCGACGGCGACCTGACCCCGTGGGGCTGGGCGGTGGCCTGCGGGATGCCCGAGGTCGACATGACCTCGATGCGCCGGGAGGCCCCCGCCGCCGCGGCCATGGAGCAGGTCCGGGCCGCGGTGGCGGAGGCGTTCGAGGCGAGCTGACCGGTCCTCAGGTGGTGACCGGCGCGGGTCTCGGGAGGCCGGCCGGAGCCGGTCAGCCGATCGGCTCCTTGCCGACCGGGTCGACCGGACCGGCCGGGTCGAGCTCGTCGATCGTGCGGCGCGGGCCGGTGAACCAGTGCCTGGCCGACAGCGCCCACCACAGGCCCACGCCCAGCACCATCACGCCGACCACGATCGGCGCGTAGTTCACCGCGCTCCAGGTGAAGTCGTCGCTGAACGGCACGGCCGCCGGGACCAGCGGCATGACGAAGTAGATCGAGACGATGACGATCTCGACGATGGCGATCCAGCACATGACCCGGTACTTCGATCCCAGCGTCCAGGGACCCGGCTCGAACCGGTCGCCCATCCGCAGCCGGAGCCAGATCGGGATCGCGAAGGCGATGTAGAGGCCGATGACCGCCACCGAGACGACCGCGTAGAAGGCCAGCGGCAACCCGTCGGGGGCCTCGTACAGCGCGGGCAGGGTGAGGACCAGCGCGGCCGCGCAGCCGAAGATGATCGCGTTGACCGGGGTCCGGTTGCCGTCCACCTTCGACCACAGGCGCCAGCCGGGGACGGCGCCGTCGCGGGAGAACGCGTAGGTCATCCGGGACATCGAGGTCACACAGCTCATCCCGCAGAAGAACTGGCCGATGGTGGAGATCGTGAAGATCGCCGTGGCCAGGTTGCCGGGGAGCGCGCTGTCGAAGATGGCGCCGACGAAGCCGCCCGCCTCGTTGACCGCGTTCACGTCGGTGGCCGCGAACAGGAAGGCCAGCAGCAGGATCCAGCCGCCGATCGCCGAGTAGAAGATCGACTGCCACAGTCCCCTGGCGGCGGCGGTGGAGGCGCCCTGGGTCTCCTCGGACACGTGCGCGCACGCGTCGAACCCGGTGATCGTGTACTGGGTCAGCAGGAATCCGAGGGGCAGCACGTAGAACCAGTAGGACGAGTCGGAGAACCCAGAGTTGTTGATCGTCTCGGTGAAGACGAACGACATCGACTGGTGCGAGTCGGGACCGAAGATCAGGATCAGCACGACCACCGCCGCGCCGAACACGTGCCACCACACCGAGACGTTCTGCAGCAGCGAGATCAGCCGGTGGCTGAAGATGTTGATCAGCGCGTGCAGCACCAGGACGATCGCGAACAGGATGAACGCGTTGGTCAGGGTGGGGTTCCAGCCGGGAAAGAACCGGTTGAGGGTGATGTTCAGGAAGGTCGCGCAGCCGTAGTCGACCGAGGCCGTCACGGCGATCAGGCCGATGAGGTTGAACCAGCCGGTGAACCAGCCGTGGATGGGCTTGCCCATCTTCGCGGCCCACCAGTAGATGCCACCGGCGGTCGGGTAGGCCGACACCAGTTCTGACATGCAGAGCCCGATGATCAGGATGAAGATCGAGATCAGCGGCCACCCCCATGAGATCGCGATGGGGCCGCCGTTGTTCCAGGCCTGGCCGAACGTGGTGAAGCAGCCGGCCAGGATGGAGATGATCGAGAAGGAGATGGCGAAGTTCGAGAAACCGCTCCAGGTTCTGGAGAGCTCCTGTTTGTAACCGAGTTCGGCGAGCCGTCTCGCGTCCTCGTCGACCGACGTTGGCTTGGTCACGCAAGCCTCCTAGCGTGGTGGTGCGGGGGGTGGAAATCCGGTGCTCGCGCCCCGGACGTCATCGACGAGCCGTCCGAACCCCGGGTCGTCCAGGTCTCGTACGGCCTGTGAGAACTTGTCGGCCGCCTCGGCCTCGTAGTCGAAGTCGGCGGCGGCGGCCTGCTCCTTCAGCAGCCCGTGGTGCACGGCGAACCAGAGCGTCCAGGTCAGGTTGGACATGATCAGGTTGAGCCGGACCCTGGAGGTGAGCCGCCGGTCGTCGGTGCCGAAGTAGGCGCGGGCCAGCCGGGTGGTCAGGTCCGGGTCGTAGTCCGCCTCGGCGGCGATGTCGCCCAGTTCGAAGGCGGGGTCGTTGTTCCCGGAGAGCTGGTAGTCGACGATCCTGACCTCGGTGCCGCAGCGGATGAAGTTCCCCGGCAGCAGGTCGTTGTGGCACGGCACCTTGGGCAGCGGGTCGGCGGCCAGCGCCCGTTCGATCTCCGCCGCCGTGGCGAGACGGTCCTGGTAGCCGTCGGGCGTGTCCAGTTCGTGGGTACGGCAGAGGGTGAGGAACTCGTCGAGCTTGCGGAAGATGGAGAAGTCGTTGACGAACCGGGGCCCGGCGTGCAGCCGGCGGCAGGCCGCCGCGATGGGGCCGGGAAGTGTCCGCACGGTGTGCGCGTCCAGGGTGACGCCGTCGAGGTACTCCAGCACCAGCGCGCCGGGCAGCCGGTGCAGGACCTTGGGGCCGATCCCCGCGTCCGCCGCGTGGACGGTGTTGGCGATCTCCTCGTCGAGCGGTATGCCCAGGCCGGCGGCCGACACCCGGGGATCGAGCACCCGCAGCAGCCAGCGCTGTCCGTCGGCGGCGTCGAGCCTGGCGATCCGATGGCTGAGCCCGCCCTTGATCGGCGTCTCGGTCACGGGCTGTCCGGCCCATTTACGGACGTCCCCTAGAGGATCTGGCATGCCGCTCTCCTTTGGCCTACCTTCAGACCATTGATCCGATTCTGCGGACGAGGTGTTACAGAGGGGTTGCGGACTTTGAAACTTCCCAGCTCTGCACGGGCCGTCGTGATCGGTGGCGGGGTGGCCGGGTGCAGCGTGGCCTATCATCTGGCAAGGCTCGGCTGGACCGAGGTGATACTCGTCGAGCGACACGAACTCACCGAGGGGACCACCTGGCATTCGGCCGGGTTCGTGGGCCAGCTCCGCTCCACGGTCACCCAGACCAAGATGATTATGTATTCGGCCGGTCTCTATCCCGAGCTGGCCCGGCTCACCGGCCTGGACCCGGGGTGGCACGGGGTCGGCGGTCTCCGCCTGGCGACCACGCCCGAGCGGGTGGAGGAGTCCCTGCGCCTGGCCGGGGCCGGGGAGACCTACGGGCTGGGTCTTGAGGTGCTCTCCGGCGCCGAGGCGAAGGAGAGGTTCCCGCTGCTGTACGCCGACGACGTGCGGGCCGCGCTCTGGCTGCCCGGGGACGGCTGGCTGGATCCGGCGCTGCTGGCCAGGGCGCTGGCGGCCGGGGCGCGGAAGCTGGGCGTGCGGATCCTCACCGGGACTCGCGTGGTGGGGCTCGACGTGGCGGGCGGGGCGATCACCGGCGTACGGCTCGCTTCGGGCACCGAGGGGGCCGAGGATTTCGAGGAGTGGCCGGTCCGGGCGGAGACCGTGGTCGTCGCGGCGGGTGCGGCCAGCGGGTGGGTCGGGCGGCTGGCCGGGGTGGACATTCCGGTTGTGCCGATCAAACACCAATATGTGGTCACCGAGCCTTTCGGGGTTCCTTCCTCCATGCCCACGGTGCGGGATCCGGACAACATTGTCTATTTCCGGGAAGAAAATGGCGGCATTCTGGTCGGTGGGTATATCCGAAACCCGGAAATCTGGTCCACTGCTGCCCCGCTTGAGGAGCCTCGGACTGTCTTTCCTCCTGATATGCCGAAATTTCAGGAATCGTGGGATTCGGCGGTACGACGGGTCCCCGCCCTGGCCGCCACCAGGATCACGAAGGTCGTCCACGGCCCCGAGGCGTTCACCCCCGACGGGGAGTTCCTTCTCGGTGAGACCTCGGTCCGCGGGCTGTGGACGGCGGCGGGCTTCTGCGTCCACGGCTTGGCCGCGGCCGGCGGCGTGGGCAAGGTCATGGCCGAGTGGATCGTGGACGGCTCGCCCGAGTACGACGTGTTCGGCATGGATCTGCGACGCTTCGGGGCCCACGCCCGTTCCGCGGCGTGGAGCCGCGCCAAGGCCCTGGACTCCTACTCGAAGTACTACGACATCGTCTACCCAGGCGAGGAGCGGACCGCCGCCCGGCCGCTCCGCCGCTCTCCCGCCTGGGTCCGGCACGCGGAGCTCGGGGCGGTGTTCGGCGAGAAGGCCGGCTGGGAGCGGGTGAACTGGTTCGAGTCCAACGCCCGCCCGGCCGCGGAGCCCGGCCTGGGCCATCGCCCGGACGGTCTGGAAGACCGGGGTCTTCGAAGGGGCGGTGGGGACGGCCGGGGAGTCCGCCCGGCCGGGTGGGCCGGCCGGATCTGGTCGCCGGCCGTCCGCGAGGAGTGCCTGGCCACCCGGGACGCCGCGGGCCTGTTCGACCAGACCTCGTTCGCCAAGCTGGAGGTGGCGGGGGCGGGAGCACTGGAAGGGCTGCAGCGGGCGTGCGCCGGGCAGCTCGACAGGCCGGTGGGCTCGATCGTCTACACCCAGCTCCTCAACGCGCGCGGTGGCGTCGAGGCCGACCTGACCGTCACCCGCCTGGCCGACGACCGCTTCCGGTTGGTCACCGGCACCGCCTTCGGCGTCCACGACGCCGCCTGGCTCCGCGGCCAGGGAGTCGACGTCCGTGACGTCACCTCGGCCCACGCCTGCTACTGCCTGTGGGGCCCGCGAGCGCTCGACATCCTCGGTTCCGTCTGCGGCGACGACCTGACCTTCGGCTACCTGAGGGCCAGGGAGATCAGTGTCGGAGGAGTCCCGGTGCTGGCCCAGCGGGTGACGTTCGTGGGCGAGTTCGGCTGGGAGCTGTACTGCCCCTCGGAGTACGGCCTGACGCTCTGGGACACGCTCATCGCGGCGGGGACGCCGTACGGCATGCGCCCGGCCGGGTACCGCGCGATCGACTCGATGCGCCTGGAGAAGGGCTACCGCGTCTGGGGCCTGGACATCACCCCGGAGACCACCCCGTACGAGGCGGGCCTGGGCTTCGCGGTCGCCGGGGACAAGGACTTCCTCGGTCGCGCCGCCCTGGACGCCGCCCACCGCTCCGCCGACGACCGTCGCACGTCGGCCGTGCCGGCCGCGAGTCCGAAGGCCCCGGTGCCCGCGCGGAGCCTGTTCTGCCTGGTCCTGGACGACCCGCGTCAGGTCTGTCTCGGTGGCGAGCCGGTCCGTTCCGGCGGTCTGCCCGCCTCGCGGGTGACCAGCGGCGGGTATGGCCACCGCGTCGACCGCTCGATCGCCTACGCCTACCTGCCCCGGGGCACCGCCCCGGGTGACCGCGTCGAGGTCGGCGTGACCGGCACCTGGGTGGGCGCCGCCGTCGCCGCCGAACCCCTCTACGACCCGTCCTCCGAACGCGTCCGTCGCCTGCCGCCGAGCTCCTCCGCGTGACCGGGGCTGATCGTCACTTCAACCGCCCACGCGCGGGAGAATGCCCGGGGTCCCCTCCCGCCGTCATCGCCGGCCCACCGGTCGGCGAGGTGGCCGCCCAGGGTGACGCGGTGACCGTTCCACCTCTCAGGTAGTCCTCTATACACCTGAACGGAGAGCGGGGCGATTTCGGTGAAGCCCGTCATCGGCCTTCCCGTCGGCGATCCCGGGCTCCGGAGGTCGGCTCCATATATACCCCTGGGGGGTTGCCGGAAAGGAGGGTGGTGTGGCACTGTGGCGGAGTCGATATATACCCCATGCGGGTATTGAGGAGGAGTGATGAACGGCGCGATCAGGGTGGGCGCGTACGTGGTCGGGCTGGCGGTGGTGTTCGGCGGCGCGCTGGGGGTCGGCCGGGTGGTCGGGCCCGTTGGGGGCGCAGTGGCCGAGGCCGCTCCCGACGCGGGCCACAGTGCCGAGCCGGGCGCCGGCCATGCCACCGAGCCGGGCACGGGGCATGACGAGGGGCACGACGAGAAGGCGGGGACGGCGCGGGCACCGGCCGTTCCCGGCGGGCTCCAGGTCTCCCAGGGGGGATACACGCTCCTGCCGGAGACCGATGAGGTCAAGGTGGGCAAGCGGACCGACTTCCGCTTCTCGGTGATCGGCCCCGACGGCCATCCGGTCACCGGGTTCACCACCCAGCACGACAAGAAGCTGCACCTCATCGTGGTCCGCCGAGACCTGACCGGCTTCCGGCACCTGCACCCCACCCAGAAGGGCGGGGTCTGGTCGGTCCCGCTGGAGCTTCCCGCCGCCGGGGAGTACCGGGCGTTCGCCGACTTCGCCCCGGAGGGGGCGGAGGCCATGACGCTCGGCATGGACCTGTCGGTGGCGGGTGACTACCGGCCCGAGCCGCCGGCCGTCCCGGCGGAGACCGCGAAGGTGGGCGACTACACCGTCACCCTTGCCGGAGACCTCGTGCCCGGCCGCACCAGCATGCTCACGCTCTCGATCGCCAAGGACGGGAAACCGGTCACCGACCTGGAGCCCTACCTGGCCGCCTACGGTCACCTGGTCGCGCTCCGTGACGGCGACCTGGCCTACCTGCACGTGCACCCGGACGGCGCGCCCGATGACGGGCGCACCGCGCCCGGCCCGGACATCACCTTCTACGCCGAGGTGCCGAGTGCCGGGACCTACGGGCTCTACCTGGACTTCAAGCACGCCGGCACGGTGCGCACCGCCGTCTTCACCGCCGCCACCGGCCCGGATCCCGAGGCCGGTGGGGCCACGGCGCCGACCGGGGACGGTCACGGCCCCCACGAGCACGGACGGTAGCCGTGAAATACCCCGAGGGGGTTATGTGTTCCCATGGTGAGAGGGCAGGGCATGTTCGCCCGTACCCATGGCGGGGACGACCCCCCGAACGGACCGGCGCCCAGATCACGACGGGGCGCTTCGACGAGGCGCACGGCCGGGTACCGGTATCGGCCCCCGGCCGAGTACGACGACAGACGAGGCACAAGGAGAGGACATGACGTCCATGACCACCGGCAGGCCGCCCGCCGGCGGCGAGATCGAGCTCGCCATCGGTGGCATGACCTGCGCCTCCTGCGCGGCACGCATCGAGCGCAAGCTCAACAAGCTGGACGGCGTGACCGCGACCGTCAACTACGCCACCGAGAAGGCCAAGGTCGCCTACCCCGGTGACGTCACCCCCGAAGACCTGGTCGCGGAGGTCGAGAAGGCCGGATACACCGCCGAGCTGCCCGCCCCGCCGTCCCCGGAGGGGACGGAGGAGCCGGTCGAGCCGGACACGCTCACGCCGCTCAGGCAGCGACTGATCATCTCCATCGTGCTGTCGGCGCCGGTCGTCGCGATGGCGATGATCCCGGCGCTGCAGTTCGACAACTGGCAGTGGCTCTCCCTGGCCCTGGCGGGACCCGTCGTGGTCTACGGCGGCTGGCCCTTCCATCGGGCGGCCTGGACCAACCTGCGGCACGGCGCCGCGACCATGGACACGCTGGTCTCGATGGGCACGATCGCCGCGTTCGTCTGGTCCCTGTGGGCCCTGTTCTTCGGTACGGCCGGGATGCCGGGCATGCGGCACGGCTTCGAGTTCACCCTCTCCGGGGGTGACGGCTCGGGGAACATCTACTTCGAGGCCGCCGCCGGAGTGATCACCTTCATCCTCGCGGGCCGCTACTTCGAGGCCCGTTCCAAGCGCCAGGCCGGTGCCGCGCTCCGCGCGCTGCTGTCGATGGGCGCCAAGGAGGTCACGCTGGCCTCCGGGGAGCTCGTTCCCATCGACGGTCTCAAGGTGGGAGACCTCTTCCTGGTACGGCCGGGGGAGAAGATCGCGACCGATGGCGTGGTCGAGGAGGGTTCCTCGGCCGTGGACGCCTCCATGCTGACCGGTGAGTCGGTTCCCGTCGAGGTGCGACCGGGTGACACGGTGGTCGGCGCCACCGTGAACGCCGGAGGACGGCTCGTGGTCAGGGCCACCCGGGTCGGCTCGGACACCCAGCTCGCCCAGATGGCCAGGCTGGTGGAGGACGCGCAGAACGGCAAGGCCGCCGTACAGCGGCTGGCCGACCGGATCTCCGCGGTGTTCGTGCCGATCGTGATCGCCCTGTCCGTGGTCACCCTGGGCTTCTGGCTCGGCACCGGTTCCGGCGCCACCGCGGCCTTCACGGCCGCCGTGGCGGTACTCATCATCGCCTGCCCCTGCGCCCTGGGCCTCGCCACGCCGACCGCGCTGATGGTCGGCACCGGCCGCGGCGCCCAGCTGGGCATCCTGATCAAGGGGCCCGAGGCGCTGGAGTCGACCCACGGCATCGACACCGTCGTCCTGGACAAGACCGGCACCGTGACGTCGGGCACGATGACCCTCAAGGACGTCTTCACCGCGGAGGGGGAGGAGCGCGACGAGGTGCTCCGGCTGGCCGGGGCGCTGGAGGCGGCCTCCGAGCACCCCATCGCCCGCGCCGTCGCCCGCGCCGCGAACTCCACCGCCAAGGTCGAGGACTTCGCGAACGTCGAGGGCCTGGGCGTCCAGGGTGTCGTCGACGGGCACGCCGTCCTCGTCGGGCGCCCCCAACTGCTCGCCGAATGGTCGCAGCACCTGCCGTCCGGCCTTTCCGAGGAGCTGGACCGGGCATGGGCGCGCGGGGAGACCGCCGTCGCGGTCGGCTGGGACGGCAAGGCCCGCGCGGTGCTCACCGTGGCCGACGTGATCAAGCCCACCTCGGCCGAGGCGATCACCGAGCTGCGCGCGCTCGGCCTGCGCCCGATCCTGCTGACCGGCGACAACGAGACGGTGGCCCGTACGGTCGCCGAGGCCGCGGGTATCGACGACGTCATCGCCGAAGTGCTGCCCGCGGACAAGGTGGAGGTCGTCAAGCGTCTCCAGACCGAGGGCCGTACCGTGGCCATGATCGGCGACGGGGTCAACGACGCCGCCGCGCTCGCCCAGGCCGACCTCGGCATGGCGATGGGCACCGGCACCGATGTCGCGATCGAGGCCTCCGACCTCACCCTGGTCCGCGGCGACCTGCGGGTGGCCGCGGACGCGATCCGACTGTCCCGCCGCACGCTGCGGACCATCAAGGGCAACCTGTTCTGGGCCTTCGCCTACAACGTGGCCGCCATCCCGCTGGCCGCGTCCGGGCTGCTCACCCCGATGATCGCCGGAGGCGCGATGGCGCTCTCCTCGGTCTTCGTGGTCAGCAACAGCCTCCGGCTGCGCCGCTTCAGGTGACCGGTCACCGTACCGGCGCCGCCAGGTCGGCGGAGGGTGCGGGTTCGACGTCGGGGCTCGGCGCGGGGTCTCCCGCGCCGAGCCCGTCGCGTTCCGACAGCCGGAGGATCCTGCCGACCGTCGCCGAGTCCGCGACGTAGATGTGCGGTACGTCGACGAAGATCCTCATCGACCCGCAGCCCACCATGAGGCCGTCCGCCACCTCGCTCTGGACACCGCGCAGTGGCACGTAGTTCAGGTAGCTGGTGAACGCGTTCTGGGACCGGAAGGCGGCGGTCATGGCCAGCCGCCCGGCACGGAGCCTGAAGGCGAGGCTGGTCAGGCAGGGCACCGCGTCGGGTTGCTCGCCGGGAACGGTCAGCGAGATCCAACCGCTCTTGGTGTACGGCTTGGCGCGGAGCACGTCGGCGATCCAGCCGAGCTGGTCGACACCGAGCAACTGGCGGAGCCGCCCTCCGTAGCTGTACTTGAAGGGCGGCACGATCGACCGCTCGCTGAACTTGCTGGCGTACAGCGGAATCTTCCCCGCGTCGCCGTAGCACCTCAGGACCGGGTCTTCCCAGTCCAGACCGGTGATCTCGAACAGTACCGCCGGTGCCTCGATGATCGGGCCGCGGTCGTCCAGGGCGGGCCGGCCGTTGTTCGTCACGTGTCGCATCAGCCAGATCCACGTCTCCCCACAAGACGCGAATCTGAGGAGGTCGGGCATTCAGGTCTCCACATTGGGGAAATGGAAGGGATTGTGTGGGAGTCGGCGTTGCCGGGAAACGTTGGCGCGGACGTAGTAGACGAAGTAGTGGATCATTGCGAGCAGCCCGATGATCACCAGGAGCAGGGCCGTGGTGGGCACGGCTCCGATCATCCCGAGCACGCCGGCCGCGATGTAGGAGCTGTTGACCAGGGCCAGCATCATCACGTTGATCCCCGGCCAGGCCAGCGGCGCGTACGTCTCCGGATAGCGGGGGTCCACCGGCAGGTTGGGAGTCCAGCCGAGGGCCGAGAACTGGTCCTTGAGGTGGACGACGTAGAGCAGACGGAAATTGTTGAGCGCCCGCGCGGTCCGCATGTGCGCGTTCACCGCCTCGATCAGCCGCAGGAAGGGCAGCACGCTGAGCAGCCCGAACGCGGCGACCGTCGCGAACAGGTACCAGGGCACGCTCTGCCATGAGACCAGCATGTTCGGGCTGATCACTTTCGCGCCGGTCAGTGCGATCGCGGCGGCGAACGGGGCGGAGAGCAGGCTCATGGAGAGCCTGGTCATCTTGATGCGCTCGTCCTTGGCGGCCAGGTAGACCTGGTACGTCCCGGTGAAGTCCACGGACACGAGGGCAAGGAATTCCCTGGGTGCCACCGGCAGCCCGTCCAGGGTCTCGGGCAGTGCTTCCGCGGTCGCCCGCGGTGACGTCTTCCGCATCGGGACCCCACTTTCGACGAAGAGTGGATTTTCCCGTAGGAAGATATTGACTCACTTGTCAGGCTAATGAGGGTGTTTTGACGACATATATCTCAGGACTTCTGCGGGCAGGCCACCCGCGGGGCGCGGCCGGCCGTTCACGGCGGCCTGCCGGAGACCGGCACCGTCGCGCGCCCGCAGGTGTCCTTCAGCCTTCCACCGTCCCGGCCTCCCCGAGTGGCAGTGCCTCTCCGAGTGGCAGCGCCTTTCCGAGTGGCAGCGCCTTTCCGAGTGGCAGCGCTCCCTCGACTGGCAGTGCCTCCTCCACGGAGGCGGCCATCGTGAAGTAGCTCAGCAGTCCGGCGGTGGCGAGCATGTGACGCAGTGTCCGGCTCGCCCCGGTCACCACCAGGTGGATTCCTTTCTCCTGGCTCTGGCGCAGGATCCTCAGCAGTTCCGCGAGCCCGGTGGAGTCGCAGAAGGTGAGCCCGGCCAGATCGAGGATGAGCAGGGGGGCGGCCTCGGCACGCGTACCCGGGAGCAGTGGCGACGGGGAGGGTGGACTCTCCGGGAGGAGCGACGGGGGAGAGAGCGGAGAGTCGTCGGTGCTCGTGTTCCAGAACCGGTCGATCTCCCTCCGGAAGACCGGTGCGTAGACGTAGTCGAGTTCGCCGATCGCCCGGACCACGACGGCGCCCTCGTGCGCGCCGGTCGAGACGAAGAGCGCGTTCACACCTTCGGGTGGCATGGAAAGACTCCTTAGGCCCGCAGTTCACAGGGCGGGCGTTCCCTCCGTCTTACCAGGTATGTACGGTCGGTGCCCCAGTGGAGGGTCGAATCACTGGATACGTATGATTTTTTTCCATCCCGTCAGATGTGCGACGAGGTGGGTACGGGGCCATCCGGAGTGCGATCTTTGTCGTGAGCGGCCGGACGACGTCGGCGGCCACCATCGCCAGCCCGGAGATCGCGAAACCGGTCATGCAGACGATCGAACCGGTCCAGCCTGCCACGGTGTGCCCCATGTCGTGCTCTTCGTGGATCTCCGCCAGCTCCGCGAAGTCTTCTCTTATCCCCATGCGCTCCCCCTCCATCCGGATCGCCGCCTTCCGCGGGCCCCGGTGAGGTCTCGGACGGCGGGCGGCTAAGTTGGATCTGCTCGCATCGTTTATCTCACGAGCTAAATTTCTTAGATGGTAAGGAGAGTTCGCGATGGAAGGCAAGTCCAGCCCCGGGGCCTCGCCGCTGGATGTCCTGAGCCGGATGGACCAGCTGATCGCGTTGAGCATGGTCGGGCAGCACGCGCTCGCCGAGCGCCTCGGCATCAACGTCACGGACCTGACGTGTCTCGGTTTCATCCTCGGTGCGAAAGGGGAGGCGCTCACCGCGGGGCGTCTCGCCGAACTGGCGGGTCTCACCACCGGGGCCGTCACCGGGGTGGTCAACCGCCTGGAGGGCGCGGGTTACGCCCGGCGCGTCCCCGACCCCCACGACCGCCGCCGCATCCGGATCGTCCCCGAGGGGGACCCGGCGGCCCGCGTCGCGGTGGCGTACGAACCCACCTACCGGCGGCTCATCGAGCTCTTCGAGAGTTACGGCCCGGACGAGCTGGCCACCATCTCCGACTGGTTCACCCGCGCCGCCGACGCCATGCGGATCTCGCTGGCCGAGATCCGCGAGTCTCCGGCGCCCTGAGTCCGCGCCCGGCTCCGTGGCCGGGAGGGCGTCAGTCGTTCTTGAAGGGGTCGTGCTCGGCCAGCAGCTTGTCCAGCCTGGCCTGGTCGACGCGGCTGACGACCGCGGCCTCCTCGGTACGGTCCCGGACGCACTTGGCGAGAGTGAACGTCGACGTCACCACGTAGAGCAGCCCGATGCCCATGAAGGACCGGACCCAGGCGGTCACGGGCAGGTAGGCGATACCGATCACCATGGCCGCCACCGACAGCCCGAACGAGATGACGGCCTGCAGGTAGAAGGCGGCGGTCGTGGTGCTCTTCACCGGTCGTGTCATGTTCCCATCGTCGAGACGATCCGCCTTTCGAGGCATGAGCGCGGCTACTCAGTTACCGGTGAGTACGTCAGTGTGGTGACCTGCCCGGGATTCTGCGCGCCCGCTCCGCCAAGGGCGGTCCGTGGACCTCCACGGGGGCATGGGATGATTGCCGGACCATGCTCGCGACCTGGCCTTTCCGCATCGCCCGCGCCGCCGCTTTCGCCGCGGTCTGCCTGGGCCTGAGCGTGATGGCGCACGTCCTCGCGGGAGGCTCGGTCTCCGCGCCGAGCGCGGCCGCCGCCCTGGCCCTCGCCTTCGGCGCGGCCCTCGCCACCTCGGGGCGCGAGCGCACACTGGCGGTGATCCTGCCGCTGCTGGCGGGCGTGCAGGCCGGGGTGCACGTGCTGTTCTCCCTCGCGCACACCGCGTCCCCGGTCGAGGTCGGCGGGCATGTCCACGCGGGGCTGCTGCCCGGACTGGGCATGCTGGTGGCGCACGGGTGGGCCGTCGGACTGACCGCGCTCTGGCTGGCGCGCGGCGAGGCGGCGCTGTGGGCGCTGCTGCGACGACTCGGTGCGCGGTTCGGCCGCGTGCTCATCGTGCCGGTGACCCCGGCGTACGTGGCCTTCCTCACCCCGTCCGCGAGCGAGCCCGGCCCTCTCCGCTCCGCCGTGCTGCGCCACGTTCTCAGCCGGCGCGGCCCTCCCCGGACCGTCACCGCGACCTCCGGCTGACCGCGCGGGTCACCCGGGGGTGTCGCCCGTTCCCGAGCCCGCACGCGCGGGCCTGCGCCGATGCGGCCTTCCTGCCGCCCGGCGAACCGAACCAGCGTGACAGTTCCGGGCTGCCTGTCCGGCATGGCCATCGAGCGGCGTCCGGCCGCGGCCTGTCGGCTGCCCGGCCAGAAGAGAGGCATCACCATGTCCGTTCGTCGTATCACCCCTGCCGGAATCCTGGTCGCGGCCGTGGTGGCCCTGACCGGGTGCGGCTCCCAGAGCACCGTCGCCCCGGCGGCGGCCCCCGCCACCCCCGCTCCCACCGCCCCCGCCGCCCCCGCGTTGACGATCACCGACCCGTGGGTGAAGACCGCCAAGAAGGGGATGAGCGCCGCCTTCGGCACCCTGGTCAACAACACCGACGCCGAGGTGACGGTCGTCTCCGCCGCCTCGTCGCTGTCGCCGAAGGTCGAGTTGCACGAAGTCGTGGAATCCGCGGGAAAGATGGTCATGCGACCCAAGGAGGGCGGGATCGTGATCCCCGCGCGGGGCACGCATCAGCTCCAGCCGGGCGGCGACCACATCATGCTGATGGGCGTCACCGAAGCGGTGAGGCCCGGCGCTGAGATCCCCTTCACCCTCACCCTCAAGGACGGCGGGACCCTGGAGTTCACCGCGGTCGGCAAGGACTTCGCCGGAGGCCAGGAGAACTACCAGCCCGGCACGGACCCCAAGGGGCACGAGGGCATGGACATGGGCGAGAGCCACGGCTGACCGAAAAGCGGAGTAGAACTCATGTCAGACCCCCGAATCAGCCGTAGGGGACTGCTCGCGGGGGGCGCCGTCACCGCGGCCGGCGCCCTCGCCGCCTGCGCTCCCGACCAGGCCGTTCCGGCGGCCGCCCCCCGGCCCGCTCGGGCCGTCCCCGTCCCCGTCTCCGGCGGTTCCGCGGTGGAACCCTTCGACGGGGCCCACCAGGCGGGCATCGCGACCATGCCACAGGCGTACGGGGTGTTCGTCGGCCTTGACCTGCTGCCGGGCACCGACCGCGAGGCGCTGGGGCGGATGATGCGGCTGCTCACCGACGAC